>NZ_KV815315.1:236487-368506 GCF_001814205.1 Rothia sp. HMSC036D11
CGTCTCTATATACACATCTATTTTTATAGGCTCATATCAGCTTCGAAAGGCATGAGGAATTCGCTATGGGTGCATACCGTTTTCTCTTCACGGGTAAGTGGATAGGCTCTTTCGTGCTGTGCATTATTTTCTCGATAATCTGTGTTTATCTAGCTGGTTGGCAGATGAGCCGAAAAGAGGCTTTAGATTGGCGTAACTCACTAATCGTGCAGAATTATCACGCAACTCCCTATAGTTTCCAAGACCATCCTACAATTTTTCAAGACTTTGATTCGGGGTCGCAGTGGCACCCTGTATCCCTTCGTGGTCGGTATATCGCCGATCAACAGCTACTGGTACGCAACCGTCCTTATCAGGGACAAAATGGGTTCGAAGTATTGGTCCCTTTTCGTGCAGATACTGGTGAAATAGTCATTATCAATAGGGGTTGGATGTCGGCAAGTTCTTCAGATGCTTCACGTCCCAGCACCGAAGTCCCTGCGCCACCAGCAAATGATGTTATTGTTGTGGCGCGAGTCCACCAAGGAGAGAGCACTACAGGTAAGGATGCTCCCGAAGGCCAAGTCGCGTCTATCAACCTTCAGGAAATCGGCGAACGTACGCATTTACCTGTTGCCGCTGGGGCTTACGGTCTGCTGGACTCTGAAGAACCTACGCCTGTGCAACGGCCTGTACAGAAATCCGAACCTGAACTCGATAATGGACCTAATCTGTCCTATTCTATGCAATGGTATGCTTTTGCAGTTCTTATTTATGCTGTTTATGCCTGGAGTGCACGGCAAAAAGTTCGTAATGATGAATTAGATGCTCAGGTAGCCCAGGAGCTAGAACGCTATTATAGGCAGTTCTATGCCGAGGATGGCAGTTATATTGGGCATGAGGATGAAACCGTTGTGCTTCGCAAGATGGATATGATCGACGATATGCCTTCTCATATGAAATCTATTGTACGCCCCCGCCCTGCCAAGAAACACTCGCGTCTGACCGATGAAGAGGAAGAAGACGCTTTCCTGGACAGGTTAGAACGGCCGTAACCGCCAGGCTTTCCTGCAGGGATATGGAAGTAACCCACCATAAAAATCGAAACCTTTTTCGAATTTTCCCTGTATACTGGATCTAAGATCTCATATATAGTTTCGAAATAATACGAGGGGTTTCGTCACACATGATGGGTTATTCTCATACCGTCAGCGCTGCCGCTGGCTGGTTGGTTCTCTCAGAACTTGGTGTAATCCAAATCCCTAATACTCCTACCCTCATTGTTACAACCCTTGCCTGTGCTGGCGCAGGAGTATTACCAGATATCGACCACCATAATGGTTCTATCGCTCGTTCTATACCTCCTGTATCAGGTTGGATCGCCCGGATTGTAGGCCTTATCAGTGGAGGGCACCGAAAGGGAACGCACTCAATTTTAGGGATCATCGCGTTCTGGGCTATCGCATACTTTGGCAGTACACTCACTTACCAAAGTATTCCGTGGTTGTCCCTTGCTCTCGCCGCATTCTCAGGAGGTCTGGCTTTGCGGATTTTAGGAGCTCCAGGAGGTTGGATTGGGGCTTGCGCCCTAGGCTATGCTGCGTATACCACTCATTCTTTAGAGCTTCTTCCCTGGGCCATTTCAGTGGGCGCAACCTTACATGTTATAGGTGACGCACTGACCACCCGAGGTATTCTCCCGCTATATCCCATTACGGTTAAACCACTTGTTGCCTCTTCCCTCTGGAAGAAAAGCGGCTACATGGCACTCCCACTTTTAGGTGATGCAGGAAGCATCCGGGAAAAGGTCCTTATTCTCTGCCTAACCTGTTATATCGTTTGGTACACGGCAGCTCTTTTAGGTTTCTGCCCTTACCCACTCCATAACTTTATTATTTCTTGAGCATCAAACAAAGAATCTCCCGCTCCTAACCATATGGTTAGGAGCGGGAGATAAAACCTTTTTACCTCAGTCTTGCCAAGACTTAAGCGTCCTGGATGGGCCAGAAGACGTCAACCTCGACGTTCTCTTCACCGGAGGTGGGGTACTTTTCGTACTCAGTGTTATGCATAGGCTGTTCTCCTTTTACGATCAGATAGAATCTCTCTACCTGCGCTAATCCGGCTCGTCAGAGTCGAAAATCTGTGCTTTTGCATCCTCGCATTTGCGGGAACAACTCAAGTCTAACCCGCTCATGTATTGGTTTTCCAGCCAAAAACCCACAATGTAGGCAGATACACACTATATTTTTATAAAACCCACACAATATATCATTAAATCAAGTAAAGAGGGGGTCTCCTAGCCGGAAAATCCCACATAGCCAACATAATATGCGAAAGCTCTAAGGATATATTCAAAGTTTCATAGCACTTTCACTTATGCGCCAGTTTACATACACACCTATACCCACAAAGGTTAGGAGCATTCCCACGCGTTACATCACATACAGATGCCTAGGTAAACACCTTTTCCTTGTCCTAAGAGCAGATTGCGTCTAGGCAAGTGAGATAAGATCCTGATACTCCTTCGACCAGAGGTCTTCAACTGCGTCCGGAAGCAAAAGAACACGTTCGGGGTTTAGAGCCTCCACAGCTCCTTCGTCGTGGGATACCATAACGATAGCGCCTTTATAGGCTTTGAGCGCGTTCAGAATCTCTTTACGAGATGCAGGATCAAGGTTGTTAGTCGGTTCATCCAAGAGAAGTATATTGGCGCTCGAAGCGACCAAAGTTGCTAATGAAAGACGAGTTTTCTCCCCTCCGGAAAGTACACCTGCTGATTTCTCCACATCGTCACCAGAAAAAAGGAATGAACCGAGGATAGTGCGTACCCGCGTATCATCAAGATCCGGCGCGGCAGATTTCATATTTTCTAAAACAGTTCGCTCACCATCGAGAATCTCATGTTCCTGCGCGAAATACCCGATCTTAGCTCCATGCCCATAGACAACTTCGCCGGTGTCAGGAGCAGTGTTGCCAGCTAACATACGTAGCAAAGTAGTTTTACCAGCACCATTCAGCCCCAAGACGACAACACGAGAACCACGGTCAATAGCCAGATCAACATCGGTAAAAATTTCAAGTGAGCCGTAGGATTTTGAAAGACTTTGTGCAGACAGCGGGGTCTTACCGCACGGGGCAGGTTCAGGAAAGCGGATAGCAGCAACTTTATCTGTTTGGCGTTCGTCTTCCAGCCCCCGCATCATACGTTCAGCACGCTTTATCATCTGTTGAGCCGCCACGGCTTTAGTTGCCTTTGCCCGCATTTTATTAGCCTGTTCCATGAGTGCTTGAGCTTTCTTCTGAGCATTAGCACGCTCACGCTTACGACGATGTTCATCTTGCTCACGCTGGCTCAGATAGTTCTTCCACCCCATGTTGTACTGGTCAATCACGCAACGATTTGCATCAAGATAAAACACACGGTTAACTACCAGCTCCATGAGCTCAACATCGTGGCTAATAACCAGCAAACCACCCGAAAAATTTTTCAGGAACTCACGCAACCATAAAATGGAGTCCGCATCCAAATGGTTTGTTGGTTCATCAAGTAGCATCGTATCGGCAGCTGAAAACAAGATACGTGCTAACTCCACACGACGACGCTGCCCACCAGATAGAGTCTCAAGAGGTTGCGCGAGTACTCGTTCAGGCAGATCCAAGTTGGAGGTTATAACTGCGGCTTCAGATTCTGCGGCATAGCCACCGCCAGCAATAAACTCAGCCTCAAGACGATCATAGCGCCGCATACCCTTTGTACGTATGCTCTCATCTTCACTCGCCATATCTTCTTGAGCTTGGCGCATTTTCTTGGCTACTCCGTCAAGTCCGCGGGCTGAAAGAATACGATCACGCGCCAGTTGAGTCATATCATCGACTTTGGGGTCTTGAGGAAGGTATCCGATAGAGCCGGACCGGGTGACTGTACCTTCTGCTGGTAGAGCTAATCCCGCCAAGACTTTTGTCATAGTGGTTTTCCCGGCCCCATTACGCCCCACTAAACCGATCTTGTCCCCATTATCTACCCGAAAGGTTACATCTTCCATTAACAGACGGGCACCCGCGCGGAGCTCTAAATTCTGTACTGAAATCACAACATGTCCCTTCCGAGAATCAACAAAACAGTTAGTGAATGAGGAGTTTAACAACCCATCTATTCTACGTGAGTTACGCTAGAAGACGCTGACACCCGATAGTCTCCGTAAAACGTCATATATGTTACATATGCGTTTTCTATGGTAGGAAGGTATATAAGAATATATAAGACCCCAGCGGCGTCGAGGGCGGTACTACCCTCGATTTTGACACCGAACGTCATAATCAGCCACACACGACTTCATATTTTTAAGGATCAACTCTCGTGCCTAACTCTTATGCCCCAGATCAATCACCAGGGCGCAATATAGCTCTTATAGCAGTCTTCGCAGCATTTATCGCGGTTCTTAGTCCTCTGGCGCTACCAATCCCAGGTGTCCCGATTCCTTTAGCTCTTGGCCCTTTCGCTATCTACACCACCGCTCTAGTACTCGGTGGTTTTCGAGCTTTTATAGCAACTCTCCTCTACGTACTGTTAGGGTGTCTAGGGCTACCAATCTTTGCTAAAGGTGCTTCAGGGTTTGGTACGCTTGCGACGCCAACCGGTGGCTATCTTCTAGCCTATCCTCTGGGCGCGTTATTGGCTGGGACGCTAGCTTATACAGTAATCCGTAGAAAGCTCAATTCCTGGCTTACCGCTATCCTGTGCATCTTCTGCGCTATGGTAGGCTTCGTGGTAATTTCTGCAGGAGGTATCTTAGGGCTTATGACCAACGGACATATGGAATTTACCCATGCGTTTGTCATCGCGGCTTCATTTGCTCTTCCAGACCTTCTTAAATCTATCGTTGCGTCTATCGTGGCGTCTGCTGTGCATCGGGCATTTCCTGGGTTAGTGCGCTCAAAAGCTCGCAGGTAATTGAGGATGTTTTTTTCCAAGAAAAGTAGCGCCAAAATTGAGCGCGAAGCACCAACGATGCCGTCCGCTCCCCCGTCCCTTGAACTTGATGCAGTTACCGTGTCAGCTGAAAACGCTCACGGACAAACTCGAAATATTATCGACCATGTATCAGTCTCTTTAACCGCACCTAAAACTGCGGTTATTGGGCTTAACGGCATGGGAAAGTCAACCTTTTTAGGGCTTTTTAACGGTATTACTCGACCCTCCCAGGGAATCATAAAGGTATGTGGAGTAGATATCTCCGAATGTCCACAGATAACTCGTCGGTCTATAGGTATGCTCTTCGCTAACCCAGATGCGCAGCTTATCATGCCTACAGTTCTCGAAGATCTAGAGCTTAGCCTCCGTCGGCATAGCTCTCTCAACCGAACTCAACGCCTAGAGCAAGCACATAAGCTGCTTGCTCAACAAGGTCTCGACGACAAGGCTGATCAGAGCATTTTTTCTCTCTCCAGCGGAGAGAAACAACTTGTAGCCCTCACTGGGATTTTAGCGGTAGAACCACAAATCCTCTTACTTGATGAGCCTACGACTCTTCTTGATCTACGTAATCGAACACGGCTGATAAACCTTCTGAATAGTCTCAATCAGATGCTTATTATCAGTACCCACGACCTCGGCTTGGCGGAGACATGCGATGAAGCAGTCATTATCCATAATGGAGAGCTTATATACCATGGCGAAGCGCACGAAGCGGTTCAACAATACCGTTTATATTGTGAACAAGGCTTTCCCAACGAAAACCCCTCTGTATGATATACAACTCGGGTAGTCCAGGAAGGATATAACTGCGTGAATCGAACCGCTCATAGGTTGCATCATACGACGTTCCTCGGCAGTTTACTTATTGGAAGCTACGCTCCGGGGAATTCGCTGTTGCATCGCACGCCGCTTTGGGGCAAGAGCAGCCTCTGCGCTTGTTTACTGCTCGCGCTCGCGGTGACCGGTTGGGAAGTAGCACTATACGTTCTGTTCTTTTGTTTTATCTTGTCTTGGTCAGCTGGGATGCGCATCCGCACGCTCTTAAAAATCGTCTATACGCTGCGATGGCTTATAATTCTTTTAGGGCTTTATTATCTCTTTTGGGGTACGTGGCAAAATGCGGTAGACGTCATGTGCACTATGCTAGACGCCGTCCTAATCTCACGGATTCTTCTTACGACTACTCCGCTACCTCTTGTACTTGACGGAATCATCTGGTTACTCACACCACTTAAACTTCTAGGTATATCTCCTGAACGCGTGGGACTAATGCTTGCTCTGGTCATACGGTCTATCCCCGCCATTATGGATAGCTGGGGAGCTTTACAACATGCCGCTCACGCACGCGGTTTACCTAAGCGTTCCGCATGGAGGCTTCTTGTACCTCTTGTGGTACAAACAGTAGGGTATGCCCAAATAACTGGGGACGTTTTAACCGCACGGGGCTTGGAACTCTAAAAAGGAATTTTCTTTTACGGCACCAGAAACATCATTCCCGGCTAAGCAAAACTATTCCCACCATACGAACCACGAAGGCTTGTTATAAAGCCCTTTCACGACACATGAGAGATCCTCATAACTCGTGGGCTTTAGCGCTCGACTTATTATCCCCTGCTCTAAAGCAAGCACCTCGGCGTCGCGCAATGTTGTGATTGGCTCTGCAGTGTAAAACTCAAGATAGGTTGCTGCAATAACAGCTGGAATAGCATTATCCCGCTCATACCAATACTGCGCGAGTGCTAGCATGTCTTCCGCACTTGGGACGTCTTCCCACCCGCCAAACGGCAGATACGCAAAGACGTCTGATGGGGACGTTGTAGGGATTTCAAGCAAGATAATCTCAGCTGAATTATCCAGAGTCTCATCTTCGTTCATCAGGCTTGATACGAATGTCAGATGGGCAGGCGCACGTAGAGCAGGTGCAATGCCGCGAGGAACCGTTACCTGCGACGTTAAAAATCCTTCATAATAGTTCTCGAATAAAGTCGAGTCAGCCCGAGCCAATATTTTATGCACGAGAATTTCTAATGAATCCTTATCAAGGCGCTTTTGGTGTTCTGCCAATATATCTTGGGCGTAGGATGTAACGTACTCAGCACTAATATCCGCTGGCGGGTTTTTCGTGCGTGCCGATATATTGTTCTGAATAGTAGACAGAAGAAGATCGTCAAGTACGACCAGAACCGGGGTAAACCCGTAGGATCGCCCATCCGCCAAACGGTTAAGATACAAATGGTGAATATAACTGCTGGGAGCGCCAGGGGCTATCCGCAGATGCGGATAAGGATATAAAGAGGTGAACTTCTTATAGAGTTCCGCCATGGTGTCTCCGATGCTTGGTTCCCACCAGTTTACCTGAGTTTTCGGTTAGTTTCTGCCTCGTACAACAGATTTCTACGCTAGATTTGGGGCGAGTCCAAAGCATCCTAAGCAAGAGATATGATATACCCTCAAAGCATTTCAAAACTATCTGTTATTTGACATTCATATACTATGATTTTTATCTCTTTTAAAACAGAATAAGTTTCATAAATCGAATATAAGCATGTTACACATCACATGTGTTAGGGTGTCTCTATGCTTATCCTAGAAAACCTTCCCGCAGAACAAGCCCACGACTTTCTCTCTCGCTCTTGGGTCCCTCGGAATTTCCATATGTACTACTCTGCCAAAGAGATTTCACGGCAGTGTACAGAAGACTTCACGGCAGACATTACGGAACGTGCTTCCTCAGAGTTTGGTGCGGGGTATCGAGATCATATAAGTCCTCTTCTACAGAACCAATTCAACTACATACCTACGCAAGACACACAAGACTGGGCCAATAGATTCTTTTCGATAACGGATTCACATGCCACATACCAAGCGCTTACAGGAATTCGATACCGTGGGCAAGATCTGAATCGACCTTTTATAGATGTAATAGCTACGAATATTCCTTGTGCTACAGTCTATATCGCAGCTCTAAGCCAATCTTTGCTTCGCCACTATGAAAGCTTCCGTCCTATATGCACACGTTTCTTTGTGCCAGGTAAAGTAGATCGGCTTGTACGTGGCCTTGGTTCAGTCCCTGGTTCTCGTGCAACAACTATTGACATGCACATTGTCGCCGGGGCTCTAGGTGAGTTAGACAAACGCTTGTGGCCGAAGAATTATGATCGAGTAGAGCTCATCCCGCTTTCTCCTGCTGATGCTTCTGCTGCCAGTTACGAAACGCAGCGCATATATGAATCTATTGCAGTTAAGAACCCTCATTTTTTTGAGTGGGCCACTCCTCAGGGAGAAGAATCATTTGAAGATGCTATACGTCAAGGAACAGGTTGGCATATTACAGTGGATAACTCCTCGGCAGGATTTTTGACTCTAGATCGCAGAGGCGAACAAGGACTTAGAGGGTTTGGCGTCGAAGAGCTATGTCTAGATGCGCCTTTTCGCAGACGAGGGCTAGGGAATGCAGTTCTACGTCACGGTATTAAAAACCTCCTCAAATTACCTCAAGTAAATCCTCAAGATATACTATGGGGAACAATCCATGCCGACAACCTTCCCTCCTTGCGTAATGCTCAAGGGGTAGGGCGTACAGTAGTAGGAAGTTATATATGGGTTGGAGACCGGTCTTTTAACATGTGAAAATCTCACATGCATCCAGCTAGAAGCAAAGAAGCTCTGATGTATGACAAGCAGTAACGCAGCACAATGACGTACAGAGTACATTAGAAGTATCACGTTGATGAAGGAGACAACGATGAATTCATATTTCAAAGAAATGATCCGTCTCGCGGATAGTATCGCTGACAACGCCCACCTTGGACAGGTCGATAAAAACGGTTGGCCTTATATATCTCATCCGCGACGGGTTGCTTTTAAAGTGCGCGAAATTGCCCCTGAAGAGCTTCGCACAGAAGCACAGATCGTGGCGTTATTGCACGATACCGTAGAGGATACAGAAGTCACTCTCCCTTACCTTGCTCGGTACTTTTCAGCCCGCATTATTGATGCCGTTGATGCGCTCACCAAACGTCCGCATGAACCTCTGGAGTCATCTATGGCGAGAGTTCGCGCCAATGAAATTGCGCTGTGGGTCAAACGTGCTGACATTGCCGATAACACTGACCCGGAACGTGTTTCCCACCTTGACGAAGATACTCGCAAACGTCTGGCGAAGAAATACAGTAAATCACTCAGATTCTTAGGTGTAACCGAAAACATGTGAACGACTAGTTTTATATCAGGTGGAATTATAGGTAAAGGGTTGGGTGCCTGGAATGTTCCAGGCACCCAACCCTTTACAACATAAACAAACGTATGGCAACGCTAAATGTTGAAGCCGAGAGCGCGCATCATATCGCGGCCGTCCTCAGTAATGCGTTCGGGCCCCCACGGAGGCATCCATACCCAGTTCACGCGCCATTCAGCAACGACACTATCGAGATTTGCTTCCACCTGTTCCTCAATAACGTCCTGTAGCGGACATGCAGCTGTGGTAAGCGTTAGATCTAGGATCAGGACTCCATTATCATCCCAGCGCATGCCATAAAGCAGACCCAAATCAACGATATTTACCCCAAGTTCAGGGTCAATGACTTCCTTGAGGACTTCCTCAATTTCCTCTTGCGAGGGACGAGCTTGCACTGTCTCAGTCATGATGCACCTCTTACAAGTAGTTCGTACTGAGTAAGATTATTTCTTCCCAGTGTATGCTACATAGCCTTCTTCTTCTAGACGATCTGCAAGTTCAGGACCGCCCTGATCGACCATTTTGCCGTCTACAAAAACATGCACAAACTCGGGCTTAATATAACGCAGGATGCGGGTATAGTGCGTAATCAGCATAACACCCATATTATTTTCCTCGTGAGCACGGTTCACGCCGGAAGACACGACTTTAAGAGCATCAACGTCAAGGCCGGAGTCAGTTTCATCAAGAATACCGAACTTGGGCTTCAAAAGCTCCAGCTGCAGAATCTCATGACGTTTCTTCTCACCGCCGGAGAAACCTTCATTGACGTTACGAGCAACGAACGCAGGATCAATGTCCAGATGGTTCATAGCTTCTTTAACGTCTTTGGTCCAGGTTCGTAAGTTAGGTGCCTTACCGTCCACAGCAGTTTTAGCAGCACGCAGGAAGTTAGACATCGTGACACCGGGTATCTCGACTGGGTACTGCATGGCGAGGAACAGCCCAGCACGAGCACGCTCATCCACACTCATCTCGGTAATATCGTCACCATCAAGCAGTATCTGCCCGGAATCAATCTGGTATTTGGGGTGACCGGCAATAGTTGAGGCAAGAGTAGATTTACCGGAACCATTTGGACCCATAATAGCGTGGATTTCACCCGAGTTAATGGTTAAGTTCACGCCTTTGAGAATAGGCTTAGTTTTTTCATCATCAAGAATGACCGAGACGTGCAAATCCTTGATTTCAAGGGTAGACATTGTTTCTCCTAATAAGGCTTAGTTGTTGCTGAGAGCAAGCTCTGCTTCAAGGGCATCAGTAAGTTCTGTTTCAAGCTCTGGTACGCGAATCTGCTGGATAATCTCGTTTAAGAATCCGCGGACCACTAGACGACGTGCCTCAGCTTCCGGAATACCACGAGCCCGTAGGTACCATAGATGCTCATCATCTAGCTGACCGGTTGTTGATGCGTGACCGGCACCTTCAATACGTCCAGTCTCGATCTCCAAGTTCGGTACGGAATCAGCGCGCGGACCAATCTCCAAGAGGAGGTTACGGTTCAGCTCATAGGTGTCCGTACCTTCCGCATCTTTACCAATGAGGACGTCACCAACCCATACGGAGTGCGCTGCTTTGCCCTGCAATGCGCCTTTATAAGTCACTCGCGACTTGCAGTTGGGCACAGAATGATCCACAAACAAACGTGACTCGATGTGCTGGCCAGCATCCACAAAATAAAGACCGTACATCTCTGTCTCAGCGCCCGGTTCCGTGAATTTCGTTGAAGGGGTAACACGCACCATATCACCGCCCAATGAAACGCACACATGTTTGAAACGAGCATCGCGCCCTAGCTTGGCATACTGCGCAGAGGCGTGGATCGCATCATCATTCCATTGTTGAAGAGTAATAACGCTCAACTGTGCAGAATCTTGTATCAGGAATTCTATGTTCTGCGCCAGAACAGCCGATCCGGTATGCCGAATTACAACAACCGCTTTCGAGAATGGTTTAGCCTCGACCAGTATATGTTGAGCAGCAGCATCACAATGCTGTCCGTCAATATCTATTTCGATATGCTCAGTAAGCTCGGTTTCGGCGGGAATAGTCACCACAGTAGCTGTCTTAAAATGAGTCCATGCATTTGCAGCTACACGGTCTTCAGGAACACCTGCTGTACCAATGCGCTCATCTTCACGGGATACTTCTTCAAGGATAACTTCAGAAGGTGCTTGGATCTTCGGAGCTGGAGCTTGTGCCTGCAGAGTGTCAAGGTGAAGACCGCCCAAACGTTTCAGCGGGGTAAAACGCCAATCTTCCTCGCGTCCAGTAAGTGGCTCAAAGTCTGCAACGTTATATGAGGTTTTCCGTTCTGCGCGGGAAGCGTCAAGAACCTTCTGCACGTTATTAGGGTTTGAGCCTTGATGGTGTTCCTCGGTAGCACGCAGAATAGTATCATCATGGACATGCTCAGAGGCGAGCTTCTCGCCTTCCTGATCCATACCGGGAATAATTGGGCTGTGATATCCCAGGGTCTCTTCGTTAGTCGACATTAGCCCACAGATCCTTCCATCTGAAGTTCGATGAGGCGGTTAAGTTCAAGTGCGTATTCCATGGGCAGCTCACGAGCAATCGGTTCAACGAAGCCTCGCACAATCATAGCCATTGCTTCATCCTCGGCCAGCCCACGCTGCATGAGGTAAAAGAGCTGTTCTTCAGAAACGCGTGAAACCGTAGCTTCATGCCCCATCGTAACGTCATCTTCACGAACGTCGACATAGGGGTAGGTATCTGAACGCGACACAGTATCAACCAAGAGAGCATCACACACCACGGATGATTTCGAGTGCTTCGCACCTTCACGTACCTGCACTAGACCGCGGTATGCGCTACGTCCGCCGTTACGAGCCACGGACTTCGAAACAATCGTTGAAGAAGTATTCGGGGCAATATGCACCATCTTGGAACCAGTATCCTGATGCTGCCCTTCACCAGCAAACGCGATTGACAGAGTCTCGCCTTTGGCGTGTTCACCAACCATATATACTGCAGGATACTTCTGAGTAACCTTAGAGCCGATGTTACCATCAACCCATTCCATAGTGGCACCCTCATGCGCGACTGCTCGTTTAGTCACCAGGTTGTACACGTTGTTCGACCAGTTCTGAATGGTAGTGTAGCGAACACGGGCGTTCTTCTTAACAACGATCTCGACAACTGCTGAGTGCAGCGAGTCAGAGCGGTATACAGGCGCGGTGCAGCCCTCAATATAGTGAACATATGACCCTTCATCTGCGATGATCAAGGTACGCTCAAACTGCCCCATGTTCTCAGTATTAATGCGGAAATATGCCTGCAGGGGGATCTCAACATGTACCCCCGGCGGAACATACACAAATGATCCGCCAGACCACACCGCAGTATTAAGAGCGGAGAACTTGTTATCGCCGATAGGGATAATAGAGGCGAAGTATTCCTTAAATATTTCAGGATAATCGCGCAAACCGGTATCGGTATCAACAAAGATAACGCCTTGAGACTCCAAGTCTTCACGGATCTGGTGGTACACAACCTCAGACTCATACTGAGCGGCAACACCGGCGACCAATGAGTTACGTTCCGCTTCTGGAATACCCAAACGTTCATATGTCACGCGGATATCTTCAGGAAGCTCTTCCCAAGACTCAGCCTGACCTTCGGTAGAACGCACGAAGTATTTGATGTTATCGAAATCGATGTCAGAAAGATCTGCCCCCCAGGTTGGCATCGGCTTACGCTCGAAAAACTTCAATGCCTTCAGACGCATATCCAGCATCCACTGGGGTTCATTCTTCTTCGCAGAGATGTCACGCACTACGGCTTCGTCCAGACCACGCTTAGCGGACTGGCCCGCCTCGTCAGAGTCTGCCCAACCATACTCGTAATTGCCAATGCCCTCGAGTTCAGGGTTCAACTCCAGAATCTCTGAAATGACAGTGTCGTTGGCACTCTGCTCAACTTGCTCAGTCATTACGGCCTTTCTTAGATGGATTGAAATTTATCCGGCTCCGCAGATGCGGGCTCGGTAGTCTTTGGAATAACACACTCTAGGTTGGGGTAATTTCTACCGTGCCGAATTACCCCGCATGCTTTCTGATGTTTCCGGTTTTTCAGAATTCACACGTTCTGTTAAATGATTGAGCGGAACGTGAGTTGTGCATACGTGAGCCCCTCCAGCCATCGTTGATAGCCTACGTACGTCAACGCCCAGAAGATCAGAAATAATCCCAGTCTCTTGTTCGCAGAAAACCTGAAAATCTTCAGCCAGATCGCGTATTGGGCAATGCCCTTGGCAGAGCTGTATGCTAGCTAGCAATTTCCCCGGCGCGAGCCGACCGGCAGGTGGTTCTGTAATCTGCGCTGTTGTCACAAACCCATCACGACTCATGGCTTCAGCGAGAGCTTGGGCTCGCGCCGCAACATCCTCCCCTGCCGCTTCCACAACAGGGCGGTATCGTGCCTCCATTTCGGCTGCCCGTGCGGATGCAAAAGTTTCAAGTGCGCTCTCCCCAACGGTGTCACGCAACATTTCAAGAGCGTTGCGCGCAATCATCAAATAGTCATTTCCTAGACGTTCGTGACCTTGAGGTGCGATGACGTACCGTCGAGCTGGGCGCCCCGCACCTGCCCCATATTGTTTGAGAGAAGCAACTTCAATCATGTTTGCTTGTTCAAGCGCATCAAGGTGCCGACGCACAGCGGCGGGGGTCAAGCTTAAAAGTTCTCCCAAGCTTGCCGCAGACACGGGACCATGGTTCAGGACACCACGAAGAACCCGGTCACGGGTGCGTTCTTCAACTTCCGCTTTACGTGCGCCAGAGCTTGACTTCTTATGCGAGGAAGGCTGCTGTTGAAGCCCTCGATGAGATGTCTTGTTCACGGAATACACAACTAAAGTATGTCCTAATTACTTCAATCTTGGCTAGTAAGGTCTTCCTACTTGCACACACCACACCGTTTAGTCTCTTGCTTAGCTGCGGCAAGCCATAAGAACCGGTGAAAGATAATACGGCCTTTAGGCCTCTAGGTATTTTTGCTCTTCGGGCATTTCCATGAGGGTGCTAAGCGGTTCATATCCTCACTTTGACGTGATCTAACTCGCGTCATAAAGATGCTATCCCTAGAGGGAAACATAGAGATTACTCTCTGAGGGCTTAAGATAGAGAGGTGGCAGAAACTGAAGCTTATCAACACCAAGCAGCTACCGCATTAGACATTTCAGCAGCTCGCGGTACTAGCAGCGATCCTGCACTCAAGATTTCTCATCTCGTCAAAGAATTTAAGCCCTCTCGTTCTTTCCGCGAGAAACACCCTGAACGTCTTACCGCTCAGGGTATGCATCGCGCAGTTGCTGACATAAGTCTTCAAGTCTATCCCGGCGAGGTTGTTGTACTCTTGGGGGCTAACGGTGCAGGTAAGACTACAACTCTTGCATGTGCCCAGGGGCTTACTGAACCTACGTCCGGCACTATTCAGCTTCTTTCAGAAGACCCTCTTCTGGCATCCCCAGAGATGCGGGCCTCCGTCGGTATCATGCTTCAGGATGGGGGGCTTCCTAACGCCGTACGTCCCGTACCACTTCTTGAACATGTTGCTCAGATGTACGCCAATCCTTATCCTGTCGGTGAACTTGTTGATCGTTTAGGAATAGATACTTTTAACGGCACCAATATTCGACGCCTTTCTGGGGGACAAAAACAACGTGTCTCATTAGCAGCAGCCCTTCTTGGGCGTCCTTCAGTACTCTTTTTAGACGAACCATCAGCAGGACTTGATCCGCAGTCTCGCAATGTCGTCTTTGACATTATTCATGAGCAGCGTGAGGCTGGAGTCGCCATTATCTTAACAACCCATCTCATTGATGATGCGCAAAAGCTCGCGGATTATGTCTATATTATTGATGATGGTCAAACGGTGCGTGAAGGCACAGTCCCTGAACTTGTATCAGGAGACGGGATTGTACGTCTTCATTTCACGTTAGAAGCCCCTTCACCTACGCGTGACGACTTATTGCCTGTACATCTTCGTACGGATGTAGAGCTTATCGAGCATATGCCATACTCACTAGGCGGCTTAGGCGAATATGAGCTCCGTGGTCCCCTTACACCCGAACATCTTTCCGCTTTCACGACAGCCCTAGCACATCACTACCTTATGCCTAACTCTCTCACGATGGAGCCGAAGACTTTGGAAGACGTATTCTTGGACATTTCGGGACGTGATATTCGATGAACCCCACAAATGCAGAGCTGCCCACTGCCCCCGATAGTCAGCAGATGACAGAAGGTAACGAGTATCCGTATCCGCGCGCTGCTTCTAGTTTTCAGCGTATTCTAGCTCAAGGTAAATATGAGACTCTTGCCATGCTTAAAAATGGCGAACAGCTGATGCTCAATATTGCCTTCCCCGTGATGGCGCTTTTTGGACTTCGCTATACAAGCTTTCTGGATTCTTACGCTGATGCGTTGAATACGACCCGCATCAATGTTGCAGTGCCGGGGGTACTGGCTCTCTGTGTTGTCTCAACTGCACTTTCTGGTCAAGGGATTGCCACTGGTTTTGACCGCCGGTACGGTGTTCTTCGTTTTCTGTCTACCACTCCTCTAGGACGCAACGGGCTTATTATTGGCAAGGTGCTGGCAGTTATCACCGTTATCGCCATACAGTTCGTTATGGTCACCGTTGTTGGGGTCGGGCTTGGATGGCGTCCGGATATTTTTGCGATGTATCGCTCTTTTAGCACTTTATTACTCGGGGCAGCCGCGTTTACAGCCCTAGGCTTACTCGTTGCTGGGACGGTGAGGGCTGAGGCAACTTTGGCTATCGTGAATATCGCCTGGGTTGTTCTGGCCAGCGCTGGTGGGATCCTTATTCCAATGGATAATTTCCCTGAGCTGTACCGCATTATCATTCTGTGCCTGCCTTCAGGCGCTCTAGGTGAAGCGATTCGCGGTGATTATCTACAGGATATATTTTTACCCCTTCCCCATGCTGTGCTACTTGTCTGGACACTAGTGATTGGTTTTATTGCTTCACGTAAATTTAAATGGTCCGATTAGCGCTCTTAGGTTCAGGATTTCGGGACGAGCTCTGGAATCAATCAGCACCATCAACGATCATTCCTAACGCATACACGGTTTAAAAGGCTTTTCTTATGCTAGTTACCCTCAAAAATAAACTATCTCCCATCCAATACACCCCCTGGGTTTTGTATACAGCGGTGGGTACGGCTCTGAGCAATCTCTTACTCATCGTAACTGGTGCCGTTGTGCGCCTTACGGGATCAGGCCTTGGATGCGATACCTGGCCTCGGTGTACTGCAGAACAGTGGACAACTACCCCTGCCGACGGTATCCATGGGCTCGTTGAATTCGGTAACCGTATGCTCACTTTTGTACTCATGGTGATCACTATCCTTGCATTCTTAGCGATTCTCCGCATTGCGCTGCCTGATGTGCACCACGTCAAAGCAATCTTTCCAAAGCTTTTTACGGGATTACGAGCGCACGAATCAAAGTACAGTGATCTTTTCAATCTGACTTTACTGCTCCTGTGGGGTATTCCGCTACAGGCCGTTATTGGTGGCATTACTGTATGGCAGCGGCTTAATCCCTGGATGGTAACAGCCCATTACCTCGCCTCTGCCATCATGATTGGGCTAGCGGCAATCTTGGTAAACCGTGTGCGTCGCTATTTTAGGGCAGGTGTCTCTGAGCGCGAAGATATTACTAGGGAATTTCCTCCACAAAAAAGTGGTGTTATCCGCCTACTTGGTTGGATTGGTTTGGCGTTAGTTTCGTTCTTACTCTTTATGGGTACCGTAGTCACTGGGACTGGTCCGCATGCGGGTGATCCACGCACGCATCGCCACGAGTTCGACGCTATCGCAGTATCCCGTGCTCATGCATGGGCAGTGTGGGCGTTTCTTTTTCTGCTGGTTATCATGTTTGTGTTAGTGCGGAAGTACGACATGCCACGTGCTTTCTTATCATCTTTACTTGTACTGGCAGCAATCATGGTCTATCAGGGCGCGATTGGCTATATTCAGTACAACACGGGGCTTCCCCCTCTACTCGTTGAGGCACATATGCTGGGGTCGGGTATGTTTACCTGGGCATCACTATCGCTGATCGAAAGGCAGCTGACCCTATCTTCTCAGAAGGCCCGTGCCCTAGCTCAACAGCGGCTAGCAACTTCGTAGAGCTGAGTTATTCACACGGTAAACGCACAATGTCATATATGGGTTTATTGCTGGCATGCCTTGGTAGCTATTTAAGGTTAGGCGTACACTATTAAGGAGCATTCCTGCGCCTGCACGTCTTTGAGCCGAAGGTATGCCTATCTGTGAGTACCTCCTACCCCACAGATTGATACGCGCAGATTAGGCACACGCACACATGTCAAGGAGCCCATCATGAAGGGTTACACAATTCAGGAGGTTCCGTCCTCCACGCATGCGGCGTCAGAGGTGACTGTACCTACTCCGCGGGCAACAAGGGACATGACCTTGGGACGCAAAATAAAAGCGTATATTCACCTGACAAAGCCCCAAATCATTGAGCTTCTTCTAGTAACAACCGCTCCTACAATGATGTTTGCGGCACACGGTATGCCCAGTTTCTGGTTAGTCATAAATACGCTTCTTGGCGGAGCCATGGCGGCTGGCGCTTCCTGCGCTTTCAACTGTTATATCGATCGTGATATTGACCGAAAAATGAAGCGAACCGAAAAACGCCCCCTAGTTACCGGAGAGCTAACAGACCGAGAAGCACTCGTCTTCGCATGGGCACTTGCTGTTATCTCCGTCGTATATTTGTGGACTATGGTAAATCCCCTCTCTGGGCTTTTAGGGCTTGCCGCTATTTTGCTCTATGTAGTCTTCTACTCCATGTATTTAAAGAAGCGCACTACTCAGAATATTGTGTGGGGTGGGATTGCCGGGTGTATGCCTGTCCTAATTGCATGGGCAGCTGTTCGCAATACCATTGAATGGCCAGCTTTAATTCTCTTTACAGTAATTTTTCTCTGGACTCCTCCGCACTATTGGCCACTTTCTATGAAATACGCGGAGGATTATAAAGCAGCCGGTGTTCCTATGCTGGGTGCTATCGCTCCGGCTCAAGCGGTTTCCGTGCAAGTCGTACTCTACGGCTGGGCTATGGTTATCTGTTCGCTTCTACTGATCCCTATTGGAGGCGCGGGCTGGGTGTACGGCGTTAGCGCGGCTACCGCTGGTGCATGGTTCCTCTACCACTGCCACAAGCTCCATTATTTAGCTCTCCAGCAGGTAGCGACAAGCCGTACCGCTATGGTGGTATTTTTCGGGTCCATCACATACTTAACGATTCTTTTCATTGCATTGGCAATCGATCCTTTTGTTGGGCAGCCAATATTAGAATCTTTTATTTTCTAAGAGCATCCGTATCTTGAGGCGAGTAAAGCAGCTATCTCAAGATACGGGTGGTCTATTTTGAAGCTTATCTACGTGGAGCTTAGGCTACAGCATCCTATGTATGTAAGTTCAGCGTGAGGCATAAGTCGTCTAAATACCATGCGAACATACTATAAACGCTAGGATGGTGAACTATCCTTAAGAAGGTAGAATTTCACGATAGATTTATAGATGCTATATACATGATTGCTCGTTGAGAGTGCTCATGGAATACGCACCCTATCTTTTGAGTTATATCTGCTGCAGTCAGCGTTCACAGACTACTATTGTTTGTGTACTTCATGCATGACGTACCACCAAGCGAAGGGACAATACGTGACTAACCCTAACGAAAAGTTCGAATGGACTGAGGTAGACCAGCGTGCGGTTGATACTGCTCGTTTATTGGCAGCCGATGCGGTTGAGAAAGTAGGGTCAGGTCACCCCGGCACCGCCATGAGCCTTGCTCCTGTTGCCTATCTGCTCTTCCAAAAGGTCATGAACCAAGACCCCAACGATGACCGTTGGGAAGGTCGCGATCGTTTCATCCTCTCCCCCGGTCACACATCGCTGACTCTCTACACCCAATTATTTATGGGTGGGTATGGTCTTGAGATGGAGGATCTAGAATCTCTTCGCACATGGGATGCGCTCACTCCTGGACATCCCGAATATAAGCACACCAAGGGCGTAGAAATTACGACTGGTCCATTGGGTCAGGGGCTCGCTTCTGCCGTTGGTTTTGCATATGCTCAACGTTATATGCGTGGTCTTTTCGACCCCGAATCCCCGGTTGATGCTTCTCCCTTTGACCATTATGTGTACTGTATCGCCTCCGAAGGCGATGTTCAGGAAGGCGTAACGGCAGAAGCCAGTGCGCTTGCTGGGCACCAAGAATTGGGTAATCTCATCGTACTCTGGGATCGCAACCATATTTCTATTGAAGAAGACACTGACGTTGCATTCACCGAAGACGTGCCAGCTCGTTACCGGGCCTACGGCTGGGATGTTCAGCGCGTGGACTGGATCAAGACCGGAAACTACGTTGAAGATGTGCAGGAACTCTACAACGCTATTGAGCGCGCGAAAACGGTCACGGATAAGCCTTCATTCATTGAGGTGCGTACTATCATTGGTTACCCAGCACCCAACAAGCAAAATACTGGGTCCGTTCACGGCTCAAAGCTGGGGGCCGAAGAAATCGTTGAAACCAAAAAAGTTCTAGGATTTGACCCCGAAAAGAGCTTCTTCATTGAGGATGAGGTTCTGGCGCATACTCGTGAACTTCGTGAACGCGGGGCTGCTGCGCATAAGGTCTGGAATGAAAAATTTGAGGCATGGGCTCAGGCTAACCCCGAGCGGGCAAAGCTGTACAACCGCCTGGTGTCAGGCGAAATGCCAGTTGATTATAAGGCTGCTTTCCCTGTCTTTGAGCCGGGTACTTCACTAGCAACCCGCGCAGCATCCGGCAAAGTCATTAATGCTATTGCTGATACTTTCCCTGAGCTTTGGGGTGGATCTGCCGATCTAGCAGGTTCTAACCTCACCACTATCAACAACGCTGAATCATTCAACCCGGTTTCGCACAGTACGGAGGATTGGACCGGCAACCCCTACGGTCGTGTGTTGCACTTCGGTATTCGCGAGCAGGGGGCGGCCGCAATTGTGAACGGTATCGTACTATCTTCGCCAACCCGTGCTTTCTCTGGGACGTTCTTCGTATTCTCGGATTACCAGCGTCCTGCAGTCCGTCTTTCAGCTCTCATGGGTGTACCTGCACTGTATATCTGGACTCACGACTCCATTGGTGTTGGCGAAGACGGGCCCACCCACCAGCCGATCGAACATCTCAGCTCACTGCGCGCAATTCCTGGATTCGACGTTGTACGCCCAGCAGATGCGAACGAAACTGCAGTTGCTTGGCGCACCATTCTTGAGAAGAAAGACCGCCCTGCCGGTCTAGTACTTTCTCGCCAGAACCTACCGGTTTGGACTCGTGAGGATATTCATTCAGACACTGAAGGCGAAAAATTTGCTTCCGCAGAAGGTACTGCCCGCGGAGGTTACGTTATGGCTGACACCGAAGGAACTCCAGATGTCATCCTAATCGCAACTGGGTCCGAAGTTGAAATTGCCCTCGAAGCCCGCCACAAGCTCTCAGAAAAAGGCATTGCAGCCCGAGTCGTTTCAATGCCTTCCCGCGAATGGTTCAACGAGCAGTCAAACGAATACCGAGAATCAGTTCTGCCTTCCTCTGTTGCAGCACGCGTCTCAGTTGAAGCCGGTTTGGGCATGAGCTGGTACGATTTGCTCGGTTCTGCAGGACGTGCTGTCTCAATTGAGCACTTTGGGGCATCTGCCGATTCTAAGACTTTGTACCGTGAGTTTGGTATTACCCCTGAAGCCGTCGTAAATGCTGCTGAAGAATCTATCGCCGCAGCCAAATAGCCCCAGCTGGCAAGTTACAGTTTTTCGGTGAGTTTTGATGCGACTTGCATCTTGCATAGCTCACCCGTCCATATTGACTAATTTAGATTGAAGGTTTTATTTCATGAGTGATTCAACTCGAAAGCTCTCTGACGCTGGTGTCTCCATTTGGCTTGATGATCTTTCCCGCGACCGTCTTACCAGTGGCAGTCTTGCAGAGCTCATCAGCGCTAAGAACGTCGTGGGTGTCACTACCAACCCCACTATCTTTGCCGGTGCGCTTTCAAAAGGTGCTGCTTACGCTGAGCAGATGCGTCAGCTTGCCGCATCCGGCGCAGACGTTGAAGAAGCTGTCTTCGCAGCGACTACTGACGACGTACGTGCTGCTTGTGTCGTATTCGAACCCATATATTCTGCTTCTAAAGGTTACGACGGCAGGGTTTCTATTGAGGTTGATCCTCGCCTTGCCCGTGATGCCGAGGGAACCCAGAAAATGGCACGAGAACTCTACGAGCGTGTAGGCCGTGAGAATGTCATGATCAAGATTCCCGCAACCGTCGAAGGTTTGGAGCCTATTGCCAAGACTCTTGCAGCCGGAATCAGCGTTAATGTGACTCTCATTTTCTCACTAACACGTTATCGTGAAGTCATTAACGCTTACATGCTCGGCCTTGAAGAAGCACTCAAAAATGGTAAGGATCTCTCTAAGATCCATTCGGTCGCATCATTCTTCGTATCCCGCGTAGATAGCGAGGTAGATACCCGTCTGAATGAAATCGGTACTGAAGAGGCCTTAGCGCTTAAGGGTAAGGCCGGTCTGGCAAATGCTCGGCTGGCATATGAAGTTTTTGAAGAGATGTTCTCTTCTGAACGCTGGGCACGTTTGGCATCTCATGGTGCCAACGTTCAGCGCCCACTCTGGGCATCTACTGGAGTCAAAGATCCGGCGCTTCCAGATACTCTCTACGTTAGCGGTCTGGTCGCTAAACACACTGTCAACACCATGCCTGAAGCAACTCTGAATGCTGTCGCTGACCATGGTGAAATCACGGGAGATACTGTTACCGGTGAGTATACGAACTCCAACAAGATTCTGGACGATATCGAGCGTCTGGGTATCTCTTATGTAGAGGTTGTGGATAAGCTCGAAACCGAGGGCCTTGCAAAGTTTGACGTTTCGTGGGAAGAGCTTCTGGAGACCGTACGGAAAGCACTTAGTGAGTCACGTTAGTGACTAGTGAATAAATTTTTCGTTATACCCGTTCTCTAAAGTTCATAAGGCGAGTGCTGTCGCTATAAATAGCACAAAATTAGCTTCAGCACTCGCTGTCAGATATCTCTCGTTTGCCATTGAAACGGTAAGATGCAGGGATACGTGCCCCAGAGGTACATAAAGTATCGCAGGGTGAATGTGCACATTATCAGCAATCAAAGGAATCTATCTTGCATACCGGTCATGAGTCGAATCCGCTACGAGATTCGCGCGATCGACGTCTCACTCGTATTGCGGGTCCTTCCGCACTTGTGTTCTTCGGCGTCACGGGCGATCTTGCCCGCAAGAAACTACTCCCTGCGGTCTATGACCTAATGAATCGTGGTTTGTTGCCCCCAAGTTTTGGTCTTGTTGGGTATGGGCGCCGCGAGTGGGATAACGATGATTTTCGTAACTATGTGCGTAAGTCTGTGGAAGAAAATGCACGTACCCCTTTCCGTGAAGATGTCTGGAACCAATTTCAGAAGGGTATGCGGTTTGTTCGCGGTAATTTTGATGATGACGCAGCGTTCAAGCGTTTAAAGGAAACCTTGGAAGAGCTCGACAAACGTGGGGCTCAGGGCAACCATGCGTTCTATCTCTCTATTCCGCCAAAAGCTTTTGAGCAGGTACTTTCTAAACTTGCCGAGCACGGTTTAGCTTCTCGTGATGATGTGGCTGTTGACGACAGTCTCATGAATGGGTGGCGTCGTGTGGTGATCGAGAAACCATTTGGCCACGATTTGGAGTCGGCGCGCGAACTCAACGCAATCGTTGAGCGGGTTTTTCCGCCGGATTCGGTGTTCCGCATTGACCATTATCTGGGTAAAGAGACCGTTCAGAATATTCTAGCGATGCGTTTCTCAAACCAGATGTTTGAACCGGTTTGGAACGCAAATTATGTGGACCACGTGCAGATTACGATGGCTGAGGATATCGGCATTGGTTCTCGTGCTGGCTATTATGATGGTGTGGGTGCCGCACGCGATGTGATTCAAAACCATCTGCTTCAGCTGTTGGCTCTAACCGCCATGGAGGAACCCCTTAGTCTTGATTCTAAGCACCTTCGCGCTGAAAAGGCTAAGGTACTGGAAGCGGTACGTATTGATGATCTGGAAAATTCTTTCGCGCTCGGCCAGTATGCCCCCGGTTATCAAGGCGGCGAACATGTCAACGGGTTCTTTGATGAGAAAGATATTCCTGCGGACTCACGCACAGAAACTTTTGCGGCTCTTAAAGTCAATATTGACAACCGCCGCTGGGCAGGAACTCCGTTCTATCTGCGTGCGGGTAAACGGCTGGGTCGCCGAGTAACCGAGATTGCGCTTCTCTTCAAGAAATCTTCTGACCGTCTCTTTGGTAAGGAGAGTGAGGTTCCTGCGGGACAGAATGCGATCGTGATCCGTGTGCAACCTGATGAAGGTATGACGATCCGTCTTGCAGCTAAAGTTCCCGGTACTCAGATGGAGATCCGCGACGTCAATATGGATTTTGGGTATGGACACGCCTTCACCGAAGCATCTCCTGAGGCATATGAACGTTTGATTCTGGATGTGCTCTTAGGTGAGCCGCCGCTGTTCCCTCGCCACGAGGAGGTTGAACTTTCGTGGAAGATCTTGGATCCATTTGAGAAATATTGGGAAGAGAACAAGATTAAGCCTGAACCCTATGAATCCGGTTCGTGGGGTCCACGTTCGGCTCAGAAGATGCTTGAGCGTGATAACCGTGCCTGGAGGCGCCCGTGATTTCGCATCTGCAACACACGAATGTTTCTGCTATTTCAAAGGAACTTTCTGATCTTCTGGCTTCAAACGGCAGTCTTAGCAGCAGCCGTGTACTTACCTTGGTGGTACTAGCAGAAAAAGGACATTCTCGCGAGGCTATTAATGCGGCTATCCGCGCTTCGCACGAGCATCCGAGCCGGATCATTGTGCATATTGCGCATAATAGTGATGCGCCCGATCAGCTGGATGCTGAGATTCATGTGGGCGGTGAAGCTGGCGCTTCTGAACTTATTATTCTGCGCGGCTGGGGTAGTGCATCAACGCCGACAGAATCGTTGATTTCTGGCCTGCTTTTGCCGGATTCTCCTATTGTTGTGTGGTGGCCGCATTCCGTCCCTGAGAATCCGGGTGAGGATTCAATCGGTAGGATTGCACAGCGCCGTATTACAGATTCGGCACGCGCATATGATCCTATGGCTGTTCTTACGCATCTTTCTAAGGTTTATCAGGCTGGAGATAGCGATCTTGCCTGGACACGTTTGACGCTGTGGCGTACCCAACTGGCAGCTCTTTTGGAGCAGATGCCTGACTCCCCTGTTAAGCGTGTAGTGGTTTGGGGTTCTGAGAAGTCTCCTTCGGTTGTGCTCCTTGGCGCTTGGCTTGGCTGGAAACTCGAGGCTGAGGTTCATCTTGCAACTATCGGCGCAGCAGAACGGGGTCTTTACCGTGTAGCTATTGAGCGTGAAGATGGGCAAACGATAATGTTCCGCCCCGGCAAGAATATCGCTATTATTGAAACTCCCTATACACCTGATCAGCAGATTCCACTACCAGTTCGTACTCTGGCGGATTGTATTTCTGAGGAATTACGCCGACTTGACCCTGACACTATGTATGGGGAAGTTTTAAAGTCGGCATTTCCTACTCTGGAAATGCATCCTGCTCAGTGCGATGCTGAACCTTTCCTTGATACTTCTGAATTTCCCGAGGTTTTTGATGCCTAAGATCAACAATATTGGTGAGAGTACTCCAACTTTAATAACGCATCCTTCTCGGGAGGCGCTTGCCTCTGATGCCACTACGCGTATCTTAGATGTTATTGAGCATGTACTCACGGAACGTACCATGGCTCATGTCTCTCTTACAGGTGGCACGATGGGCATTGCTACCCTTCGTGCATGGGCTCAGTCTCCACGTGTTAAGGATATTGATTGGTCCCGCGTTCATTTCTGGTTCTCGGATGAACGCTTTGTTCCCGAGCGTGATCCGGATCGGAACGATGGACAAGCAATCGAGGCGCTTCTCGCAGATTTAGTAGATCTTGGTTTTCCGGTTGAAAACGCGCATCGTATGGGTCCTTCCGATGTCATGATTGATGTTGAAGCTGCTGCCGAGCACTATGCCTACGAAATGCGCAATTTTGCGGGCTCTGCCGAACCCGTGCGTGTTGAGATGCCTGAGGGGGCATCCGAGCTTCCATTAGCGGGAGGGCACGGGGGATCTGCTTCTCAGCAATCTGGAGGCGGCTGCGGATGCGGTGGTTGTGGATGCGGCGGCGGCTCGGATATATGGCCTGTCCCCATTTTTGATGTTACGCTCCTAGGGATGGGGCCTGATGGTCACATCGCTTCGCTGTTTCCCAATCGGCAGCAAGTCCTTCTGGGCACAGGTTTACCAGAGGATCCTGTGGACGGCGCTAAAGCTGTGACGGTAATGGTCAAGGATTCCCCTAAGCCACCTAGCGAACGTGTATCTGTCACGCTGCCGGTTATCAATAATTCGCGCCATATTTTCTTTTTGATTACCGGCGGTGATAAACAGGATGCGACAACCCGTCTTCTCAAGGGTGCACAGGTTCCTGCTGAGGGTATTACTGCCAATATGCTCCTAAAAACTCCAGCTATCGGGGCTCGCGGGCAGAAACAGACCCTGATTTTTGCGACGGAAGAATCGCTAGCTTAGGACTCACAAATTTTTCTAGTGGGGGTTACGGTCTTAGGATTATGACTCCCACTTTTATTTCGCGTCCTTAGTCATTCAGCATGTTGATAGTATTGAGGTGACTTGCTTCTTGCCGTGCCTTCTCCGCGAGCTCGGTCGGATACGGCTGCAGCTTTTCAAGCGCACGCAGATTTTTCGCCAGCACGGTTGAGCCTTTCATTTTAGGTCGCAGAACCTCAGGAATCTTGATACTCACCCCGTACTCCCCCGCTAATTGCGCTAAAAGCTGCACGAAGGAACCGCCACGATTAATATCGCTCACCGCTGGCAACATGTTCTCCAGCACCTGCACAATTCGCCACCCCGCCAACGGGCTAATGGATGCAGCGTCCTGTAAACAGCTAGCTGCCCGGGCCGGTTTAACCCATCCCCCTCGGAGCAGGTAGGTCAGTTCATCCGCAAGTAAAGAAGCATCGAGCATTCCGCGACCCGCAAGAGCAGCAATAGATTCGGCGGTGAGAGCCCTGTGCTCAGCTGCTGCTGCACCAGTTAGCCAGCCCAACACGGAATAGGCGGGTTCTTGCAGAACCTGATGTGTGTGGGTGATGGTATCCAGTATGGTCTCAAGCCCTTTCACATGTTTTTGGAACCCCGCTGTAGTGACGAACGGCATGCTCTGCGCCGCCAATGTATTGGGGTTATTCTGTAGAAGCCACGCATACCACTGCATGAGGGTGCGGTGGAAATCGTCGGTTGCCTGAGTACCACGGTGTATAAACTCTTCTGGAATGCCTGCTGTGTTCAGAGCTGCCTGTGCGAAAAGCATCTGTGCGGTCGGTAGTTCGTGATCTTCAATAAGCCACATCATCAGGCTGCCGTTGGGAGCCTCAGTATAGGCTTGGTCGTACATATTGTGAGGACGTGGGCGGTAAGTGAGAGGTTCAACATGGCGTGTCCAGGTGCTCTCTTCTGCGTAAGGTATAGGCACAAATACAAGGTTTTCTGGATGTTCTAAACAGTTAATCTGCTCTTGGCAGAGCCCCGCCGGTCCACGATAATTTGTGGTCGTTTTCTCTATACGAGGTTTTTGACGCCCCAGAGATCCAGTGTGTTCAACCTGGTAGGGCTGGATGGTTTCGCCAGTCTGGGGGTCAGTATGGAATTCATGCCGGTACCCGGTAAAACCTTGCGGCAGTTTTTTAAAAAGTTTTCGGTGCGGGGCAATTACCCGGTACGTCAGATAGTTGCCTAACGCATGAGTACCCGAGCGAATACCGGAATTCACGCATCGTTCAGCCAGAAAGTCCTGCTGGGCCGTATCAAGAGTAATGCGAGGATTATGCGCTAAATAATCAATGAGCTGCGGGAGCTGCGAACCGTCACCCGTGCCTTGGAGACAGGGAATAAGGTCATCCATAAACTCAGCATCATTTGTATAAATATGCATTCGTGGGGTTGAAACGTGCTGCTCTAAAAGTTGCGGCAGGTTCTCGGGAATCATGACGCTGCCCATTACTTGCTCCGCGTGAGACGGTGCGCTAGTTTTATCCGCCACGGCTTCAGCAGGGGACATGAGCGTTTGCGCTGCGGGCTGCAGATCAGGCGGGAGAGATTCTGCGGTTTCCCTCATCAAACCGCTTACATCTTGAGTATACTCTGGGTGCGTTTTAACAATAGCGCCAAGGAGTGTAATCTGCGCCCGGAGTATTTTCTTCTCGGTACGAAGCAGCACGGAATAAGAGGCATTAAGTAAATCATGAATCTGGGGTTCGGTCAGCTTTTCGACGCATGACATCAACATTTCTTGAGCCAATCCCACGGAGGTTGAGGGAACGGTGGTGAGCACTGAAGTGAGCAGATTGGTGTTACCAAGGTTCTCGTCTAGGGTGGGGTTCATCCCCCGATAGATGTAGTGGAAGATACTGGTATTCTTAGCGGAAAAGTCGCGGAGCATCGCCTTCAGACATTCAGTAAGCAGGCGGTCACGGAATCCGTCAAAATTCTCCTGCAGCGTGTGGAAGAGAGCGAGCGTGTCCGCGTTTTCACGCCCTGACCACTCTTTCCGAAGAAGCCCTTCATCTGTGAAACACGCCCACATTTCGTGTTCTAGCGTCTGAGGGTTGTTCTTGAAGAAAGAGATAACCTCTTCCCGGTTCTCGGATGAGCCAATGTACATGTCAGGAACGGTCGTCACGAACCCCCAGAGGTAGGAGCGCGTGGTATTGGTGAGTCCGCGTTCGTGAAGAAGCTGATGTATCTGCACCCAGAGCGTGGGCAAGTCGTAACCAAACCTGCCATAGCCACGCTCGTTAACGAACCCGGTTATCCAGGTGTTATCACGTTCGCTGAGTCCAAGCATCATGGCTTCTGTGCGTTGGCTAAGGTATTGTTCCGATTCAGCGGTTGAAAACTTCCAGTTCGCCTCACCGGGTAATCCCCGGCCGATGAGGTTTAAGAGCTCAACACCCACATGTTTGAAGGTTCCACCCAGTGCGGCCGCCGTGTAGACGCATATAAGCCGCTGCTCGGTCGTTCCTTCACGGCTGTAGCGGTCTATGAGCTTTTTAATGGAGAGTGTGCGTGCAAGGCTCTTACGTTCGTCCTCGGTGGCGCCGGTGAGAACTTCATGGTACTGCCAGAAGGTGGCGTCATCACGTTTCAGTAGCTCCCGCAGACGTGCGCGACGTTCCGTAAGACTAGGTTGCGGTATTTTTGGGGTCATAGCAGTCTCTCAGTTTCTGCACTTATGGTTGTGCGCAGCGGTGTTGGTCCAGCAGTTCTTGGGCTTGGTCTCGAGCCTGCTCCGCAAGCTCAGTCGGATGCGACTGCAGTTTACCGAGCGCCCGCAGGCTTTTGGCCAGCACGGTTGAGCCTTTCATTTTGGGCTGCAAAACCCCAGGAATCTCGATACTGACGCCGTACTCCCCCGCCAGATGTACCAAGAGTTGTACCAGCGCGCCGCCCCGGTTAACCTCGCCCACGACAGGCAGTATGCCCTCTAATACCTGCATAATCCGCCAGCCAGCCAAGGGGCTAATCGACGCAGCATCCCTAAATGTGTGCTCAATTCGTTGAGCCATCACGTGTTGCTGGTCCAACAGCCAATACAGTTCTTTGGCTAATAAAGTAGTATCGAACATGCCCCGATCCGCTAAGGAGGCGAGCGCCTCCGCAGCATTGGCGCGCACCTCGGTAGTTTTAGCGCTGGCACCAAGCCCGAGTGCGCTGTAGGAGGGGGCACCCAGTACTCGGTGCATATCACCTAGTATTCGTATGATGACATCAGCACCATAAGCATTATGGGCATGGATAGCTGCCACAAGAATAGGCATGGTCTGTGCGCTGAAAATATCTGGGTTGTTCTGCATGAGCCAGCCGTACCAGCCCATGATCGTGCGGTACGAAGGATAGTATTTTGATTCCACCATACGGTGCACGTACTCGATTTGCGTGCTGTTGGTGTTATACGCAGCAGCTTCAACGGAGAGCGCGGCAGCATCGGGCGTATCTGTTCCAACCCACAGCGGGAATTGCAGAGGGAAGCTGTGCTCCCGAGCAAGATATAGCGATTCCCAATACTGGGTGAGGACTGTACCCGTAGTGCGTTCAAGGGCTACTCGCTGGGGCGCAAAAGGCGCAGCCACTACGCTGGTTTCTGCGTCTTGACCCGCAAAAATCAGGGCGAACAACTGCTCCATCAGCAGCATGTGAGGCCCGCGCTCATTGAGACGAAGTTCTGTCCCTGTAGCTTTTACGTTAAAGGGACGAGGGTGATACTTCTTAGCCGTCTGTTCATCTACTATCACCGGGTCTCCGTGCTCATCGCTCAGGTAGAGACGTTCTTTATACCAGGTTGGGATGATCGGTATCCTAGCAATATCAGCATGTTGTATCTGTCCACTTTTGATGAGTGCCACAATGGCAAGGTATGGGATATTGGGACTGGAGAGAGTATAAATACCGAATGAGTCTTTTATGAGAAGGTTGCGAGCTTCCCAGAGAAGCTTCTGTTCTGCATCGTTTATTTCCAGATTCTCGGCATGTTCCAAGTACTCCAGGATGCGCGGAATATCGGTGCCATCGCCTCCATGGAAGGTTGCTGCCAAGCATTCCATTAGTTCCCGGTCCGTGGCGATAGATGGTCGAGGCGCCAAGCACCCTTGCAGTTCACGATCCTTCGGGGTGATATCCGGTACCGTAATGATCCCCGCTGCGTTCTGAGGTATGGGTGGCGGTGGCTCCTGCACCGAATCGTTGATGAGCTTCTGGGCCTTGTCTTGAAGGTCCAGGGGCATAGACTTGAAAGCATCCTGTACTGTCTGGCTTACTTGTTCAGTACATTCGGGGTGAACTTTAAGCAGTAGAGAAAGAAGCCGTATCTGAGCGCGCAGAATTTTCTTTTCGGTACGCGTCAGCACTGTTGCTGAAACCTCAATGAGCTCACGTGCTTGCGCATCGGAAAGCTCGTAAACTGTATGCTCCAGCAGATCTTGCGCCATGGCAATAGCTGGGCTATACGCCGTCCCCAGCACCGAAAGGTAGAGCGCAAAACGCTCCTTAATTTCTTGAGGTGTTGGCTGCAGAGCAACATGGGACCGATAAAAATGCCGCACGTGGTGGGCCGAGTAGTCGCGCAGGAGACCTTTGAGCGTTTCATCCAAGAACCTGGGGCGAATCTCTGGAAAAGTCTCGCACATGACCTGAGCAAGAGCCGAAAATGACGACGAACTTCGATATTCAGGCTGCAAGGTGGGATCCCACTTAGACTGTGCGAGTACCCCTTCAGCTGTGAAAGCATCCCAAAATTCTCGTTCCAGCAGCACAGGATCGTGACGGAAGAACTGCTCTATATTCTGATACTCTTCCGCAGACTTTTCCCTCACGTGTGGTACGGCATTCATCATCATGCAAAGATACCCTGGCGATAAGCTCGTCAGCGAATGTTCGCGCATAAGTTTATTGAGGTGTGTCCAGGAACGTATGGACCAATCGTCTGAACATTCTTTAACAAAATGCAGAACCCACTCATCGGATCGTTCTATTACCCCTTGAGTTAAGAATTCCCAGAGCTGCTCAGTAGCAGGCATAGGCGGCTCAGGAATAATATTAAAATTCTCATCTCGAAGAGGATGAAAAAGTTCACTTATGATCCTCATCGCACGCGGAGCCGAAGAGGTTAAAGCCCCTACTGCATATGCAGCCAGAGCTGCTTTCTCCCCTCGGGCTCTCGAAAGTTTCGTGGGTGATAGCGTCCTTGCCAACGACGCGCGTTCTTTCTCTGTCGCACCGCTAATCACTGTGTGATAGTCCTCAACGGTAGCATCGTTACGTTTCATGAGCTCCCGCAGGCGGGCGCGACGCTCTCCAAGGCTCGTGTGCTGCGAATAGTTCTTCTCGTCCATCATTACCTGTTTGTATATTTGGGTGTGTACGGAAAAATATGCTTCTTTACGGATGCAACCCGGTATCGGGCTAATTCAGCCCGCCGCGACGTTTAATACTTACCGCCAGTACATGTTTGCAGGGGCCTCGGGTGCCCCGGTATTTCACCCACCACGGGCAGGTACACCGGTATTCTTCGATTTTCTCGGCAGGGGTTACCGTGTAGAACGTATCCCGCGACTGTACGCGATAGGTGCCGTCTCCGTCATCCCACACCGCACCGGAGTCAATAAGTTTCTGGGCACTCACAAGCCGCGGATGCATAGCCTGCAGGGCATCCGCTTGCACGGGCAGCGGCCGGTGAAAGTACTCCCCCGCCTGCACATCAAAACCGACCTGCCCGGAGGATGCCAGTAACGCGAGGGCGTCGCGTACTTGCATCTCTTTCAGCCCGCTGCGTGCAGACATGACGGGCACTTCAATACGCGGTTCAAAGGAGAGAAGCACGCTGAGCATATCCGCATTTTCAGCAACTGACGGGTCAGAGAGTGCCTGCAGCACAGAGCCTTCCCCCGAGAATCCGCGTGATTTTTCGGGGCTCAACCCGATGCTCAGGCGCGCACCCGGCAAGTGGGCCACCCACACGCTCGCCACCGGGGCGTTACCTGAGGTGACCGGTTCGCTGTACGCTTCTAGGCGGGTTATGAAGTGGATGAGCGGCTCAAGCACCCGCAGCCGCTCCGGCCCAGCCACGCACACCGACCCGGCGGTGGCTCGGGTGGCCAGCCTCAGTGAACGCACCGCACGGGTTGCCCACATGACGCTTTTCGTGGCGGATTGGCGCGGCAGCCCCTGGATGAATGTGCGGGCTGCTGCCGCGTCCAGAGAATGGGTGGGTTTCATCAGGGATGAGAGCATCTGTGTTTCAGCGAACCCTTTGAGCCAGCGTACCGGCAGGGGTACTTTATCTTCCATAACTTCACCGTCTAGGGTGGTGGTCAGCAACCCTTCATTCCCCACATCCATGTGGAGAGGTTCGCCAGCCCGAAGAGAAACTAAAGCAGTGCGAAGCGGCGGATTCACGTCCACATTTGTCACGCCCACGGCACTGTGGGTGGCATCTAGGGCGGAGGAGTCTACGTCAAGTCGGGCATAGACACCGCAGCAGGCGCTAAAGGATTCAAACCGGAGTCCCTCGCGGGTGCTGGTCACTACCGGGTCGGCAGCCCGCAAAATGGCGGCGACCATGCCGGGTGGGGTGTAGTAGCGGGTGCGGGCCACACGCGCAACCACCAATAGCGACGCCGCGATCACATCGGGACGCTCCATGAATCCTGAGAAGAAGTAAGGGTGTGCCACCGCGCCTTCCGGTGTGCTGCCACCGCTAGTTGCTAAAGCAAGTCCAAGACTGCCGTCTTGTTCATGCAGTAAAGAAGGTTTTAGATATGTATAGGTTAGAGTCTGTGCCATGGCGATCCCTCCAGTGGTTGGATATGCTAGGTTTTCGCCTTATCACTACTATGCCTGAACCCCGAAAGTTTTGGCCTCTTTTCCGTCATCCTAGGGAAAATATTATCTACTTGTCTCTATATCAGACACTCGTCATGACTTGATCCTCCGTCATCTTATGCACCGACAATCTCCATAATTACTACAGTAGGACATGTAAGAAGCCCCGACGGATGTATCTGCCGGGGCTTCTTGGAAATATATAAAGTCTATATGACGAACTGTCCGTTAAAACGTAGTGCTAGGCCATAAAGCACCACGGCAATAACCCAAATAACGGTAACTGTAATGGTCAGACGGATTAGGTTCTTAGAAGCCATACCTGAAGAATTCAGTGAGCTGGTCATACCGCCACCAAACATATCGGACAAGCCACCACCCTGACCGCGGTTCAAGAGCACCAGAAGCACGGTGATAATGCTGGTAATCACGATGACTACCAAAAGCACATTCATAATGATGTCCACAGCGGGCCTTCCTAATAGGTCGATAATAAAGCCTGTCCCATGGCAGACTTTAATAACTATACGGTATAGAGACTCTGTGGTCATTCTCTAACACGTAATAACGCGTAGAGCGAAGGGCTAAATTACTGCCTAAACTGAGTGACACGCCGCTGATATTCGCTGGGGGTAAGCTGAAATGCATCCGGACGGTCTCGCAGTGCTCGCTCTGCATCCAATGGGTCTCCCTCGGTATCGTAGGCGTAAACATAACCGCCCTGAACAAGATAGTACGTAAATTGTTGGGCTATACCCCAGTAGTTGCCACCTTCGGCATAGAATCCCAGATCTACCCAATCGCGTAGTTTTACCTGAACGGGTACTTCTGGGGAGCTTGTGCGGTGATACAGCCAGTCCAGGAAGCTATCACGTTTATTTTCAAAATACACGATCTGCGGAGTCTCCGCGGTAGGTGCAGAGACTCGTCGGCTTCGAATAATGAGGACCACTATAGCCGCCAAAATACCTGCAACGGCAAGGGATACAATTGCAAACATAGTTAAAGTCTAACGGGTTGAATTTACAGGGTACAGGAACTTAGCTTATCGAGCAGCTACAGAGTCCGCTTACCCTATAGATAAAAGATCTTCCCAGAAGCCGGTTACCGGCTTCTGGGAAGATCTTTTATCTTATTACGATGCTAAAAATTTATGATTCTTTTTGGACCACTTTTGCCTCAGGTTTTTCTTCTGCTACCTGATCGTCTTCAGAGTCTTCAACCTCGTAAGGTTCATAAGACTTGAAGGGCTGTCCCTTTTCGGGATACCGTTTAGGCGAGATCGACAGACCCATCTGAACCTTCTCGTGATACACCTCAACTATTAGCGCCACCACGATTAACGCAACCACAACGGCGAAGGGTAACGCAATAATAATCAGCGTATTCCGCAGAGCGTCTAGCCCGCCAGCATACAGCAGCACGGTTGCAATACCCGCGACGATAACACCCCACACAACTTTCTTTCCGTTAGTGGGGATAAGACGCCCATCTTCGGAAAGCATTGAGAGCACATAAGTTGCTGAGTCTGCGGAGGTAATGAAGAAGGTAAAGATCAGGATGATTGCGATGATCGACATTAATATACCCAGCGGGTAGTGTTTGAACGTGCCGAACAGCAGTTGTTCATCCTCTAGTTTCGTCAGATTCTCTAGACCATTCTGCTGTACCGTATTAGCCATCGTACCGAAAGCGGAGAACCAGATGAAGCTTAAGACGGTAGGTATCAGAAGTACTACAGTAATAAACTCACGTATTGAACGGCCTTTGGAGATGCGGGCGATGAAGAGGCCAACGAAGGGCGACCAAGAGATCCACCATGACCAGTAGAAAATGGTCCAGGTATCAATCCAGGCGCGTTCGTCACCGTTAAATGCGGCGGTTCGGAAACTCATCTCGAAAAAGTTCTGCATGTATAGACCGATGGATTCCGACATATTGTCAAAAATTTTGACGGTAGGGCCAACCGCAATAGCAATCGCCAGAAGTGCGATAGCCAGAATCATATTAAGATTTGAAAGGATTTTAATACCTTTACCCAGCCCCGAAAGAGCTGAGAGCACAAAGAGAGCAGTGGTTACTACGATAATAACAGTGCGTACTTCCATGCTATTAGGAATGGCATTATCAGTGAGGTAGCTCAGCCCACCATTAATCTGAATAGCACCGAAACCAAGCGTGGTTGCCACACCAATAACGGTTGCCACCACAGTAACAATATCTATAATATATCCCAGCCAGCCATCGGTTTTTTTACCGAAAAGCGGCTTAAGTGTGACAGAAAGAAGATATTTCTCTTCCTTACGGAAACCGAAATATGCCAAAGCCAGAGCCACAATACCGTACACAGCCCAGGCGTGTATACCCCAGTGGAAGAACGTAAATTGGAAGGAATCCGCCATTGCTTGCTGTGACCCCGGCGCAGCATGCGGAGTTTTGTTAGCAAAGTGCGAAAGCGGCTCGGCAGCACCATAGAAAACTAGACCGATACCCATACCAGCCGAGAAAAGCATGGCAATCCACGAACCGGTGGAATACTCGGGCTTTGAGTCAGGCTCTCCAAGCTTAATTTGTCCCATGGGGCTTAAAACAAAAAACCCGCAGACCAATACTATAAGAGTTACAAGCAGGAGGTAAAACCAACCGAAGTCAGTTCCGACCAGCGCCCTCCAGTTTTTAGAAACTGTCTCGTAACCCGGAACAAAGCCCAGAGCCACTAATATTAATGAAATAATTAATGAACCAATAAAAACAGACGTATACTTGCGTGATTTCATATCTCACCCTCCTAAAACGCTTAGGCATAAGTGTAACAAATCTCGAAGACTTCACAAAACCACACATTTTAAATATATAAAAACCATTTGAATTATATTTAATTAAATTAGATTTAAATAAAATGCAACTAACTACATCAAACTAACTCAAATCCTTAATCATTTTGTTATATTTTAGATATTATTATAATAATTTTAGCCGCAAATATATGCCGAAAATCGCTATTTTCCACATTTTTACAGAAAAATTTTAGGTACCACATATTTTGTCCCAGGGCTGCGTTCTCTTACCCTAAGGCAACTTTATGAACATCTGGTAGCATCATCAGAACTTCCATCGTTAGGTCTTCTCCCGGAAATGTAGGGTCGATAACCTCATTCCAGAACCTTAAATGCTCCTTATCTACCCAGTGCTCTGACTCTTCAACGGGTTGTGCTCCCTGACCCTGTACGCTGTACCAGTACAAGTACATATGCCCATCACGAACCTCCGAAAAGATCGTTTCGACATACATTTTTTCGGGCACTAAGGTCTGCTCAACGGCATCCATATTCTGGCGAAGAAAACGCATCCATTCTACAGCTCGCTCTTCTTGACCTTTACGCACTCGGAATCTGGTGAGTTCAACCTGCATCAATATCAGCTTCTCTCTAAAGAAAGATGGAATGAGAATATTTCAGTACACATTTGTGACACTGTATAAAATAAGCAGGCGCCTAGCGCACGAATACACGTATGCTAGACGCCTTTAATACGAATTGCTGCTTAGCTAAGCATCAAAACGCGCAATTGCTGCAAACTCTTCAGCCTGAAGGGATGCACCGCCTACCAGCACACCATCCACGTCTTCCTTCCCCATAATAGAAGGGGCCGAAGAAGACTTAACCGATCCACCGTAGAGAATACGAACCTTCTGAGCAACGTCTGCGGAGTAGAGCTTTTCAAATTCAGCACGTATAGCCGCAGACATTTCCTGCGCATCATCGGCAGTTGCGACCTTACCAGTGCCAATTGCCCATACAGGTTCATACGCAACCACGAGAGTTTCTGCTTGCTTGGCGCTCACGCCTGCAATAGAACCGCGAAGCTGCTCAAGGGTAAAGTCCACATGAGTGCCAGCTTCACGAACTTCCAGGGCTTCACCAACGCATAGTACCGGAGTCAAATCATAGGTGTAAGCAGCCTGTACCTTAGCAGCACATAGTTCATTACTTTCGTGATGGTAAGTGCGACGCTCAGAGTGTCCTACGAGAACGTATTTCGCACCAAGTTTCTGCAAAAAAGCACCAGAGATCTCTCCGGTGTATGCACCGGATTCATGTACAGAAATATCCTGACCACCATATTCAATACTCAGTTTGTCGCCTTCAACGAGGGTCTGTACGGAGCGAATATCGGTAAAAGGAGGAAATACCGCTACTTCAGTCTTTGTAAAATCAAAATTCGAATCATCAAGAGTCCATGCTAGCTTCTGGACCAGCGTAACGGCTTCAGCATGGTTAAGATTCATCTTCCAGTTACCGGCGATCAGCGGTTTGCGCGACATATTTTCGCTCCAATCCCCCGAAAAATCAGGGTATAGATTCGGAAATTTCTATCTTCTATTTTAATGGTTTGATCACTCAAAAAACACTAAATACTCTAGGTTTTATCTGGATTTTTAGGCTAGTCAGGTCTACTCCGAAAAGCTACAGATCAAGTTTCCAGGCGTTTGCCATTTGTTCTGTCTCCTGCATGAAGAATTCCCGAGTATTTTCCGACATGTTCTGCAGTATTAGAGCATCAAGTTCTTCTTCGTCGTAATCTTGAAACATCTCACGATAGTCAGTGTACGCATAACGATGCGCCATCACGATCGCCTCATGAGCGCTGTGGGCGAGACTCCAAGCCTGTAGGGTATTTCCATTCTCAGCCAATGCTTCCTCATAACACATACGCGCATTGGTGTATATCGCATAGGTTGCCACCATAAGTGGAGCAAAATTGCCTAAAGCATAGATATCCCACTGAGTTAGTAGCATTGTGAGGTAGCGCCGGTACGGTTCAAGCAAATAGCGCAAAATTTCTGTAAAGACCTGTTCGGGAACATCCGAATGCACAAGATCCAGAAGGTAGAGTACAGTATCAGCATCGTCAGCAAGAGAGTAATCTTCCAATGCTCTTACCGATATAGACTCTAATCTAGCAAGATATTCGAGTATATGAACGTACTGTTCATCGTCTGAAGTTTCTCGCAAAATTCTCACCACTTGACGAAAAGCAGTAACAAAATCCACATGCAGCAGTTGGCTTTCCCTCACACAGTCTGCATAGTTTTCAAGGGCAAGTACAAGATCTGAGGCGCCTGATTCATACGCGAGTGCTAGGTTATAGAGACCCGTTTCAGGTTGTGACTCAGCCTTTTGTGCAAGGTGCTGGGCGCGTACTATCGCTTCTTGGGCGACACGCTGTCCTGTCTTCAGAATATTCTGGCGTTCTTCTACAGAAATAAGAAATGCGTCTGATGGAGCCATAACTACCGGGGAATCTATAACTGCTGGCATAATCTCTGGAATAATCTGCGCCGTATCTTGTGCACGTTCAGATAAGATACGTATCATCTTGTGTTTTTGCCTCAAGATATTAGTTGTAGTCCAGATATTATTCTGCAGACACCGGTAAGCAACCTTTACAATATCGCATGCAGCGTTATAACTCGGAAAATAATATTCGGCAAGTTCTGGATTTTGTGGGTTTATCTCCCACGCAGCGTTATAAGTGTAGTAGCTCAGGAGCGCTTGAGTGGTTTTTTGATGAAGCTCCGTCACGGTTTTCTCTAGATAACTAGGGAGCTCGTCCAAGTGATCTTCAAGGTCAGTTACTAGCGTCTGAATAAGATCCCTAGATTTTTGTGCTTGCAGCATGGTGATAGTCAGTTTGTGGTCCCGATCAGCTGCCGAGTTCTCCCAAAATTCTGACGGGTTATCAGCAGAGACACCATACAAATAATCCGGATGTTCTGAAGCTGATACGACTTTAGCTTCGCCCATCTTCCGAGGCTCTTTCAGATTTTGGGCGGATGCCTGTCTTTCTTGCCGCACTTCACGTTCATAGTCTGCGACTGTTGTAGCTTCGCGGGAACCAAAGTATTTAGAGAAAAATCCCATGGAATGCATCCTTGCGATGTGGGTTATGGCTATCTATCTATGAGCATATAGTAACGCACCCGGCACGTCCTTGAGGTTGAGAGCCGGGTGCGTTTTCCTAGCGGCAGCGCAATAAGAGTTATGCGCCTAGAGCGTCCAAACCGGGCAGGGTCTTACCCTCAATGTATTCGAGCGATGCACCGCCACCCGTAGAGATGTGTCCGAACTGTTCGTCAGCAAAGCCAAGGTTGCGCACAGCCGATGCAGAGTCGCCGCCACCGATGATGGAGAATGCATCAGACTCAACAATTGCCTCCGCAACGGCCTTCGTACCACCAGCAAAGGGAGCAATTTCAAAAACGCCTACCGGGCCGTTCCAGAAAATAGTCTTCGCATTCTTAATTTTTTCTGCGAAAAGCTCACGAGTCTTCGGTCCAATATCTAGACCTTCTGCTTCGGCACCAAGTTTACCGCCGGTGAGATCCTCGACGGGTCGAATCTCGGTGTTAGCCTCTGCCGAGAAGTCGTCTGCCCAGACAACATCAACAGCGGTCACGATTTCAGTTCCCTTCTTGGGGGCTTCTTCTAGGTACCGCTTTACAGTCTCAACCTGGTCTTTTTCAAGCAGAGAATTACCGACTTCGTAACCCTGCGCATAGGCGAAGGTATATCCCATGCCGCCACCGATAAGAATGGAGTCTGCTTTGCCAATCAGGTTGTCGATCACGGCGAGCTTATCAGAGACCTTCGCACCGCCCATGACGACAACAAAGGGGCGCTCAGGATTATTGAGAGCCTTTGAGAGAACATCGACTTCCTTCTTAACAAGGTCGCCAAGGTACGCGGGAAGACGCTTTGCCACATCGTAGACTGACGCATGCTTGCGGTGAACAGCACCGAATGCGTCATCCACATATGCGCCATTTTTACCGGTGAGAGCAACGAGCTCATCTGCAAATGCACCACGCTCTGCATCGTCCTTAGAAGTTTCACGAGCATCGTAACGCACGTTCTCAAGAACAAGGACTTCACCGTCTTTGAGATCCGCAGCCTTCGCCTTTGCGTCCTCGCCCACAAGATCTGTCGCTACCTTTACAGGAACGGATGCAAGCTCGGCAAGGCGTGCAGCTGCGGGAGCAATCGAATACTGGGGATCTACCTGACCCTTGGGGCGCCCAAGATGCGCGGTTACAATAACGCGAGCACCAGCTTTAGCCAATTTTTCAATAACAGGCAGGGATGCGCGCACACGACCGTCATCGGTTACCACGCCGTCTTTTAGGGGAACGTTAAGATCGGAACGAACCAGCACGTAACGCCCCGTTACGCCTTCATCAAGCAGCTCTGCAAGTGCCTTAGCCATGGGAAATTCCTCCTACATTAGTGGGGATGTGTGTATTTTCAATAATACAGAAGTCTGGTGGTCACACAGCCGTAAGTCTGCTGAAATGACCAAGTTTTAGCCTGGTGCGGCGCGGATGGTGGTTTAGGCAAGTTCTACCGATATTCCATACATACACGCCTCATTTTTTACTTCGTGGTACAAGAAAACCCCAACTCTACGGTAAAAACATGCTGTAGAATTGGGGTTCTCCTCGTCAGCTCGTAAAGTAGCTATCCTTGCGTAGATAGGCTTAGAGAGAAGCCACAACCTTGTTGGTGAACATTACCAAGCGGGATACATAACCATACTCGTTGTCGTACCAAGCGATAACCTTCACCTGGTCGCCAATAACCTTGGTTAGCGGCGCATCAAAGATAGTGGAGATTCCTTCACCTTCGATATCCTTCGAGACGATGGGATCCTCGCTGTACATGATGATACCCTTCATCGGACCCTCGGCTGCAGCCTTCAGAGCAGCATTAACTTCTTCCTTGGTCACCTCGCGGGATGCGGTGAAAGTAAGATCGGTAATGGAGCCGGTAATGGTGGGAACGCGAACTGCGAAACCGTCCAGTTTACCCTTGAGCTCGGGAAGTACGAGACCAACTGCTGCTGCTGCACCGGTGGAGGTGGGAACCATGTTCACTGCTGCTGCACGTGCACGGCGCAGGTCAGAGTGGGGAGCATCCTGCAGACGCTGGTCAGCGGTGTATGCGTGGATAGTGGTCATCAGACCCTTTTCAATGCCAAAGGAATCGTTGAGAACCTTTGCCAAAGGAGCCAGGCAGTTGGTGGTGCAGGATGCGTTGGAGACAATGTGATGGTTCTGCGGATCGTACTGATCGTCGTTCACACCCATCACGAAGGTACCGTCAATGTTCTTGCCGGGTGCAGAAATAATAACCTTCTTAGCGCCGGCATCAATGTGCGCCTGTGCTTTTGAACCTTCGGTGAAGAAACCGGTAGACTCAAGCACGACATCTACGCCGAGATCCTTCCAGGGAAGATCTGCAGGATTGCGCTCAGCAAGAATCTTAATCTCTTTGCCGTCAACAACCAATGCATCGTCCTTGACCTCTACGTCGGCCCCCAGGCGACCCATAATGGAGTCATACTTAAGCAGGTTGGCGAGAGTCTTCGGGTCGGTAAGATCGTTGATTGCTACGATCTCAAAGCCCTTAGCCTCGGCGCGTGCGGCGCGGAAGAAAGTGCGGCCGATACGACCAAAACCATTGATAGCTACGCGTACAGTCACTGGAGTATCTCCTTGTCAGTGCATTGAGTTTGACGGACTAGAGCCATTGTTCATGGGTCTCATGAGAGAGCCTCTAGAGTTTTTCGTCTCACGCTGGTTGCGTGTCCGCCGGTGTTGTTATAATCCTACCTTAGTTTATGTGTGTTTGGGTGTGTTTTTATCGGGTATTTTTGTGATTTACCTTACAAAAATGGCGAAAAACCCTTTGTTTTCTGTTGTTTTACGTTGAATTTAGCAGTTCTTTATGTTGGGATATGGTTCTGGCAACTCAAACGCAATCAATATCAAACTAATACAAAATACATATAAAGACTTTATAGTTAGAATCTTATCTTCCTTGAAAGAACACACGAGCCCACACGTCGCCACATCGAAGTAATGTTAGATTTTCCTTATTTAAAGATTTTTCACACAGCAGAGAGGCGGGGTTATCTCTACATCTCTACAGATAACCCTGCCTTTATACAGCAGCTACTTATGAAGATTTCGGGAGGTCGGTTCCAGGAATCCCCAATTCTTTCGCTCGTTTATCAGCCATGACCAGCAAACGACGAATACGTCCAGCGATCGCGTCCTTCGTCAGAGGAGGGTCTGCCATACGTCCCAGCTCGTCCAAAGAGGCTTGCTTATTCATGGCACGCAGTTCGCCCGCATAGCGCAGATGATCTGGAACATCGTCTCCCAGGATCTCCAAAGCACGTTCTACACGGGCACCCGCGGCCACAGCTGCCTGAGCAGAACGACGCAGGTTTGCATCATCAAAGTTTGCCAGACGGTTCGCAGTCGCCCGAACTTCCTTACGAGTACGTTGCTCGCGCCACGCCTTGAGGGCGTCCTGAGCCCCCATACGCTCCAAAAGCCGGGCTATAGTCTCGCCATCGCGGACCACAACACGATCCACTCCGCGAACCTCACGCGCTTTAGCAATAATTTCCAAACGCCGGGCCGCTCCCACAAGAGCAAGCGCTGCTTCCGGCCCTGGGCATGTAAATTCGATTGCTGATGAGCGACCAGGCTCTGTGAGCGATCCATGTGCCAAAAAAGCACCACGCATGACCGCTTCGGCGTCCTGAATGGAGCCATTGACAACAGCAGGCGGCAGCCCCCGCACCGGGCGCCCTCGCAAATCTAAAAGACCGGTTTGTCGAGCAAGTGCTTCTCCCCCGGCATCAACACGCACTATATAACGCCCGCCGCGGCGCAAACCGCCACCGCTGACGCTCGTTATCTCAGCCTCATGCCCGTATATTTCAGCAATAGTCTGCTGCATGCGTAACGCGGTCTGTTCGGAATCAACTTCTGCCTCAACAACAATCCGCCCAGAAACGATGTGCAAACCACCAGTAAAGCGCAGAATAGTCGAGATCTCCGCCTTACGTACTGATGCTTTGCTCGTTTCGTATCTGGCCAGCTCATCCTTAACGAGCGCGGTAAGAGCCATTGTTGTTCCTTCCCACCGTGAGGTTCGTATGATGTGATGTGCTGATAATGCACTCAGCTATGCTACATGCTCTACTTAGAGAAACGGTGTATCTTGAGGTGGCAGAAATAGAAAATAAATTCCACGCTTCTTACCTCTAAAACTTGAACGAAAATAGTTCGTGATACGCCGCTGCAAGTTTCAGAGGATTATGTACATTGTTTTCAGCTGATGCTCGTACGGGTGCCCACATCACACGCGCTCCCATAGACTCTGATTCTCGTTCCAGTTCGCTACGTACAGACTTGGGTGTTTCGTCATCAGCAATGACCGCGTCCAATCGAAGATCCGGGGCGTATCGTTTCAAGAGCGCTAAATGTGCGGCTGGAGTGAATCCAGCGGTTTCTTCGTCATCCGAAAGATTCATAACTACGCAGCGCATAGCTTCTGTACGGCAGATAGCATCGCGCTGTGCTTCTAGCAGCAAGTGCGGCAGAACGGAGGTGCGCCACGACCCGGGGCCTAAGATTACCCAATCGGATTCCTCAATAGCGGTTAGCGCTTCCGGACATGGGCGCGCGTCTTTGGGGGTAAGCCCAATATCGTGCACTTGCTTTTCTTTTGAGAGGTTAACCTGACCACTAATACGCACCCGTTCGATGCCACCGCCAGCATACTCCCGTAGCACCGTACCATAAATAACCATAGGATCCAATGCCATAGGAAGCACCCGACCACGAGCGTTGAGCAGAGCTCCCGCCCAGTCAAGCCCAGCAACGGGGTCTTCAAGAAGCTGCCAGAGCGTCGTAATAAGCAGGTTTCCAAGGGCGTGATATTCAAGAGGAAACTCGTCAGTATACCCCTCGGGCGCGCTAAAACGATGCTGCATAACGTCTCGCCACGTTCGCCCCCAATCGGTATCATCGCAAAGGGCCGAGAGAGCCATACGCAAATCTCCTGGAGGGAGTACGCCCATCTCTTTACGTAAGCGACCCGATGAACCCCCGTCATCGGCAACCGTTACTATAGCCGTTAGATCTGTTGTGACATGCCGAAGCGCGGACAGCGAACCGTAAAGTCCATGCCCACCCCCCAAGGCTGTTACTTTGGTAACGCGGTGAGTACTTTTAAGAAGCCGTAAAGCCTGAGTTGGTAACGCGGGCAGCTTCGGGATTCCCTGAGTATCAGAGCCGACAGGCAGGTCAGGTGAATGACCGATGCGTGCCATTACTCACGCCCCTTATCACGATGCAACACGTGCACATTAACTTCGGGAAATGCACTCAGGCGCCGAGCGATTTCTTCCGTGACAGCGACCGAGCGATGCTTCCCGCCGGTGCATCCTATAGCGATGGTGGCGTAGTATTTTCCTTCGCGACGGTACCCTTCCAGAACCGGACGCAGAGCTTCCAAGTAGTTGCTGATAAATTCCTCAGTCCCAGAGTTACTGAGCACGTAGTCACGTACTGGGGCATCCTGTCCGGTGAGTGGACGCAATTCGGGAATCCAGTGCGGGTTTGGAATAAAGCGCATATCTGCCATGAAATTTGCGTCTGTGGGTGATCCGTGTTTGAATCCAAAGCTCATGACAGTAAGGTTGAGTTTTTTATCCGGTCCGTCAGCAAACATCTCGCGTACTGTGCGTGCAAGCTCATGCACATTCATGCCCGTGGTATCAATCGTACGGTCGGAGGCGAGTCGAAGCCCCTCGAAGAGGGAACGTTCAGCACGTATACCGTCAAGTACGCGACCTTCTCCTTGAAGCGGATGGGGGCGACGCTGTGCCTCATAGCGAGCCACGATAGTTTCATCTTTGGCGTCTAGAAAGAGCATCGAGAAATCAACGTCGGATTTGCGAAGAGTTTCAATAGCCGCTGGTAAGTCGTCGAAAACCGCGCGGGCTCGTACGTCAATCCCCAGTGCAACCTTCGGAACTTTGGCGCCATCCTGCGTAACGAGTTCCGCGATCGATTCCAGCATTTGTGGCGGAATATTATCAATCACATACCAGCCCTCATCCTCAAGGACATTAGCAACAGTGCTACGACCTGCGCCTGAAATACCGGTAATTACCAATATCTGGGGTTTTTGCGATTTATTTAGCAATTCGTCACTCATTATGCAGTTTCTCCTTTGATACGAATTGTCTTTAGTTCTCCATCATACTAGACAACCCCTTATGGCGGACGGCTATCTGTGCATAAATACCCGGGGTGCTGCCTCAGGCAGTTTCCTTTTGGCTGAGGTGGTCATGCACTTTTTGCGCGAGCGCAGGCCCCACGCCTGAAACCTGTTGGAGTTCTTTAATCGAGGCATTCCGTACTTTAGCAACCGACCCAAAATGTTTAATAAGCGCTGCACGCTTGACACTGCCTAATCCGGGAACAGAGTCCAAAGCAGAAGCCACCATAGCTTTACCTCGTTTTGCGCGGTGGAACGTAATAGCAAAACGGTGTGCCTCATCGCGAATACGCTGCACAAGGTATAGCGCTTCAGAGGTACGGGGTAGAATCACTGGGAAATCATCGTCGGGTAACCACAGCTCTTCGAGGCGCTTTGCGATACCTACCACGTAGATATCCTCAATACCGAGGTCACTCAAGGCGGACTGAGCGGCTGCAACTTGAGGTGGGCCGCCATCAACTAAGACCAGATTCGGCGGATACGCAAATTTAGCTGGTTCTTGTACCGGCTCGTCAGCCGTAACTTCTCCCGAGGATAAAGGTGTTTCCGCACGTTGCTGCTGCTCGGTGAGATAACGTTTAAATCGCCTGGTGATGACGTCATACATGCTGGCGGTGTCGTCGCGAGCAGCATCCCCTGTGATCGAGAATTTACGGTAGGCACTTTTGGTGGGCATGCCGTCTTCAAAGACCACCATAGAGGCCACCACATTAGTACCTTGCACATGGGAAATATCGTAGCATTCGATGCGCATAAGCGGATCCGGAAGCTCTAAGGCTTCTTGGAGTTCCACGAGCGACGCTGAACGGGTGGTAATATCCCCAGCACGACGGCTCTTGTGCAGGGTCAGGGAATGTTGGGCGTTCTCGGCGACCGTTTTCATCAGTGCCGCTTTATCGCCGCGCTGCGGTACTGCAATATCGACTTTGGCACCACGCACACCTGAGAGCCATTCCTGAAGCTGCTGGGTATTCTCCGGCATAGTAGGAACTAAAATCTGTCGAGGGATCTCATGTTGTGTAGCGTCTAACCCGGAATCTTCGTCGAAAGCTGCAGCGCTAGCAATATTTGCCGCCATTTCACCATAAACCTGAACGAGAAGCTGCTCTATCAGCTCGGTTTCGCCACCATCGTTAACCTTCTCAACAATCCAGCCACGTTGTCCGCGAATACGCCCACCGCGCACGAAAAACACCTGTACCGATGCCTCTAGCTCGTCCTGAGCAAAGGCGAAAAGATCAGCATCAACAGAGTCCGATAAAACCACGGCGTTACGTTCAAATGCCTTTGTTAACGCGGTAATATCGTCACGTAATACAGCTGCACGTTCGAAGTCCATATCGGCTGCAGCTTCTTTCATACGTCGGGTAAGCTGGGTAATAAATTTTTCGGCACCCCCTGCCATGAAACGGCACAACCCATCCGCTAGTTCACGGTGTTCTTCGGGGCTCACACGCCCTACACACGGTGCTGCGCATTTATCGATATACCCTAAAAGACACGGGCGTCCCGATGCTTCGGCACGTTTAAAGACTCCCGCCGAGCAGGTACGCACCGGGAATACGCGCAGAAGCGCATCCAAAGTTTCACGAATAGCCCATACCTGCGAGTAAGGGCCAAAGTACCGCACACCTTTTTTACGATCACCACGCATGACCTGCGCTCGCGGGAATTTATCGCGCATTGTGACTGCAAGATAGGGATAGGATTTATCGTCTCGAAACGCTATGTTAAAGCGTGGTTTGTATTCCTTGATCCAGGTATATTCAAGCTGCAGAGATTCAAGTTCACTGCCGACTACCGTCCACTCCACACTGGCGGCAGTATGCACCATAGCGTAGGTTTTCGGGCTCAGACGTTCTGGGGCTACAAAGTAGCTGTTCAGTCGGTTGCGCAGGTTTTTCGCTTTACCTACGTATATAACTCTGCCGTGGGGATCACGAAAACGGTATACACCGGGATGCGTTGGAATATCGCCGGAGGCTGGGCGATAGCTTTGGGGGTCTGCCACGAACGCTCCTCACGGTGTAGTACTGAAAAATAACCACGCATCCATAATCAGGATGCGCGGTTAAGTGTACTCGTTTTTAGACTGGCAGGCGCTACCCTGCGTCACGCTCGGCGGAGGGCGAAACGTTGTATTCGTTCTTCCGGGCTTGGCCCGAGAGCTGAGCGATAGCATCCATGATGTGGTCGGTGGTCTGGCGGCGTTGTTTACCAGTCATTTTCTCGCCGGTCTTCTCAAAATGCATGGGTTCCCCCACGCGGATGGTAAACCGGTGAGGGTAAATCATATTTGAGCCGGGCTTCTGCAGACGTTCGGTTCCGATAAGACCCACAGGAACTACTGGTGCTCCAGTCATATGGGCTAGCCAGGCTACACCAATTTTGCCGCGGTATAAAAACCCGTCACGAGATCGTGTACCTTCAGGGTAGATACCGAAGACTTTACCCTCTTCAAGTTTTTCAAGAGCTAGATCGAGTGCCTTAAGGGATTCCGAACGGTCGGAGCGGTTCACGGGGATAATGTCTACGGCCTCAAAAAAAGCCTTCATGGCTTTGCCTCGAATACCCGGTGTATTTACGTACTCCGCCTTCGCGAGGAATGCTACTCGGCGGGGCATCATAGCGGAGATAATAATGGAGTCGAGGAAGGATAGATGGTTAGATGCCACAATTACGGGCCCCTTCTTTGGGAAATGCTCAAGCCCGGTCACCCGTGCCCTGAATACAGTGCGCAGTAGCCCCGTTACTACTTTTTGCCCTGCCTTGTACGCCAGCATGTCCGAACTCCTTATGGTTCTGGTGGTTTTCTCCGTTCTTTATTATTCCATACGGATTTTATAGGCTTGACGTTTGTAGTAACTTTCTCGGAATCAGCAGAGATATTATGAAAATCTATGGAGTGTTTTCTTTACTTTCTTATTATTTCAAGCAGATGCATATTCTTACGGAACCCCACCAGAATTAGAGTACAAAAATCTTGCTCAATTCTTAGGTAAGTCTCACCTAAACATAAAACTGAGGCACTAAATTATATCAAAATAATACACAACATGAGAACTATTCTTACTTTACCTGTGTAATTTCTTTCATAATAATGACACCGTGTCTGTAAACTTTCTAAATTCGTATTCGTAATGCAAGAATAAAACTAAGTGCCCCTGTGGGTTTCCTAATTATGGGGATGCTTACCGCGAGCACTAACAAAAATCAATCCACGCACACTGGAGACACATCAAAATGGCTAAGAAAACCGTAACGCGCGGGGAGATCGCCAAGATCACCCGCCGCACGGATACAGTCGGTGCCTACGCCGGAAAAGGCTGGGTACAGGCTGTAGCGTTTGTGATGCTCCTGGGCTTTACCATCATGGCCGTCTTGGCGATGCGCACCTACGCGCTCTCCATGCCGCTCCCCGATAAGATCGTCGGCAATGACGGTAAAGTTATCGCAACTGCTGAACAGATTCAGCATGGTCAGGAGCTCTATCAGAGCCGCGGTTTGCAGCAGTACGGCTCCGTTCTGGGTCACGGTGCATACATCGGTCCGGACTTCACCGCAGAGTACCTGCGCAAGACCACCGATGCCGCCGTTGATAAATACCGCTCAGAAGGCAAGCAAGAACCGCGCGAAATCGTTAAAAACGAGTGGCGTCACGAGAATAAATACGACGAATCCAACAAAACCCTTACCTGGACCGAAGGACAGACCAAGGGTTTCAGCTTGATGACAGACCACTACAAGGACACCCTTACCCGTGGTAATACTTCCTTAGGTCTTTTCCCTAACGCTATTAAGAGCGACGAAGAACTGCACGATTTGACGGCATTCTTTGGGTGGACGGCATGGGCGTCGGCTGCCGAGCGTCCTAACCAGGATTACACCTACACCAATAACTGGCCCGCAGAGCCGAACGTTGATAATAAACCTACTGCAGACCTCATGGTTTGGTCGGCTCTATCGCTCATCGCCCTCATTGGCGGTACCGGCTTGTTGTTTGCCATATATGGTCGTTGGTCGCGCACCATCGGTTGGCACGGCGAAGAAGCCCCAGTCCTTGACTTCCGGCAGCCGGATGAAGTTAAGCTCACCCCCTCCCAGAAGGCAGCTGGACTCTTCTTCATCACGATTATTGTTCTATTCCTCCTGCAAGCCTTGGTGGGCGCTCTCACCGAGCACTATCGCGTTGAAATAGACGGGTTCTTCGGTATCAATATGGGTGAGCTACTGCCCTACACCGTGTCTCGAACGTGGCACGTACAGCTCTCCCTCTTCTGGACGGCTGCGGCGTTCCTAGCTGGTGGTATCTTCATTGCCCCGCTTATTACCCGCAAAGAGCCGAAGAAGCAAGGTCTGCTCACCGTCGTCCTCTTCGTGGCCGTGGTTATTGTGGTGCTCGGTTCGCTCCTCAACGAATGGTTCTCGCAAAAGGGTTGGATACCCGAGAACACTATCTTTGCACAGCAGTGGGAGTACCTTGATCTGCCGCGTTTCTTCCAGATTCTGCTCACCGCTGGTATGTTCATCTGGATTGTCATTGTTTGGCGTACCCTTAGCTCACGCCTCAAGAGCGGGAAGAAAACCTCCATGCCTTGGTTGTTCCTCTTCTCAGGTCTGGCAATTCCGATGTTCTACGCCGTAGGTATGCTCGCTGGTCAGCGCACCCATTTCTCAGTCGCCGAGTTCTGGCGCTTCTGGGTGGTACACCTGTGGGTTGAAGACTTCCTCGAACTCTTCACCACTGTGATGGTCGCCTACGTCTTCGTACTCTTGGGTGTGGTGCGCGAGCGCATCGCTATCTCCATTATCATGATGGATGCAGTACTCTACTCCGCCGGTGGTGTGGTTGGTACTATGCACCACACCTACTTCGCTGGTACTCCTTCGGAACAGATGGCATTCGGTGCGTTCTTCTCGGCAGCAGAGGTTATTCCGTTGACCTTCCTGACTGTTGAGGCGTGGGGCTTCATGCAGTTGGGGGCTCGCCAGTACTCCAACCGCACCAAGCCGTTCCCGCATCGTTGGGCTGTGATGTTCCTTATTGCTGTAGGCTTCTGGAACTTCTTGGGTGCAGGTGTCTTCGGCTTCCTGATCAACCTGCCGGTTGTTTCGTACTACGAAATCGGCACTGCGCTCACCGCAAACCACGCGCACGGCTCTATGATGGGTGTGTACGGTATGTTGGCACTGGCCTTCGCGGTGTTTGCGTTGCGTTACCTGATTCCTGAGAATAAATGGCCTGAGAAGGGGCTGAAGTTCTCATTCTGGGCCTTGAACATCGGCTTGATCTGGATGGTCTTCATTTCACTTCTGCCGCTGGGTGTCGCTCAGTTGTATAAGTCCGTGGGTGAAGGCTACTACGAGGCCCGTTCCTTCGCGTTTATTCACGATGGTTCAACTGTGATTATGGACTGGCTACGCTTACCGGGCGACGTGATCTTCTTGGCTGGTATCATGCCGCTGCTCAAACTCGCATGGTTGGGTATAACTTCGTACTTCTCACAGAAGAACAAGGAAACCGTTCTGGAGCTCCCCGAGCCGCCGCTATACGAGTTGGTGGATGACGAGCGCATCGCCGAGTTTGCGGGTGCTAAGGCTGCCGACGAGCTTCCCGAACAGACAAGTCCGTACCGTAGCGATCGTCGAGGCTGACTATCATGCCTGAGCAAATTGCCGGAGTATCCCTGATGGTGTGGCTATCCAGCGTTTATGCGCTGGGGCTAGTCGCCGTCGGGTGGGGCTTCGATATTCTTGCTAAGCGTACAAGCCAACGTTTCGTGGCATCCCGGACTTTCGGGTTCACCTACCACGAGAGTAACGATGCGTGGCTCTGCCCCGAGGATCAGTGGCTGTGGCCGGTAGCGTTTGATACGGATAATCGTGTGATGCGCTACCGTGCCAAGCCGAGCGTGTGCAATACCTGCCCTATTAAGGACACTTGCACCGTCTCGTCTAATGGGCGTGAACTTACGCGTGAGGTTGATGAGTGGCCTTACTCGGAGTCGGGTAAGTTCCATCGCGGTCTTGCCGTGACGGTTGCGCTTTTCGGTCCTATTATTGTGGGTGCTACGGCTCTGGCCTGGCATGCTCCCTTGGAGCTGCTGGTGGAAGCCGCCGTTATTGTGGCTTGTTTGTCACTCACCTATCCCTTGGCTATCAAGCTCATTAAGTCACCTGAGAACTTTGTGGCAGACCCTAAACATATTCCTGGGTCTACTGCGGATGAATCGGTGGCGGTTAAGATGGATAGGTTTGCCGCTAAGTGGGGCGGTATTGGCAATGAGCGTAAGCGCCGCACCGACGATGCTCGTAAGCAGATAATCTCTGCTGCAACTTTGCCTGTGCGTTCTTCGCAGATTGATCCTGATCGGCCGGCGTGGAGCGGCGAGGGGACTTCTACCCCGCGTCTGCATAAAACTACCGCAGAGGTTATTCAGGAGCAGAATCTCGAAGAAGTCTCTCGTTAGTGTGAGGATGCGCGCCCCGGTTTCTAAGGTACCGTCGTTGATGAATTGGTAACCTTAGAGATCGGGGTGCGTATTGTCACCGCATCTAGATTTTTTCTCAGCACCGCATCTACACAGGTCATTCCTACTGACCGTTACCAACATATTTTTTAGAGGACATGATGGATTCTCTTACCGTTCTTTCGATTGTTATTCCGATTCTTGTAATCGTTGCTTTTCTGATCATTCGTACCCTTCGGGTCATCCCTGAATATCAGCGCGGTATTTCTTTCCGCTTCGGTCATCTGCGTTCCGAGCTGAAACCTGGTATTAACCTGGTGGTTCCGCTCATCGATTCGCTGCAGCGCGTGGACATGCGTGTGATTACGCTGACCATTCCCCCGCAGGAAGTTATCACAAAAGATAACGTTCCTGCGCGCGTGAACGCGGTAGTACTTTTCCGTGTGATTAGTGCAAAAGACGCCGTACTTGAGGTCGAAAACTACCCGATCGCTACTTCTCAGATCGCTCAGACTACGCTACGTTCGCTGTTGGGGCGTGTGGATCTTGATACTTTGCTGGCGCATCGTGATGATTTGAATGCGGATTTGCAAAGCATTATTGATTCACGCACCCGCCCGTGGGGTATTAAAGTTGAGCTGGTTGAGATCAAGGATATTGAGATTCCTGAGGCCATGCAGCGCGCAATGGCTCGTGAGGCTGAGGCTGAGCGTGAACGCCGCGCCAAGATCATTTCGGCACGTGGTGAGCTTGAGGCTTCATCTCAACTTAAGGAGGCTTCTGACATTCTCAGTGATTCACCGGCTTCGTTACAGTTGCGGTATTTGCAGACTCTCTTGGAGTTGGGCGCTGATCAGAATTCGACGGTTGTTTTCCCGCTTCCGCTGGATATTGTGGGACCGCTTATGGGGGCTTTGAAGGGTGCTTCTCACGAGGAAAAGTAACAGCAGCCTTCGATAAATATCACAGAATTATCCGGAACAGTTCTTTCCCACAGACTCGGGGAATATAGCTTGTTCCGGATATTTCTTTAACCTATTCACCTCAGGGCGTAGAAATCGTGAAAATAAGCAAGGAACCTAGCAGCTCTACTTGAGGCTCGATATATTAGATTCCTAACTTTCCTGTTTATCGCACACAGATTGGATTTATCATGTCAAAGATTCTTGTTATTTCAGGTCACCCGAACCTGCCAGATTCCACCGCAAATAAGACGGTTCTTGATGCCGTAAAAAACCATTTTGGCGATGCGATAAACATGCGTGAACTCGACAAACTGTACGTGAATGGTAAATTCGATGTTCCAGCCGAGCAGAAGGCACTCGCGGAAGCAGATATCGTGGTGCTTCAGTTCCCTGTGTACTGGTATTCGGTGCCGGGATTATTGAAACAGTGGATTGACGACGTCTTCGAGTACGGCTTCGCATACGGTTCGCAAGGCACGGCGCTGCGCGGTAAGAAGCTCTTGATTTCTGCGACTGCGGGGGCTCCCGAGAATATGTACCGGGATGCCTTGCCGTATGAGCTCACAACTACATACGCCGACTTTGGGAATACTGCCGCTTTCACGGGTATGGAGTTAGAAGAACCTATTTTCAGCTACGGCACATCAAGCGATCCGGGGAATGCCGCAGCGGTACGGACTATTGGTGAGAATCATGGCACCAAGCTCATCGCCAGGTTAGAATCCTTGCGGGCTTAGTATATTGGGGTTGCTATTTTCTTTTTCGGCGCCATCGCATTAGGTATTTGTCATGCATTTTATGGGTAATGTTGTGCATCGTACACCTTCTGGAAAACTAAAAGCTTGTTAGCAGTATGTATTAGATTCGGCATAATGTTCACAGGCAGACATAGGGAATAGCGTGCTAATATACGAAGGTGGCAAACTTGAGCTTATACTTGAATCAGCACTCACAAGCTCATGATTCTGATGTTTAATAGATTGGATGACTATGTCTAATATCCTGATTATTTCGGGGCACCCTGACCTTACGACTTCTAACGCTAACAAGGCTATTCTTGATGCCGTGCGGGCACGGTTCGGCGATAACGTCAAGATTCGTGAGCTCGACAAGCTGCGTGTAAACGGTAAGTTTGACGTACCTGCTGAGCAGAAGGCACTTGTGGAAGCAGACGTCATCGTTCTGCAGTTCCCGGTGATGTGGTATTCAATTTCTTCTCTGCTGAAGCAGTGGATTGACGACGTTTTCGAGTACGGCTTCGCGTATGGAGAAAACGGCACCGCTTTGCAGGGTAAGAAGCTTCTGATCTCTGCAACCGCTGGCGCCATTGAAGATGTCTACCGCACTATGCTGCCACGCGACGTATCCGCCACGTTGACCGAGTTTGAGAACACCGCAGCGTTCACCGGTATGCCTCTTGAGGAGCCACTGTACAGCTACGGCACCACTGGCGACCCCGATAACCCCGCTGTTGCTCGCGCCATCGGTGAGGATCACGGCAAGCGCCTGATTGAGCGTCTGGAGGCTCTGGGGGCATAGTCCCTTCTACCTACCTGCTAAAAAGGCTCTTTATCCAAATCAAGCCGCTTGATTTGGATAAAGAGCCTTTTTACGTTGTCGTATGCGGGCTGGCCAGTGGGATGTTTTACCGCAACGCTCTATGAGCCTGGTCGAAGAAGTCACGTTCATATAGGCATGCACTCATATATGCCTGCGCGGCGGCAACACGCTGACTGGGGGAAGCCTGCTCAAATGCCTCCTCAACAACCGCCACGCAGCGGCGCACATCCGCAGCAAAATCTTCGCCGCCATACACCGAAATCCAAGCATTATACGGATGTTCCTCGTGGGTTTTCTCCAAGAGCCGGTAACCGATCTCAAGGTACAGCCAGTAGCATGGAAGCGCCGCAGCTGCGCCCACAACATAATCCTCGCCAGCAGCAGTAGCACGTAAAAAGTTCGTGTACCCCATTGTCACTGCTGAAGGTGCGCCACGCCGAATACCACCCTGCTCCACAGGAATAGGGGAATGCGCCGCCAACCATTCATGGTGCAAAAGCGATTCCTCAACAATTGCCGTCTGGGCACCCGCAGCCCAATGCACCTGACCTTGTGATGAGGTGGCACGTGCCGAAAGAGTAGCTAAGGCACGAGAATACTGGGCAAGGTACTGCGCATCTTGGTCTAAATAGAAGCCGAATAAATCCTCGTCAAGCGTACCGTCGCCCAGCCCACGAATAAAGGGCAAATCGAGAATGTCACGCCAAATATCACCGGTAGCTTGCCACAGGGCGGCAGTCCACGGACCCGCCGGGACTACCTTCGACTCTGGGGATTTCCGCTGCGCAGGTTTCACCAAATTCTTGGGGCTCTCGCCCGTAAGATTTTTATCAGCGTATAAGTGCTCCCACGGCTTCGTATCGGCTGCATGCTCCAAACGGCGAGCACGTGCCTGATGATCAACCGGTCCGTGACCCTGCCCGCTGCCCACGTGCAGTTCCTCACCAGCGATAATAGCTTCGTTGAGCCACCGGGTGCTCCATGCCAGCGCGTTCGTGAGTACTCGTACACTCAGCTCATTATTGCCATTCACAAGAGCAAGTCCAAGGCGCGTAGCAAGACTGGATGAGAGCGAGCACCCGGTACCGTGGGTATTCTTCGTTTGGACGCGAGTGACAGCTACATGTGTATGAGTTCCATCAGGGAAAACAGCCGAATTTCCGGCGTCCTCCCCCGTCAGGTGACCGCCCTTAACAATCACGATCGTGCCAGTGCTCCTCGCAAGCTGAGCCGCCTGGTTGTGCGCCTCCTTCAAAGTCTGGGCAGGGTTGCTCTCACAGAGCACCGCGAGTTCGGCGATATTCGGAGTGATAACATCTGCCTGCGCCACCAATTCGCGCAGTGCCTGCTCGGCGTCTTGACTAATCAGGCGATCGCCGCTGGAGGCAACCATCACCGGATCAAGTACCACCACTGGTACCGGATGTTCTGCAAGCCAGGTTTTGACGGTAGTGATAGTTTCAACATCGCCGAGCATACCAATTTTAACGGCATCCACAGTCACATCGTCGAAAACTGCCGCAAGCTGTTCTTGTAAAAACTCAGTAGGTGGAGCAAAAATGCTGCGAACCCCTTGTGTATTCTGTGCGACAAGCGCGGTTGTGGCGCACATACCGTAACCACCGCTTGCGGCAATAGACTTGAGATCAGCTTGGATTCCAGCACCGCCTGTAGGATCGGTTCCGGCAATGGAAAGCACACGAGGCGTAGATGTGTTTAATAGCGTCATAGCTATAAGTCTCCTTGGGATGGGCGTGGTATCGCTGCAAACGCACCACGCTATCTAGATAATGATGAATCGGGTGTTTCAGAAAGAAGGTTAAGGCTGCTCTGCCACAGTTCGATATCCCTTCGCTAGTTCTAACTAGAGCAGGTTCAATGGGTATATCTCAGCTCCAGACAACAGCGCCGTGCTGTGTATCCATTACAAAATGGAGCACCCCATATCGCGTTTTCACTGTAGCATATACCGTTGGGCTCAATAGGTTCACGGACTTTATGTGTCATTGCCGTGCACATATCTCTAAGTTTTGGTAATTTTCAAACTCTTATAAAGTAATATTTCTTATTCTTGACATGTAACAGTACTGTTGAAAAGGGTCGCACTCCCCTGCGGCCTGCTGTATATTCACCCAACCACGAAAGTTCACTGATGAGCATTCCTGCCCTTAGGCACAACAGTGCACCTCAAAGAATCCTCAACCGTCGTGCCTTGATAGCCTTCGCATCGGGGATCTGCGTTACTGAGTTCCTGACCGCTTGCGGAGAGCAAACACATGATACGGCACCTGCTCGTGCCGAAACATCCAACACCACAGACGGTAGCTCCAGCCCACATGGTACCGAATCTGCCTCACCTGAGGCCCAGGCGCATCCGACCTTCACTAAGGGTTATTCTGGTGGCTCTGAAGCGCCCAAAGGTGAGTACCGTCCCGCAGACGAAAAAGGACCCGCGCAGAACGTCCCCAAGCCCAAAAAGCCCGAAGATATTGGGATTGAGACACCGGAGGCGCTTATGCACTTCATCGATTATTGGAATGCTTTAGGAAACTACGCTACCCAAACCGGAGATGTACAGACTTACGCAGATTACACTGCCGCAGGGTACAAAGAAGTTGAAAAATTCTGTAACCATATGCAGCGTCTGTACGATAAGGGAGGCTGGGTCGTAGGAGGCACTCGCAAGATTGTCGCCGATCCCTCAACTTTACGTTCTCCCAGCGATCATGTGTACCTCATTGTTGGCAGAATAATTTCGAATGATTACGTTATCTTAGATAACGAGCAGTACAAAACGTTCTCATTCCCTGCTTCTCAAGAAAACGACAATGTTCTTGAGTTTGGTGTTGTATTCCAGACAAGTAATGGCCATTGGTCATTTGCTGGTACAGAGAAACTTGATGTCAATGTCAAATAAGAAATACATCTTCTGTGTCACAACGTTGCTCTTTCTCTGTCCAACACTATCTATGTCTGCCTTCGCTACTGATTATTCTGGCGATGCTAAAGGAGGAAAAATAACAGTCATTGGGCGGTCTTCTTCATCCAATAAACCTGACCAGCAAGGACCTAATGAATATGAGCAATCTGAATTTAACAGATATCAGAGCCAAGAAGCACCCATAGTTACACCTGATACAGGCTCTAACGCTCCCGCAACCGTAAGTAGTGTAGGAAATACCTTCGATGTCTACAATGGCAATGCTTCTAAAGATGCGCCCTGTCTCTACCAAGGGAAACCCGGTAAAGTAGCCCGTGTTCCCCTCCCCATTGACGATTCAGACAACTATAAACAATACGGTGTCGTTCAGTCAGGAAACGGCGGTATAACGTGCGTTCCCAACGATCCTGCAGACCAAAACACACCTGAAAACGAACCTACTGCCGATAACGCCCAAGCTCGCACCCAAAAGATAGAGCACCAGGTTCGTGAGCAGCTTGCCGAACTTACCACCACAAAACCCGCACTACATTTCGACGGGCATGAGCCCCACGTCAATACTGGTATCAACACAAACTTCTATGTGACCGGTGTTAAAACCGCAGCACGTGATACTACTATCCTCGATGAAGAAGTCACGATAGAAGCTGTTCCCGTTGCCTATACCTATGAGTACGGTGCCGGCGATCCTGTGTACACAACACGGGATTCAGGAACCGCGCAAGGCGCTGTCTGGGACAAGAGCAAACGTAACTTTAAACCCACCGATACCAGCTATGCTTTCAAAGAATCCGGCAACTATCATGCTTACGTTACTGTCACCTATCAGGGTCGGTACCGTCTCAAAGGTGGAGACTGGAATATTGTTGGCTCGCTTACGGTTCGCAGTGATCCCACTCTAGTACGCGTGTGGGATACCGAGGTGCATTCTGTAGGTAAAACCTGCCACGAAGACCCTGGTGCTCGAGGATGCCCAGCACATCCGGATGAGCCCGATCGTAATAACCCGAATCCAAAGTTAACGCAGCCTGACCCAGTGACAGGGCAGCATTGGCATCGCGATGACTCGGGAGCAGGCGATACCGAATGGCGGCTCCATAAGAAAAAATAAATCCGAACAAACTCTATAACCTGCCCGAGCGTCGTACACTTTTCTTCTCTATCGTGCCGTTGTGCCCATCTACAAGAAGGACAGAGAGTGTACGGTTCTTGACTATCATCTTCTAGGTCAGAGCGAAAATCTCAGCGGGCGTGCCCTCAGCGGTAATCATGCCTTCCTGAAGCAAAACGGCGCGGTCTGCCAGGGATGCAATACGCGCATCGTGCGAAATAATCAACACAGCACGATTCGCGAGCACGGCCTGTAATGATTCGGTCGCGTCCACAAGCTCAAGCTGGGTGGTCGATTCATCAAGAATCACCGCGTGAGGGTTTGCCGCGACGATGCGCGCTAAAGCAAGCTGCTGAATCTGGTCACGGGTGAGTTCGTGCTCTCCCGTACCGATGCGCGTCTTCAACCCTTGGGGAAGCTCACGCCACCAACGAGCGCTAACAGCATCCAGAGCGTCACCGATCTGTTTCTCGGTGGCTTCTGGTACTACAGCAGTGAAATTATCAATAACGGTACCAAAGAAAATATGTGCTTCTTGGGTACAAACCAGTAGTCGCGGCCTACCATCTTCGTACTTGTCGGTTGGAAATTCCCCATTGCCAACTGGTTTTCCCAGCACACGGATTGTACCGTCAAGCGCGCTCAAGGAACCGCCAATGAGCCTTGCAAGCGTGGTTTTTCCAGAGCCAGAACGCCCAACTAACGCTAAGCACTCCCCAGGCGCAATCTTTAGATTAATATCAGTCAGTACAAGCGCATCTGAAGAATAACCGTACGAAACATGGGAGCACTCGATTACATGTGCGGTATTCCCTAAAGTTTCATGATGTTGTGCTCTACGAATATCTTTGCGCCGAGCACGCTGCGCTTGCGCCAGATTAATAATCCCGAACACGCGCCCCATATTAACCAGCATTATGCGTATATTGCCCACGTGATGCCCCAAAATATCCGCCATAGTTCTCAGGCTGAAAACCATAATGGATGCAGTCGCCAAGGCACCCCAGCTTGCCCACCCTTGCATGACGCAGAAGGACCCCCAGAGCAAGCAGATAACGGTAGGGAACCACGCATTCAGAGCATCAAACGTGTAATAATTTTGGCGTATACGCACCATCTTGAGTGTAGCCCGATAACGCCGATCGTTATCAGCCTCGAATGTTTCGTTGCGGGCATCATGCACCCCAAGTTCACGAATGGTGGATGCGCCCCGAACATTCTCGGTCAGCACGCTATTAAGCTCGCTCGTAATCTCCTGCACGCTCTGATTTTCACGGGCAAGACGCGGCAGAAAATATCCCATCAGCACGCCCAAGCCGATAATCATAGGCAGGAAGATAACGCTCAGAGGTACGCTGAGTGTGGCAAGTGAAACCATAGAAACTACGAAATACAGAATCACAAAAAGAATTTCGAGCAGGTCAAAGCTGACGGCGTTCGATGCTGAAGACAGGTCATCAGTCACTCGCGTGAGCAGGTCGCCACTGCCGGATTCCTCGACGGTTCGCGCATCAAGATCTAGAGTTGCATCAATGGTATCTATACTTGCTTGGCGTGTTACGAGGGCGCCAAGACGGGCGGCGCTGTACATAGCCAAAAGCATCACGATGGCTTGAGCAACAGTAGCGGCAAGAATGATCAATATAGGTTTCCACGGAAATTGCGCATACTTACCAGCCACAACGTCGTCAACAGTTGCACCAATCTGCAGAGGCACTACCGCACCCATGACGCTGCTCAACACATAAACAATAAAAGTGAAGAACGCACGCCCTCTATAACGCACAATGTAGGAACCCATTTTCTGCACAACCACGCGGGGCGGTTCGGTTGGTAACTTAGACATGATTTACCCTCTGGGTTTCGATATTGTTATCTCGCGCAATACGCCGAGATACTTCTGCAGTTGTCGAAATAACGTAAATAGTCTCAAAACTCGCAAGCAGCCCAGGATAGAGCTCTGGCGCGGTAGGTGTGCCCACGCATTCCTCAAGTCTGTCGTAAATATATTTCTGGCTTGGCTCATCCACAGAGTTAAGGGGCTCAGTCAAAATGAGTATTTGGGTGTCCTGGGCGAGCGCACGCGCAAGAGCTAAACGTTGGCGTTGTCCGCCCGAAAGGTTAGCCCCTTCGCTAGTGATCAGCGCTTCAAAATATTTATCTGGATTTCGCCCACCCAAACGGTAAGCAATTTCGCTAGAGTCGGTTATCTGAAGGAGAGCTTCATCTTTCGCTTGCGCAGCTACAGTATCTTCGGGCGGTACGGTGCCCAGACGTAGGTGATTCCGCAAAGTTCCGGCGAAAATCATAGGGTTAGGCTCACTTAGTAGGATTCGCTGTTTATCCGGCAGTTTTTCGGCAGCGAGCGCACGCACATGTTCGACAAGCGATTCTGCATACTCTTGAGCAGTCAGCTGCCAATGCCGAGGATTGATGTATACGATGCGCGCGTTGCGTGCCTTTGCGGGAACCTGCGGGATATCGACAACCGGCATATCGTGTTCTTTCTCATGGCTCACATATACTTCAAGTTCGGTATCTGTTCGCGGTTCTTTGAGCACACCTTGACGTACCCCGGCGTATCCTTCAAGCCGAGCAATTTTAGCCAGCCCCACCTTGGCGTAACGCCATTCGGTGAGAAAGTTTTGTGAAATCCAGACGGGCCCACCCATCATGGCAATAATAGAAGCAACCGTTACTAGGGAAGCAGCTGGAACATCAGGTACCCAGCGTCCGTTCTCAACGTGTCCCGTCAGCGCGAAACCAATACCAAGCAGGGTGACTGTTCCGCTGAGGAATACGCGGATAAGGAACATCCAGCGATGAGTTTTCTCATATTCCATGAGAGCATCGAAAACATCATCTGCTCCCTGGTGATAGCGCTCGCGCATTTGCTGTTCAGCGCCCAGTCCCGTGATGGTGCGTAGTCCCGTTGCTATATCTGAGGCACGCGAAGAATTTTCACCATCTTTCGCGCGGTAGACGCCCACTTTACTTTCCATGAAGGTGGAGTATTTCGCCAGAACCCATATCACTAAGGCTGTTCCGGTAAGAGTCACCGCCGCAGTGAGCGGACTAATGAGCCACAACTGTATAGCGCCTAAAGTTGCGATAATCATAGCGTTGGTGAAGAGAGGGATTGAGAAGAATACTGCGCTGATACGGCGCACGTCTTTGCTCATAACGGTAACCATCTCACCCGCATTGTTCTTATGCGCTGCGCGGTTGAGCAGGGCGTTAATATAGGTGCGCCAGTCGCGGTCTAGCTCGGCACCAAATTTCATGGATGCGCCCCACCCAAAGTATTCGTTGAGCGCGATAAACCCGATGGAGACGACAACGACCCAAAACAGCAGCCAGGCATCAGCCGTGTGTCCTGCGATTTGGTGGTTGATAAAAGTGCCCACGACAACGGGAATGCCGATAGCGCCTATACCCGCAGTAGTTTCGCCAAGCATGGGGATAACCCAACGGTACCAGGGATATGTATAACCGGGGGCACTCACACGTAAAGATACCCGATTTTTCAGGTCATCGTCAGAAATACCTACCTTGGGAGTTTGTGAGGACTGTGTAGGATTTTTCTGCTGGTGCTGTGTCGTCTTTGTACTAGTGGGAGCTTCTTCTGTACTTCTTTGGTGATGCTGCTCATCCACGTTCGCCATATGTGCCTCGCTTATACCCTCTATTTCATTAAATATTGAGGCTAACACATTTACCTTATATATGTGACATGTTGCATTGCAGATTTTATAGTTTTCTGCTGTACCGCTTATTTTCACGAGGGCCTACAGAAAACTAGCTACGATAGTTTTGTAGACAATCTAGATGAAACATACACAACATGGGATGTCACGCAGTAATTTTTGGCGCGAAGACTCAAGACGCTGATTCTATACGTTCATGTGCCGCGGTAGAGTACACTCTCGACTCCACGGTTCGATAGTTCTTGCGCAAGCGCCACAATTTTCTCCGGGGTGACATCGTGAATATCCGATGAGGTTTCAAGAAGTATTCCCTGATACAGGGGTTTTCCTAAGTCGCTGATTAGTTCGCATACTGCTGGTTCGCTGAAATAGGTTTTCCATCCTAGAGATGGTGTATACGCTTCTCTTTTCGGTACAGCACGTAACCAAGTGGTTGTTGTCCATGTGGCTAAGTGCGGTGACCAACAACGAATAATTGTTTCTAGCAGTTGGTGACCGGATTCAAGAGTGGGTTCTCCCTGTGAAGATTCTGGCACTTCGGGGTCTCGCCAAAATTTGATCAGGACAAAGTTTTTAAAATTCTTATTGTCGGTTTGTATTCCCACGCATCCTTGGACAATTATTGGGAGCGGCCCCAGATATTCAAGGTTAAAGTAGTACCCAAATGAGGCGTCTGCATCTGGAGTTTTCGCGCCCTCTAGCTGGCCCAGTAGCAGATCAGTCAGTCCGGGAGTAGAATTTTCAACATTGGCCCCTAACCGCTGAGGAGCTTCGCGCATGATACGCCAGTGTCCGCCCGGGTACAGTGACTCAAGCGAGGTCATAAAATGGTGAAGTTCTGACACACAATCATCAAGAGTATTTTTCCTTGCGGTCGCCCAGTATCCCGCTATTTGTGTGTCCTTTAAGGATATTCTCATGCTATATTGCGTACTCCTTATCAGAAGGGAAACTAACCGCACTTCGCTATACGCAAGTCTAACAGTCAGAGGGGTTTCTGCTAGCGTAAAAATTGACCATAACCTAAGTTTCCTGCGGCGTGTATGTCTTGCGCAACGCAATAGTCAACCAATATTGTGCGCATCGCTGATTTTGACGGATTCTGCTAACTCTCTGCCTCTAGGCTCGGTAAAATTGAAGCACCATGAGCATTCTTGAATACCTTTCCCCCAAACTCGCGGAGAATCCCGGCGGTTACAACCGGCGCGACTATACCGGCAATCCGCTCACCCCGGATGAAATCTATGAGGCGTTCACCGGGTGGATCTCTAGCCGAGGCATGACGCTTTACCCGGCTCAAGATGAAGCTGTCTTGGAAATTGCGGCGGGGCATAACGTGGTGCTGGCTACCCCCACCGGTTCTGGTAAATCTACAGTGGCGGTGGCGGCGCATTTTACCGGTTTGGCGACTGGGCAGCGTTCTTACTACACCGCACCCATCAAAGCGCTTGTTTCCGAGAAGTTCTTTGATCTTATCGAGATTTTTGGTGCCGAAAATGTCGGTATGATTACCGGGGATTCGGCTATTAACGCGGATGCCCCCATTATCTGTTGTACCGCCGAGATCCTGGCGAATATTACTCTGCGCGAGGGTAAGTCTGCGGATGTCTGCCAGGTTATTATGGATGAGTTCCATTTCTACTCCGATCCGCAACGCGGCTGGGCATGGCAGCTGCCGCTTTTGGAGCTTCCGCAGGCGCAATTCTTGCTCATGAGCGCGACCCTGGGCGACACCACGCGCTTCCAGGAAGAGATGACAGCGCTCACCGGCCGCGAAAGTGTGCTGGTTGCCAGTAGCGACCGCCCGATTCCGCTTCATTTCTACTACTCAACCGACCCCATTCAGGAAACGGCCCAGGAGCTTGTGCAGACTAAGCAAGCCCCCGTCTACATTGTTCATTTTTCGCAGAAGGCCGCCCTGGAACAGGCAAACGCGCTGCTGCCGCTAGCTATTGCTTCAAAGGAAGAGAAAGAGCGGATCGCGCAGCTTATTGCGAAGTTCAGGTTTGGTCCGGGTTTCGGCAAGGCGCTGAATAAACTGGTGCGGGCCGGTATTGGTATTCACCATGCGGGAATGCTCCCTAAATATCGTCGCCTCGTGGAGAGGCTTGCGCAGGCCGGGTTGTTAAAGGTGATTTGCGGTACCGATACCTTGGGCGTAGGCATTAACGTGCCTATTCGCACTGTACTTATTACGGCCTTGTCGAAGTTTGATGGGTCGAAGAATCGCCGCCTGCGCGCACGTGAATTTCACCAAATCGCGGGACGGGCCGGTCGAGCTGGTTTTGATACCGCCGGTACCGTAGTGGTGCAGGCGCCCGAACACGATATAGAAAATGCGCGCCTATTGGCCAAAGCACAGGCGAAGTTCGGTGACGATACAAAGAAGATTAATCAGTCACTGTCGTCTAAACGCAAGAAAGCGCCGGAAGGTTTTGTGGGTTGGTCAGAGAAGACCTTCGATCAGCTGGTCGCGGCAGAGCCTGAGCCGCTGACTTCTTCGTTCGATATTACCCACTCAATGCTTTTGAACCTGATGCAGCGCCCTCAGAACCCGGTGGTCGCAGCCTATCGCATTCTTCAGGCGAATCATGAGCCTCCACAGCGTCGCCGGGAGCTTTTGCGTAAAGCCGTCAGTATCTATAAGGAACTACTGACCGGCGGGGTTATTGAGCGCACAGATACCCCGGATGAGCATGGCTCATACCTGCGGCTTACCGAAGATTTACAGGATAACTTTGCTTTAAATCAGCCGCTTTCTGCATTCGCGGTGGCAGCCATTGAACTTTTGGATCCTGATTCTCCCAACTATGCTTTAGATGTTCTTTCGCTGATTGAGGCAACTTTGGAACCGCCTCACCTGGTGCTATATGCACAGGAGCGTAAGGTTAAGAACGAGCTTTCAGCGCAGCTGAAGGCAGACGGCGTGGAGTATAACGAGCGTATGTATGAGCTCGATCAGGTAACCTACCCTCAGCCTCTCACTGAGTTAATCGAGCAGGCATACACTACGTATCAGCAGTCGGCACCCTGGGTGGCACGTTTTGAGCCGCATCCAAAATCTGTGGTGCGTGATATGTACGAGCGCGCTATGGGCTTCAACGACTTTGTGCAGTACTATGCGTTAGAACGTGGTGAGGGCGTGCTGTTACGTTACCTTTCGGATGCGTATAAAGCGCTGCGGCAAACGGTACCCGAGTCGGCCGTCAACGATGATCTTGCGGAGATTATCGAGTGGCTGGGTGAACTAGTGCGCCAAACCGACTCATCGCTGGTGGACGAGTGGGAGAAACTTGCCGCTGGCGAGGACGCTGCATCCTTGGCAACTGACCGTGCCGCCGCCGAGATTAAGGATGATACTCCCCCAGCCGTCACGAAGAATGTACGTGCGTTCCGGGTAATGGTGCGCAATGCTCTCTTCCGCCGTGTTGAGCTTTTCGCCGATGAGCGAGAGAACATACTTGGGGAACTAGATGAGGCCTCAGGATGGGATGCTGACGCTTGGGCGGATGCGATGGATGACTATTTTGATGCCCACGACGATATCTATACGGATGCTGAGGCTCGCTCCCCTAAGCTCGTTCAGATTGACGATGATGTGCGGGAACATCCTGGTGTATGGAAAGTACAGCAGACCTTTGCTGATCCTGAGGACAACTTCGACTGGGGTATTCGGGCGGAGGTAAATCTTGCTGCTTCCGATGATGCTGGTTACCCAGTTCTGAAGATCCTAAGTGTGGGTGAATTCTAAAATATGTGCGATCAGCTGCGTACTTTCAATGCATTGTTTAAACATTTCATAATCCAATACAACGATTCCAGTGCTATAGAGTTCGCATAGCCTTAAACTATCGAGGGTAGGATTGCCCCTCGCGTCTATAAATTTATCCTCTTCCACATCATTTTGCGCCGTCATACATTGCAAATAGTTTGCGTAGTTTGATGTACTTATAGTCCACATACCGCGTTTATCGAACACGCTCATTTTCCAAATATGAAGAATAGTTTCTTTACTTAGAAAAATATGTTACAAATCACAATTTTCCGCCAAAGTGCCTAAATTTTTAGAATATTTAGTATCTTACATCACAAAAACTTCTATAAATCCTAAATTTTTTGTGATCTGAAACAAATTTTATGGAAGTGCACTACCAAAATCTCTCTGCACTTCCGACCACTACAACCTTCAACCACGTAAACTATAAGATACAGTTACGATTCAAAACACACAGATAACAAGAATCTAACCTTAATATCAGCATATATTCTGCCAAGTATATACTTATACCTGACATATATTGTTGATTACATATTAAGGCTTGCCTATGTAATTCTTTGTGTCTGTTGTGCTCAGTAACGCATCCCGGAATTTGCTCTGATAGGCAAACAGGGAAAGACAGTTATCACTACATCTCAGACATTTAGGATTATCATACGTGGCAAGCTCAATTTCTAGACGTCGTGTTATTCAGGGCACCGCATGGGCAACCCCCATTGTTATCGCCAGCTCCGCTGTTCCTGTGTACGCATCCTCCCGCGAAAAATGCGTTCCCGACATTTCTGTCCCGGTTAACCAGAACCTCACTAATGATGGGTCATCTACCCTAGAAGCTTTCACCATTCCTGCTGGTGTTGAAACCGTTACTTTCCGCATTACTGGCGGTGTGGGCGGCTCTTACCGTGGTCTTGCAATGCATGGTTCCGGCGGCCGAGGCGCGCTCATTACTGGGACTCTTGCAGTCAAGGAGAATGACGTTCTCAAGTTTGTTCTTGCTGGGGGCGGCGCCTATAACCGTGATAAGCCAACGGAACCAGGTAAGGGCTGGGCTAATGGCGGTTCACACGGGCCATCCTACAAAACGACCGACGCACGCACCGTCAAATTCTTTGAAGGCCCCAACACTGCCGAGGAATACTACGGTCCTACAGGCGGTGGCGCATCTGCGGTATTCCTCAATGACAAACTCATTGCCGTCGCCGGTGGAGGTGGCGGAGCGGGAACTAGGTTCTACTCCTACACAGTATGGAACGATATGCAGTCCGGTCCCCAACCCAAAGAGTTCCTCCCTCTCATCCTTGAAACAACCGAAGCTGCTCAAGGCGGCAGCGGCGGCGCTGGAAACGGCGCAAATGGCAGCTCATTCTCTGAAATCTACAAGTTCTTCCCCGGTCCTAGCATAAGAGCAAACGGTGGTTTTGCGGGAGAGAATGGTAAGGGTGGTGCTGGCGCAACGACAGGTGGCCTGCGCAACATGGATTCCAATGCTTCCATTGTTTTTGCAACTAACGATGAAAACGATGTATTTTACGAGGATGTAGCTGGCAAATCGGGTGAAGACGCTACCCTTGACAGAAACAGCCTCGGCAATAACGGCGGCACAGGCGGTGGCAGCGTAGTTGGTCGAGCCTTTGTCGATAACCGTCAGTTTACCCACAAATATCTGCACCAGGGCGCGATTGTGCATTCCTCAACCGGTGGCGGGGGTTACGGCGGGGGCGGTTCTGGCTCCGTAACAACCGCAGGTGCTTATGCTTCTGATCAGCGCTGGGTTAAATACGACCGAGGCGGCTGGGCTCCTGTTGGTGCTGCCGCTGTGTCTGGCGGCGCGGGTGCGGGCGGTTCATACCTAACCCATGATGATGCTCTCCTTGAAGGGCAGATCCTACCGGATCTGGTCACCCGTCCGGCTACTGCTTTGAGCCGTATTAACGCCGTGGCAGAACTTTCTTGGTGCCGCCTCCCCAACAACGAGGACCCCAAGAAAGAAAACTCGGATAATAAAGACAACAAAGGTGAGTAAGTAAAGACAACGCCGAATAGCATATGATGATGCTTAAGCGTTACGGTGCTCTCTAGAGATAAGGCTTTGCATGTGTAGAATTTTGACCATGCAAAGCCTTATCTCATATACCTCAAGTAAGTAAAAACTTTACATCAGCACCATTTCGAATCTGACTTCATGCGTGTATCGCAAGCCATAAATTTTATCAAAAATAACTTTACTAATAAATCATTTCTAGATGCTCCCTATATCAAAATCTCTTCTCATGCATTTCATTATGCTCCCTCATTCACTACATGACACATTTTTAATATTTTTACTCGATATCATTCCGTAAGAGGTTGAGAGATTTGTAAATATCACATCAATATTGACGTAAAATAGTGAATTTTATAATATTCTCAACTTTGGAAATACATTTCACAGAGAAAATACTCTATAATCCTTAAATAATCCATGCGCTTCAAATGATCGCACTATATCTATCCTCGAAAGACACCACTACACAAAATAACTTAGGACTTTCTCATCTCCGCAGAGCAGTTTCATATCAGAGTTTTAACAGCTCTGACTGATAAACCTGCAGAGATACCAAGGATAATGACACCTATCGCCTACTAATGACAGTGGTGATAATGCCATCATTCGATAGTGCGTCAAAACTAGCGCTAAGATTTTCATATCACTCACACATCAAACACTGGAAGGATACAATGAAGCATTCCATATCTCGCCGCAACGTTGTTAAAGGTGCTGCGTGGGCTACTCCTATGGTCGTAGCAAGCGCTTCTGTACCAGCTTTTGCATCATCACTATGCACCCCAGGTATTACCCTAGATGTACCCACTAACACTACAACAAACGGGGATTCTGTAACCCACACCTTCACCGCTGGCAATATTGAAGTCATGACCTTCACCCTTTTGGGCGGAGCCGGTGGTACTTATCAAGGCAATGCCCGCGATGGCCACGGTGGTTCTGGTGCTCTTGTTACCGGAACCCTCGATCTTAACCCAACCGATGAGGTAACCTTCATCATTGCTGGCGGCGGAGGCCCATATAATAATACCCCGTCTACACCGGGTAAAGGCTGGGCTGACGGTGGCTCTCATAGTGAAGCGATCATGGATGAAAATGAGTACACGAAGCGGTACAAGGAGCATTCTAGCAAGAGCCTAATAAACGAGCTATATGGTCCTACTGGCGGCGGTGCATCAGCAATTCTCTTGAATGGTACTCCTATTGCTATTGCTGGTGGCGGCGGTGGCGCAGGGGCTCGTCAGATTTCGCGTACTTCTTGGAATAAGGAGTTTTACGGTCCGCAGCCTGAAAGCTTTAAAGGTCTCAAATTCAATACAGGCGATATGGCAAACGGCGGTTCTGGCGGACGTGTGGGTGAACGCGGCGGCAGCTACCAAGAAACCTACTTGTTCTTCCCAGGACCTGCCCTCAACATGAACGGTGGTCTTGGCGGCGGTAATGGGCAGGGCGGAGCAGGTGCACCTGCAGGTTCTTTGTCTGATCCGAAGAGCAACAGCGCTATTTCCTTTGAGGGTTCACAAGAGCGCTACTTATTCAGCCAAAACGTTGCCGGTAACGCAGGTGCCGATGCTACCCTCACAAAAAATTCCCAAGGAAATAATGGAGGTCAAGGCGGTGCAGGCGTGGTTGGTATCGGTATGGCTATTACCTGGTACCGCACAAGTGATCTGAACCAGTGTTCCATTCTCCACGGCTCAACCGGCGGCGGCGGATACGGCGGCGGCGGTAGCGCGTCAGTGACTACCGCTGCCGGTTATGGCGCGGATCAATCCTACGCCTCTGTCACAGGTTGGGTTGATGGGAACTACATCGAGGGGGGATACTGGTCACCAGTTGGCTCGGCGGCGTTCTCCGGCGCAGGTGGCGGTGGAGGGTCCTACGTCGATACCTCTCGCGTCTATGACTCCAATATAACTACTGGTAGCAACATTGGTAAGCCCGGTATGCGTGTGAATGGCGCGGCAACCGCTGTGGTGTGCCGTAATTTCACAGCAGATAAGAAGACCAAGTAAATAAAGTACGGTGCGAAATACGTACAAGTATTTCGCACCGTATTTCTTATCCCTCTAATACGTGTAACTAGGGATCTACACCTTATACGTTGATTGTTCCGTCCCCTTACTGCACTTTGCAAATCTTTATATCAACTTTTCAATGCCTTACCTTAATCCTATGAAAGCAAAATCCCCTCCTTATCTCGTCGAACTTCTTGTACAGGGGTCGGCATGGCATGTCTCCCTCGTGACAGCAAGTACTACCATTCCCCGCTTACGCATCATCAGTGGAATGTGAATATGGGGGGCTACGGACAAGTCTTTGCAAATACCTCATCCGACGGTACGTCACGTACATGTACAGTGACGGTAGATAAGAAGGATATGGCCTTTACATTTTCTATTACCAGTAGCTGTAGAAGATCGTATCAGGTCTCTGCTCAAGGCGGCATCGGGATGCGAGCGATTCATATGTAGATAACTAGCACATCTATACCTCTAATATTTCTTAAGCATACCCCCGGGTTCCCCAGGTCGTCGTGTTAATGGAACCGCTGAGTCTTCGCTGTGCAAGCTTTCCTAATATATTCATGAATACGCATATATAAGCGAATCTGACTTCTTGCACTACCATAAAACTATCGCGCTCTGCCTTAAGAGGTGGGGCGCGATAGACTATATACAGATGAGTTTATAGGTATGAAAGAAGGTTCACCGTTGACCATTTCTGTACTTCCTCAAGTTGAATACCGCCAAGGCGCTATCGTCAAGCATGATGGATACGAAATTATCGACCATCGGTTTCAGGTTCCGCTCACTCACGGCCTGATTTTTTCCAAAGGGCGTGATGCCGCGCTATCTTCGCGTTTTGCAGATCAAAGCATCAAAATTTTTGCTCGTGAAGTCATCAATACAAGCGAAACTCTGACTCTTCCCGTCGAGAAGCGTCCCTATATCGTCTATCTACAGGGCGGTCCTGGGTTTGGTTCCCCTAAGACCGGTTCCATCGGTGGGTGGATAGCCGAGCTGGCTAAAACTCACCGCGTTATCCTGCTGGATCAGCGTGGTACCGGTATGTCTTCTCCCCTATCCGCACGCAACATTACAGCGGTGGGTGACCCCCAGATTCAGGCCGAATATGTTGAGCTTTTCCGGGCAGACTCCATCATCGCAGATGCGGAAGCTATACGCGAGGTCTTGCTCGCCAGCCGTAAGGACAAGCGGTGGTCAACCATCGGTCAGTCCTTCGGCGGATTCTTGACTCTGTCTTACCTGTCCTTTGCCCCACAATCACTGCGTGATTCGAGGATTACTGCGGGTTTGGCACCAATTCGCACCACAGTAGACAACGTGTACCAGCATACCTTCGATCGTATGGCTGAGCGCAACAAGGAATACTATGAGTGGTTTCCCGAGGATGCAGCTCTCGCTACTCACATCGCAGAACATCTGCGCACCCATGAAGAGTACCTTCCTACGGGTGAGCGCCTGACCGATCACCGTTTTCAGATGGCTGGTCACTATTTAGGTGGGCGCTGGCGCGAGCGCGGTCTGCACTACTTCTTAGAAACTGCTTTCGCTGAAGGAGATGATCGCCTCTCAGATCAGTTCCTCTCATCTATGAGCAGCGAAGTTTCTTTCCTGGCAAATCCTCTCTATGCCCTTATGCATGAGACTATCTATGCAGATGGTCCCGCTGACGGTACCTTGCCGGGCATTGCGGGTTATGAGCTCTCACCTTCGCCTGCCCCCACTAATTGGGCAGCGGCACGGGTAGCGGCACAGCGCCCCGAGTTTTCGCCTGAAGCCGATACTCTCTTCTTCACGGGCGAGCACATTTTCCCGTGGTACTACGAAGAAGATCCTGCCCTGCGCCCTCTGGCAGATGTTGCGCAAATTCTTGCGGAGAAGAAAGACTGGGGTCGACTCTACGATCATGAGCAGTTGCATCGGAATGAGGTTCCGGTAGTTGCTGCAGCTTACAACCCAGATATTTATGTGGATTTTGAGAACTCAATGGAAACAGCCCGCTGGGTTGGTAATACTCAGGTATGGACCTCAAAAACTCATCATCATGATGGTTTTGGTTCCGATCCACTCACTATTTTGGGCCATTTGAAGAATATGCTAGCAGAGGTTCATAATCAGTAAATTCTTCGTGAATACTAAAATCCGGTACAGCTTCTTACGAAGCTGTACCGGATTTTAGTTTTTCCGACCCCTACATTTTAGTGAGCAACGGTAAAGCGAACACCAGGATATTTTGGGGTTTCCGCTTCATCAAGCAGAGCAACAGCAAAATCTTCAGCACTAATCTCAGTACCAGCAGGAGTGTCAAGCGATACATTGTATTTGCCGGTGCGCTCACCGGGACGGATAAGAGGTGCGGGGGAAAGCAACGTCCAAGCTAATCCTTCGGATGCTCGGTATTCTTCAAGGATCTGGCAGAAAGCTTTGGCTTCATTTTTGTATGCCTCGGGGAACCCATCGGTATCAACGAGACGCACGCCATTTTCGTCCATGAGGGAACCGGCACCACCTACAATCAGTAGACGGCCAGCAGGCTTGGCTGCAATTAGCGCCTTATGAGCGTTGATAACCGGATCTGCAGAAGTACCGCGACCGGCAGAAACAGCAATAATGGTAACGTCGTGACCGTTAACGATTGAGACAAGTTCGTCGGTGTTAGCTAGATCAACAGTTTTGCTTTCTGCACCGGGTACAACGTTACCAGAACGGCTGTATGCATCGACCTGATGCCCGCGCGCGACCGCCTCTGCCACAATACGTTCCCCGACCATACCGGTTGCCCCAATAACCGCAATATTCATCTGTTTATCCTTTCCTATTTCCAAGCATGCCAATAGCTCAGATTTTTGCCTTCTACTCCCCCGGCTTGCCGGGCTTCCGAGACAATAGTATCCTTTAGTAACCAGATACCTCAAGGTAACTATAGAAACTTTCTCAATTTTTGGACTGGAAAGTAGTTATGGCTGCAACTCTAACATCACATAATGGAGCCCCCGCCAATATTCTGGCTAGCGCGTGTCCTTCACGTACTGTATTGCGACATCTTACGGACCGCTGGACTCCTATGATTGTTGCTGTTCTTGCCGATCAGCCAAGTGCTCGTTTTGGGGAGATTAAGGATCATATCGAAGGGTTATCCCCCAAAGTTCTTACCCAGACTTTGCGCTCCATGGAGCGCGATGGCCTGCTCACCCGCGCGGTCACGGCTTCTATGCCACCACGTGTAGATTATTCATTAACTCCGCTTGGTAATACACTTATTGCCCCGATGAATGCTTTACGCCAGTGGGCAGAAACTAATATGGATGCAGTTCTCGCCGCCCGCGAACGTTACGATCAGAACGTTGTTGCCTCATAGTTTTCCCTGGGCAGGAAGCATCTACCCCGCAAATTCAAAGCAGGGTGAGGTAATTCCGATTGCTCGGGCTACGACTTTATCGCGCCGTTTTTCTTCCGCGGCAACAGTAATAACAGTTTCGAGGCGGTAAAGCCCTTCCTGAGCAGTTACATAAACCTCATGCGCAGACACCTGCCCGCCAAGAGGAACAGAGGTTGATTTGTTAGTGTTCTGCCTCGGCTTTGTCGTATAGGTATGCCCACTGTTACGCACCTGGACCCCTTCAGGGTCATAGAGGTAAACATCTAACTTGACGTCACCTTTGCCTTTGCGCCTACCATGGTCTGCATCATGTGCCGCTACAGAGTATTTAAAAGAATACCGACATCCTGGTCGTAGCTGAGCTTCTGAATCGTAGCCAGCCCGGTACGCCGTGCGCAAAACAATACTCGCTTTTTCATTGCCTGCTGCGGTGCTTTCCGACATCCAGTATTCCTGCCCACCAATAATTTTTATCCCATTCGAGGCAGGCGATATCAGTTCCCCGGATGCAGGATTGGAGATAGACCACCGCTCCAGCTGGGCAAAACTGGGCCCAGGTACATCTTCACAGCCGGAAGCTGCAAAAGCTGGTACTGTCACTGCTGACAGCACTGCAGGTACCGCCCAGGCTATACCTTTAGTAACAGTGCGGCGATTTGCCCTGTAATCGCAGCTCTGCGACGCACCGGTTCGCACAGGTATTGTTCCTTCTTTCAAGTTTTGATGACCACCTAAACCCTTATGGAACAAGAACAAATCCAGAGTGTAGGCATACATGTAAATCTATGCATATGCACTACGACATTATTATCTTTCTGTGCATGTACAAGGTTATGCAAAATAATCTACTTTACATTGGCTCAAAAATTGGCACAGTAAAGCCAAGACCACGATTCTGGACTCGACGAGACTCCAGGCCCTCGGCAGGAACGTCAAAGACAGCCTCAAACCTATAGACTCCAGGAATTGCTTTGAGAGTCCATTCTTGTGCCTGTATATCTTCACCTAAGGGAACTGAAATAAACCCCCCAGGTTGTCCAGCGGGGTCGGTGGTATATCGAAGAGTTTTCCCGTTAATAAGTTTTCCTCGAGGATCTCTCAGGGTAATAGTTACTTTAGGATTACCACGGTATTCTCCGGAAGCTGCTCGTGTTTCTATAGCCGTCATATAGATACGTACACGATACATACCACATTCAGTATTTAAAATACTGCTGTCATCAGCTCCTGATTCAAACCCCGCAGTAATCCTAATAGTAGCGGGTTCTTCGCCTAAAGCAGTTGTATTTGAAATCCAATATTCTTTTCCATGAAACGTGCTCGGACGATTAGATCCAGCGGACTTGAGTTTTCCTCTGTCTGGATTCTTAATGGCCCACGAACCCGCCTGGCGAAATCCAGGGGCGCTCTTAGGGTCACATCGGGATGCAGCAACTGCTGGAACCGCTGTAGAAGCGACCACTATCGGGGTAGCCCATGCGACGCCCTTAGCCACAGCACGTCGATTAATAGGTATTGACTTATTTCTGGGCAAAAGCTTCTCCTTGAATGCCTATGCATATCTTGTGAGTGAGTGTAATTGCTTCTCTGCTAACAAGTAATTATAACGCGCAAATTCCTATACATCTGTGAAACGAAAATAACGCATATCTTCATCGAAGCAATATTCTAAATTTTAGGACAAAACACAATATCTCAACAAGTATAAGGTTGAACCTTTATATTTTCATTCTTAATAAGACATTACGCATGCCCAGCTTCTCGCATCTGCCGAAATTCTTTTTTGAGATCGGTAAGTTCATCACGTAAACGTGCCGCTAACTCAAACTGCAGGTTTTCTGCAGCCAGACGCATCTGCTCACTCAATTGTTCGATAAGTTCCAACAGATCCTCAGCAGGCTCAGCTGCGAGACCATCGGCGCGAACACGGTCTTGAGCTTTGGCAAGAAGAGCATCCGACTCTGGGGTACTTGCTGCGATCTTCGAAGAAGTACTTGACCCTGTCTTCGCTCCGGCTTCAACTGTTCGAGAACCTTTCTTACCGCTCTTGCGTAATTGCAAAAGCTCATGGGTGTCTTCCTCTTCGCGAGCGAGAACATCTGTAATATCCGCAATTTTCTTCCTCAGAGGCTGCGGATCTATGCCGTGCTCCCGGTTATACGCCTGCTGAATCTCTCGACGACGGTTCGTCTCGTCAATAGCAGTACGCATTGAATCGGTAACAGTATCTGCATACATATGTACCTGTCCCGAGACGTTACGTGCTGCACGACCAATCGTCTGGATGAGCGAGGTCGTCGAACGTAAGAATCCTTCTTTATCAGCGTCCAAAATGGCCACCAGTGAAACCTCAGGAAGGTCCAGTCCCTCACGAAGCAGATTAATACCTACCAGAACATCAAAAGTGCCCAAGCGAAGCTCACGTAACAGCTCTACGCGTTTGAGAGTATCTACATCGGAGTGCAAATATTGCACACGTACTCCATGCTGCACCAAATACTCGGTCAAGTCTTCTGCCATACGCTTGGTTAGAGTCGTCACCAAAACACGCTCGTCGCGTTCAGTACGCTCTTGAATTTGTTCAAGAAGGTCATCAATCTGCCCCTTCGTGGGCTTTACAATAATCTCTGGGTCCACCAGTCCTGTTGGACGAATAATCTGCTCAACATAGCCATCAGCCTGCGAAAGCTCATACTTGCCGGGGGTAGCCGAAAGATAAATAGTTTGCCCTATGCGCTCTAAGAATTCATCCCATTTTAGAGGGCGGTTGTCCATGGCAGAAGGCAGACGGAACCCATGTTCCACGAGCGTACGTTTACGAGACATATCGCCTTCGTACATGGCGCCGATTTGAGGTACCGTCACGTGTGACTCGTCGATAATAAGCAGGAAATCATCGGGAAAATAGTCTAACAGACAATGCGGAGCCGAACCTGCTGAACGACCGTCGATATGGCGTGAATAGTTCTCAATACCACTGGTGAACCCCATCTGTTCCATCATCTCAAGGTCATAGGTGGTACGCATACGTAGTCGCTGTGCCTCCAGAAGCTTCCCCTGAGATTCTAGCGTTTGTAGACGTTCCTGGAGCTCGTCTTCGATGGAAGCAATAGCGCGAGCCATACGCTCAGGACCAGCAACATAGTGGCTCGCCGGGAAGACATACATCTCGTCTTCTTCTCGAATAACCTCACCCGTGAGCGGGTGCAGAGTATAGATAGCCTCAATTTCATCGCCGAAAAATTCAATACGAATAGCATGCTCTTCGTACATAGGGATGATTTCGACAGTATCACCCCTCACCCGAAAGGTTCCACGGTGAAAATCCATGTCATTGCGGGCGTACTGCATATTCACGAATTGGCGCAGCAGATCATCACGATCTATCTCATCCCCGCGCTTAAGAGTGACCATCTGCTCCACATATTCTTCGGGCGTACCCAAACCGTAAATACACGAAACAGTCGAGACCACAACAACATCGCGGCGAGTCAAAAGGGAATTCGTAGCAGAGTGCCGCAGACGTTCTACTTCTTCATTGATTGAGGAATCTTTCTCAATAAAAGTATCCGTCTGCGGAACATAGGCCTCAGGCTGATAGTAGTCATAGTATGAGACGAAATACTCGACCGCGTTATTGGGCAAGAGCTCACGCAGTTCATTGGCTAACTGAGCAGCAAGAGTCTTATTCTGCACCATAACAAGCGTAGGGCGCTGCACAGATTCGACCAGCCATGCCGCCGTAGCAGATTTACCGGTGCCGGTGGCACCCATCAGAACGATATCTTTTTCACCGTTCTCCACGCGCTCAGTAAGCTCAGCAATAGCCTTAGGCTGATCGCCAGCTGGCTGATATGGGCTGACAACTTCAAAAGGGGCTACGACTCGTTTAATCTCCGGAGCAAGACTCATACATCTATTCTAGTTGATGTATTCGAGAAATCAGAGGGTTTCACTCTAGGAAGATGCATGCCACCATCTAAGAAATTAATGGGTCTCATATTCCACACGATCCAAACTTGATACTTATTTAACTACAGCTCCCGATAGCTGCATGAAATCTCGTACTGTCATGGGCAGGTAGCCATTTAGCGCTCCCATGAGAGCGGCGAGCGTATCGTCTTCGTCAGCTTCCGTTGGAATGCCGACCGCAGGCATAGTAATTCGTTGCTTATAAAGATCGAGTACGGCACAAACCGTGCGCCCTGGAACATCCAGAACGTGAAAATTACCGCGATGTGCAACCGGGTGAATATTTTCATCCGGGATAATAATCAAAGATCGCAGATCTGGCGCAACCCGAGAATCAAACCGTGGAGCGCCATTTTGCGACGGTGCATTACAGGTATCATCCTCATCAGTGCTCTGAGGAAAGCGCTCTCCTGCAAGAGCCGTTACTACGACGTACCGCGCTCCCATTTTCATGGCGCGGTGCACGTTAATTTCAGCGTATTCTTCAACACGGTATCCCAGCTCAAGCCCACATCGAATATCGTTCTCTGAATCTTCTACTTCTTCATCCCAGAAACATGAGAAGCAAGTATCTGGTGCACCCCGCTCTATGGTATGCACGCGTTGGTAGTCATCGTCGAGAAGCATAACAGATAGTTCATACCCGTCAGGAATTTCGCGTATACCTGTAGCACTCAGCGCCACAGCTTCATTGGAGTTTCCCAACGGAAAATTTTCCCACAGACTGGGTATAAAGGGGTTAACTGCACCATCGAGCGCTGGGTTACATGAGACTGGCTGAGGTTCAGTTTCCATAGGCCGATAAAAATCTTGAGGCGGCATGGTCACAATTAGTCCACGCATCTTAGGTGCCAAACAGAGCTCTAGGGCTAGGAGTAGACGGGCAGCATGAGCACGAGTTATCACAGGGGCCTGGATGATATGCAGCATACGAGAATTATCTTGAGAGATTTTCTCCCCCACGCCGCGAGCTGCGTTGGAATACTGATTATAGAGGCGAACTAGGGTTCCTTGAGGAAGATTTTCGCCTATTTCTTGAAGAGTGACTGCAATACGTTCAATTTCAGAAGGAAAAGCACGGCAAATACGGTTAAGTTGTTGCGCAAAATCATGCGGCCGCTGCGTCAACACGTTCAGGAGCGTATCTAGGTTACCCTGCGCATAAGCATTGAGAATCTGCTCAACAGTCGCAGGTCCAATATCGGGTTTAGACGTATGTGCGATGGAGCTATGCTGTTCAGAGTTAAAATGCACGGGAAAATTCTCGGCTTTCACTTGCGGTGTATGTGGCAGACAATGCTGCACCGTATTCAACGTACCACAATTAGCACCAAGATACTATGCCTAACCTAGTTTAAAATTTAGGGTATGCTCTAAATCTAATATGGCTGGGCTAAAAACATGGAATATCTACCCACCGGGTATCGCCCCATACGATATTTTCCTGACCAGAAGTTATTGCTATAACACGTTCCTGTGCCTCGCGCTTCTTCTGCTCCCGGTCGAAAACACCTAGAGAGATCTGGGCGCCGTCTACAAGATAATCCGTACCTAATACTTCAATTCCTGATGCCCGAATCTCATTCTCCACTCGCCCAGCCTCAGCCAGAGAAACTAAAACGGTGCCTACCCGCATCCGTTCCCGAGAATCAAAATGGGCGTTATCGAGAGTCTGCACCACCGCATCGGTATAGGCACGCACCAATCCGCCAGCGCCCAGTTTGATACCCCCAAAATAACGCACAACAACGGCCACAAGATCAGAAAGGTCAGTACCGCCCTCATCAATGCGTGTCTGGCGTGCTAAAAGAGCTTGAAGTATTGGAATTCCGGCAGTACCGGCAGGTTCGCCATCGTCCGATGAACGTTGAATTTCACGGTCCGCTCCAAGGACAAAGGCCGAACACACATGGCGGGCATCGTGATAGCTCTTCCGAAGCGAATTTATGTAAGCGCGTGCCTCATCTGTTGTGTATACGCGTTTAACATGACCAATAAATTCGCTACGCTTAATCTCAAGAAGACTCTCATAGGGTTCTATTCCATGCAATACTGTGTATCGTTGTGCGCGGGATTCTTGGAACATTTGAGTACTCACAACTACTATTCTAGGGGTTTCATGGGCGTTACACAGTACCGTCGCTACGCTCTGACAGGCGGCATTGGAAGCGGTAAAAGCACAGTCGCGCGGATGTTCAGGGATCTAGGCGCCGTTATTATTGATGCAGATGCGATCTCGCGTGAACTTATGGAGCCTGGGCAGGAAATACTCGCTCGCACGGTGAACACCTTTGGGGAGTCCATTCTCAACGCAGACGGAACCCTCAATCGCGCTCGTTTAGCGGAACGTATCTTTGCCCATCATGAAGAGCGAGAGAAGCTCAATGCTATTGTGCATCCTGAAGTCCGCTCCCACGCCGCCGAGCTTGTTGACGATGCGGTAAACTCCCCCAACTTTTCGGGCATTATCATTGATGATATTCCTCTACTGGTTGAGACTCAACGTGCTGCAGAGTTCGACGGTGTCATTGCGGTACAGACGGATCTCCCCATTCGTCTAGGGCGACTTAGCAAAAATCGGAATATGTCTTATACAGAAGCTCAAGCACGCATTTCTGCTCAAGCCACCGATCAGCAGCGTGCCGACATTGCTCGGTGGGTTATTACCAATAGTGGATCTCGTGAAGATACTCAAGCACAGGTTCAAAAGGTCTGGAACGAGCTATGTGCTGAGGTCTAAAACTGTACGCGAGAAAAGACGCACAATACTACACGAGGGTTCCCCAGGTTTGGGGAACCCTCGTGCGTGATATTTATACTCTAGAACTAGAGGCTACTCTATAAACGAATAAACCTTAGTTGCCAGTCAGCTTCTTACGCAGTTCTGCTAGAGCCTCGTCAGATGCGAGAGTACCAGCGGAAGACTTCTCATCGGAAGAGTAAGATGATGCGGGTGCTGGCTCAGCTGCGGCAACGGGAGCAGCAGCGGCGGCCTCTGCATCAGCTTCAAGTGCTTTAGCAACCTGAACCTTGTGTGCTTCGAAGCGAGCCTGTGCTTCTGCATACTGTGCTTCCCAAGCCTCGCGCTGTGCGTCAAAGCCTTCAAGCCATTCGTTAGCTTCAGGATCGAAGCCTTCGGGGTACTTGTAGTTGCCAGCTTCATCGTATTCAGCTGCCATACCGTATAGTGCGGGATCAAACTCGGTAGCATTGGGATCAACGCCTTCGTTAGCCTGCTTGAGGGACAGGGAGATACGACGACGATCCATATCAATATCAATGATCTTGACGAAGAGCTCTTCGCCTACCGAAACAACCTGCTCTGCCAAATCAACATGGCGCACAGCAAGCTCAGAGATATGAACCAGACCCTCAATACCGTCTTCAACACGAACAAACGCACCGAAGGGAACGAGCTTAGTAACCTTACCGGGTACGATCTGCCCCAGAGCGTGGGTGCGAGCAAATGCCTGCCACGGATCTTCCTGAGTAGCCTTCAAGGACAGCGAGACACGCTCACGATCCAGATCAACCTCAAGAACTTCAACGGTTACAGGCTGACCAACTTCGACAACCTCGGAGGGATGGTCGATGTGCTTCCAGGAGAGTTCGGAAACGTGAACCAGACCGTCCACGCCACCCAAATCGACGAAGGCACCGAAGTTGACGATAGACGATACAACACCTTCGCGTACTTGGCCCTTTTCGAGCTGGTTGAGGAAAGTGGAGCGAACCTCGGACTGAGTCTGCTCAAGCCATGCACGGCGAGAGAGAACAACATTGTTGCGGTTCTTGTCAAGCTCGATGATCTTAGCTTCGAGCTGCTGACCGATGTAGGGTGCAAGATCGCGAACACGACGCATCTCAACGAGGGATGCGGGCAGGAAGCCTCGCAGACCAATGTCAAGGATAAGACCGCCCTTGACAACCTCAATAACGGTACCGGTGACGACGCCGTCGTTTTCCTTGATCTTTTCGATGTCGCCCCATGCACGCTCATATTGTGCGCGCTTCTTGGAGAGGATCAGGCGACCTTCCTTGTCTTCCTTAGTCAGGACGAGAGCCTCGATTTCATCGCCAACTGCGACTACTTCACCGGGATCTACATCGTGCTTGATAGAAAGCTCGCGAGAGGGAATGACGCCTTCGGTCTTGTAACCGATGTCGAGCAGAACCTCGTCGTGATCAACCTTAACAACCTGACCGGAGACGAGATCGCCATCGTTGAAGTACTTGATGGTCTCGTCAACTGCCTTGAGGAATTCTTCCTCGTTGCCGATGTCGTTGATTGCGACCTGAGGGATGTTGGTGCTCATGTAGTTAGGGCTCCAATTGGATTAATAATAGGTCGACGTCTCCGGCAAGTTTGCGAGCGCTCACTTGCTGTTTCCTACTCAAAACATGGGAAGTGACGTCGAGTCTGACGGATACTTACCGCGCGTATCATCCGGAAGATGCGTAGGTACATGCCTCTGGTGCATAGGGATGCTGATACACGCGATTACTAGTGTACGTGTTTTTCGGGCGTGTCGTCAATGAACGACGCGCATCGATGCGGGTATTTCTTGCACTATTCTGTGTGCAATATATTCCGAATAAGTCCGACGGTATCGTTCGTCTCTCTTCGCGGTTTCTGACTAGTGTCCGGCTTCTTCCCAGGACTTGCCCCAGCCAACTTGCACGTCGAGAGGAACCTTCAGCTCGATAGCTTCACTCATCTCCTCTACTAGGATGCGCTGCGCTGCTTCGCGTTCACCGACGGCAACTTCGAGGATAATCTCGTCGTGAACCTGCAAGAGCATGCGGGTCTTGAGATTCTCTTCTTGAAGTCGGCGGTGAATGTTAATCATTGCGATTTTAATGATGTCTGCAGCTGTCCCCTGAATTGGAGCGTTGAGGGCAGCTCGTTCAGCTGCCTCACGTCGAGTTCGGTTTGGAGAGTCAAGATCTGGCAGTGAACGTCGGCGCCCATAAATAGTTTCGGTATAACCGTCGTTATGAGCCTGTTTGACGACCCCGCGCAGGAAACGCCCCACACGACCAAATCGTTTGAAGTAGTTGGTACGCAACTCCCCTGCCTCATCGGAACTAATATTGAGCTGCTTTGCGAGACCAAACCGAGAAAGACCGTATGCCAATCCATAAGACATTGCTTTAACTTTCGCACGCATCTGGGGTGTCACCTCTTCGGGGGCAACCCCGAACACCTCAGAGCCAACGTACCGATGCAGGTCTTCACCATCCGCATAAGCCTGGATTAATTTCTCATCGGCGGCAAGATGCACCATAATACGCATCTCAATCTGCGAGTAGTCGGCGGTGAGCAAACCTTCATACTCTACACCGTCTAAAACTTTTGGAGCCACGATAAAGGCACCGCGGATACGTCGTCCTTCATCAGTGCGGATTGGGATATTCTGCAGGTTCGGTGCCGTCGAGGAAAGACGCCCCGTTGATGCAGCATTTTGCTGGAAAGTAGTGTGTACACGACCATCTGTGACTGCCGCTTTTTGTAAACCTTCAACAGTCTGCTTGAGCTTGATATTATCTCGGTATGCCTGGAGCGCCATCAAGAATTGAGCACCATCTGATTCCGGCGATACTTTGGTCAACAAGTCAGCCACAGATTCTGAATCCGTTGAATACCCAGACTTAATTTTGCGGGTCTTCGGAAGACCGAGCCTCTCAAAGAGTACAGTTTGGAGCTGTTTCACAGATGCCAGATTGAGGGGCTCGCCATTGACGTCACCGCCAATAAGTACTTTCGCCTGTTCCTCGGCCATGGATGCGCGTGAGCTAAACGTATCATTAAGCTCGTTTAGTAAGGCATCTGAGACAGCGATACCCGCCTGCTCCATATCAGCCAGAACGTACAGAAGCGGCAACTCAATGTCTTCATAAATCTTAAGCTGGCCCTGTTCTTGCATTTCGAAGTGCAGAATACGCGCCAGTTCGTGAATAACCCGTGAAACCTGGGTAAAGTAACGTAGGTTCTCTTCACCGGGCATCTCAAAAAGTGAGGGTGCTTCCTCTGGGAAGACAAGTTCACTGAATTCCTGTTGGGGAATCCAAAGATATTTCTCAGCTAAATCCTCAATACGTTCAGCAAAGAGCCTACGATTCGTAGCTGCTATGTATCCGCACATATATGAGGATAGTGACGGATCTTCGATGGCTCCATCGAGTTTATACCCGTACTCACGTAAAAGTTTCCGCTGATTTTTGAGATCCATCACGATCTTACGCATTTGAGGGTCAGAAACCCACTCCGCAAATGCTGAGGCGAGATCTTCGGAAATATTCGTCAGGTTGATCCACAGCGATGATTCTTTCGAGGTCAGAATAATTCCTCGCAGTACCGGATTCTCTTCAGCAGCGCGAATCTTAGTCTTGGTGACTTTCACACCTTCACGGGCTACAGGCACATCAATCACAGGGAAAAGCGTAACCGCGCCTTTAAGCCTTTCAGGAACCTGAATGGTATCACCCGATGCGTCACGCCCATACCCAACGTGGGCTGCATGCTCGCACCATGCACGAAAGTCTGCGGCCGATGTTACGGTGGTCGCCTCATCGGTACGAATCGGCTCAAAGGTGGGACCACTCGGAACCCCGTTATCTGTCATGGGTTCTTCACCTGCGGTACGAGCTTGCGCGCCCAAAGCACGTATAACAGGCCCTAATATATCCTGGGCCCGCTTACGAATAGTGCGGAATTCCACTTCATCGAAGAACGTTTCAAGCTCCTGAAGGTCCGGAATAAACCGCATTTGATCGAACTCAACATCCAAATTGAGCGTGTCAACAAGCTGGTTGAGGCGACGGTTCCTGCGCACATTCTCAATGTTTTCGCGCAGAGCCTCACCTTTTTTACCTTTGATGTTCCCGCTATTAGCAAGTACACCTTCAAGATCACCGTACTCATGAAGCCATTTAGCAGCAAAACCTGGTCCAACTCCGGGGACTCCAGGCAGATTATCGGCTTGCTCACCGGTGAGCGCAGCGAGATCCGGATACAGCCGAGGTGGTACTTTTGTTTTTTTCTCAACCGCTGCAGGATCCATACGCTGAATACCTTTGGAGGGACCAGTCGTTACGGGATACAGCAATGTAACATCGTCCGTAACAAGCTGGAAAATATCGCGGTCTCCTGAAAGAATGAGCACTTTGTATTGAGCTTCTGATCCCTGCCGTGTCAGGGTCGCGACGATATCATCTGCCTCATAATTCTCCTGGGTGAGCGCCGGGATTTTCAGAGCTCCGAGCATCTTCTTGATGAGATCAAGCTGCCCGTCGAAGGCTTCAGGGATAACGTTACGACCGCTCTTATATTCGCTGTATTCCTCCGTGCGAAAAGTACCACCGGGCAGATCGAATGCCACCGCAATATGGCTAGGGTTATGGTCTTTAATAATGTTCAGCAAGGTAGACAGGAAGGCATGAACTGCTTCCGTATGCTGCCCGTCGCTTCGCACAAAAACATGGTTTCCCGTTTTCTCTGCCATTGTATAAATGCCAAAGAAAGAGCGAAGGGCCAGTGAATGTCCATCAATAAGGAGCAGGGTATTTTCTGAGTTACTCACAATCCCATTCTAGAGGTTTTCGACGGCGGGAGTGATAGTGAACGCAACACGCCTGAAAACTTCTAAAAGGCCTATACCGGCTAGGCGTTTTCATGTCATGAACGTCTGTCCTGTCGCTGGATAAACATATTCATTCACGCTAGGATATAACTCTATACTTGAGTGTTCCCTGAGAATACCGGGGATGAGCGGCATGGATCTTATCGGTCCCAACACACATAGGAAATTATGAAACTACTCAAAAAGATCCCTCTCCTTGCCTGGATTGTGATTGCAATTCTTGCAGGTGTTCTTATTGGTGCTACAACTCCTGGGATAATCGGTGGCATGAATAGCGGGCTGGGTACCTCTATCCCTACCGATGTTGTAGTTCAGATCTTTGTCTCGTTCTCTACTGTTTTCAGTGCGTTCCTGAGCTTCTCTATCCCGCTTATTATTATCGGTTTTATCGTTCCAGGAATTGGTTCGCTAGCCCAAGGTGCAGGTAAGATGCTGGGCATTACCGTAGCTCTGTCATATCTTTCCAGTATTGTTGCTGGATTTTTAGCTTTAACGGCGGCACTATTCCTGTACCCTATTTTGTTGAAGGGGCAACGGTTAGAATCTTTTGATAACCCTGAAAATGCACTCTCGACAGGATACATCAAGTTTGAGCTTGACCCCATTATGGGAGTGATGAGCGCACTTATTCTGTCCTTTATCCTAGGTCTGGGAATAACAGCCCTCAAGACTCGTAGCATGCTCAATCTCTTCGAGGATTTTCAAGTTATCATTGAGAAGCTTCTCAGCTACGTTATTATTCCGCTTCTACCCATCCATATCGTGGGTGTCTTTGCGAATATGACCCTTGCGGGCCAGGTTGCTAAGATTCTCTCGGTCTTTGGCATGGTATTCATTATGGTCATTATCTTGCACTGGGTAACGCTAACGCTACAGTACACAGTTGCCGGAAGCGTTTCAAAGCGCAACCCGTTTAGGATGCTCAAGACCATGATGCCCGCCTATTTCACAGCCATCGGAACCCAGTCCTCAGCAGCTACCATCCCGGTAACGGTTCGATCCGCGAAGAAGGCTGGTATTTCTTCTCGCGTGGTTGATTTCGCTATTCCGCTATGCGCTACCATCCACCTTTCGGGTTCTATGATCACGATTACTTCATGTGCAGTCGCAGTCCTGTATATGACTGGGCAAAACCCCAATTTTGCCTCAGTAACTCCAGTGGTGCTTATGCTAGGCATTATGATGGTCGCGGCCCCGGGTGTACCCGGCGGAGGCGTGATGACCGCCATTGGGCTGCTGGAGTCGATGCTTGGTTTCAATGAATCCATGATCGCCCTCATGATTGCTCTGTACCTTGCGCAAGACTCTTTCGGTACCGCAACTAATGTCACCGGAGATGCCACCATTGCAACGTTTACCGAACGTATCTCTAAGATATTGGGAGTTGATCCAACTGCCGGGATTAGCGATGAAGACATCGAAAAAGCAGAAGCAATTTCGGCATAGCCTTGATCTAAACGACGGGGTGCGCGTCCAGAAACCTTGGATGCGCACCCCGTTATTCATATGGAGCTTTACTTACACCTTACTTATTCCGTACGAGGGCTTCGCTAATATGCTGACATCCTTTCCAACCCCAATAGATGCGATGGTTCACAATAAGCCCATCAGATATTTCCATGAGCTCTAAGATATCTATTTGTTCTCCTTCAGGAGTTTCTCGCGGATATTCCCACACCAAAGTTTTCCCATTAGTCAGATACTCCCCCGTGCGGTACCAACGTACAAGTTCATTCGGACGACGGTGGGTGCCCTCTTCCAGAAAATGCTTAATCGCTTCTCGTCCCCGCAAAACTCCGCCGCCAGCTCCGGGAATTATTGCTGGCACGAGGGGGCTTTCAAAAACTGCGTCCTCAGCATAAAGGCTGAGCAGTCCTTCAGTATCACGGTTTTTAGCGTACCGATGCCATTCTTCATAGATACGTGCATGATCATCCATATTCTTACACCTTCCAAAGCAGGAATCTCGTTTCTTCTCAATCCCGACAAACAGATACTTGATAAGAGCTCTTTTTCTACTCCACCCTATCACTGGGAGTACACTTGAAGGCATGACTGAATCTACCCCTAAACTATCTGGTGACCTTATAGCGCAGCTCAACGAGTACGGTGTACCCGCAGAGGCTCATAAATTCTTTCCGAAGGGTTTGGGAGAGCTAATCCCCCGTATGGGAATTATCTTTAGTGAGCTAACTGCTGAGCGAGCTGTGGCATCCATGCCTGTGCAGGGGAATACCCAGCCTGTCGGTTTGCTCCACGGAGGTGCCTCGGCTGTTCTTGCAGAAACTCTTGGTTCATTAGCAGCAGGTATCCATGGAGGAGTTGACTCCATAGCCGTTGGGGTAGATCTCAATGCAACTCACGTGCGCCCTGCTATTAGTGGCCACGTTACGGGAATCTGTACGGCAGTTAAGCTGGGACGTACCGTTTGCGTACACACTATAGAGATTATGGATGAGTCCGATCGAACTATTTGTACAGCTCGTATAACTAATATGATCATTCCACGACCCTAAAGCAGACATATAGAGGATTGATATGGCGCGCCAACCGTATTCCAAACGCTATCCAAAAATCGTCCGTGCAAAACGTATTACATTGCCCTTAGCCATAGCTGTTCTACTGGTATGTTGGGTTGCCGCTATGGGAAATCCAGGAAGTTTCTGGTGGTTAGGACTTTTCATAGCAGCCGGCGTTTTACTCTGGGCTGGGTCCCCAACAGCACGCCCGATTAAAGGTCCTCATGGTAATGATGACGATGACGCCATAACCCGTATAATGCGACGCTAATACATTCATTTCAATGCTGTCGTGAGCAAATGAAAGCGTAAAACAGGAGTGTGGATTTTCAGGACAACAAGAGTCTTGTTGTCCTGAAAATCCACACTCCTGAATTTTATATTCTAGAGCAGCAGCTAATCATCGTTTGGGACTTGACACTAAGGTCCCAAGAATATTACTCAGACAGCTGCTTGATAATAGTATCGGATACCTCTCGCATAGAGAGGCGACGGTCCATTGAGGTCTTCTGAATCCACCGGAATGCCTCAGGCTCGGTGAGGTTCATTTTGGTGATAAGCAATGACTTGGCACGATCTACGAGCTTTCGAGTCTCAAACTGATCACGAATAGTTGTAACCTCTTTCTCTAGCGTACGCAGCTGTTCATATCGAGAAAGCGCCACCTCGATAGCGGGGAAAAGGTCATTAGGAGTAAAGGGCTTGACCACATATGCCATGGCCCCAGCTTCAACAGCACGATCCACCAGCTCTTTCTGGCTGAAAGCGGTCAGGAGCACCACAGGCGCTATTTTTTCCTTTCCGATTTCCTCGGCGGCTGTAATACCGTCCATAATCGGCATTTTGACATCCATGAGCACCAAATCGGGATGGTGTTTTTTGGCAAGCTCGATAGCGGTTTTACCATTATCGGTCTCTGCCACGACCTCGAACCCTTGGTCCTTCAGGATTTCGACGATGTCCAGGCGAATCAATGCTTCGTCTTCGGCAACCACAACGGTGCGCGCCGAGACCTGCTCTCCCTCGTGTTCGTGAGCGGTCTTCTCTGACATAACTCTCTCCTTGGTCTATTTTCAGTCGCCTTTATTCTACAGTAGTTAATAAAACTTCATCTACTGTATAAGGTTGAAATTTGTATGTTTCTCGTCTAGATGCAAAACTATCGTCGAGGATTCAAAGAATACTGTGGACATTTCTCACTCTTTGTAATTCGATTTTATGCCAATCGATAGGGTAAAATCTTATGCGTACCTTTGAGTGCAAGCCCGAGTGGCGGAATTGGCAGACGCGCCTGACTCAAAATCAGGTTCTTCGGAGTGTGGGTTCGAGTCCCACCTCGGGCACATTTACTAAACTCGTCTTGACCATAGTTATGGTTTTGAGACGAGTTTTTATTTTCTTGGAGCTCCAGTTCAATAGATTGTGTACCCGCAACTCATATGGTGGGTCTTTCCGCATATAGAAAGTCCCGCCTCCTGCATCAAAGAGGCGGGACTTCTCATAGATTCAGTTCGAAAAATGTTTACACGATAAAGAAGAACCTTACTTGTGTTCGTCTTCCCCGTAGGGGCGCAGGTGCTCACGCTCTTCCGGTTCATGTTCGCCGGAACCCTGTTCCTTAATACGGTGTACCTTAACCATATTGGTTGATCCCGCCACCCCGGGAGGCGAACCTGCAGCAATCACAATAAGATCACCCGGTTCTGCGAGCTTATGCTCGACCAGGTAGTCATTTACGATGTCGGTCGTACCGTCAATGTTGGTCGCCACCGGCGCATGCGCAGCTTCAACACCCCACAACAGTGAGATAAAAGCACGCACCTTTGGGTTGGGGGTGAAAGCAAGTACCGGCTGCGCAGGGCGTAGACGTGCTAAACGGCGTGCTGAGTCACCCGTCTGGGTAAAAGTACTAATGTAATCTACATCCAATTGTTCCGCAATGTTTACAGCTGCACGCGTGATGGCACCACCACGGGTACGGGGCTTACGGTCCAGCTGTGGTACGCGGTATAGACCTTTTTCCTCAGTATCACGAATAATGGAGGCCATTGCCGCAATGGTAATAATGGGGTAATTGCCTACCGAAGTCTCGCCGGAGAGCATCACCGCATCGGCGCCATCCAAGATTGCGTTTGCACAGTCAGAGACTTCCGCGCGCGTAGGAGTCGGGCTAGAGATCATGGACTCAAGTACCTGAGTTGCCACGATAACGGGCTTAGCCCAGCGACGAGCCATCTCAATAGCTTTCTTCTGAACCAGTGGCACCTCAGAGAACGGCAGTTCCACGCCAAGGTCGCCACGGGCAACCATGATGCCATCAAACTTGTCGATAATATCTTGCAGATTATCAACGGCTTGAGGCTTTTCGATCTTGGCAATCACCGGAATACGGATACCCTCTTCGTCCATGATCTCATGAACGCGGTTTACGTCTTTCCCGCTACGTACAAAGGAAAGAGCAATAATATCTACGCCCAAATTCAGGGCAAAACGAAGGTCAGCCTCATCCTTCTCGGTCAGTGCGGGAAGGGAAACGGCCGCCCCAGGAAGGTTGATGCCTTTATTGTTTGAAATAGGTCCGCCTACAATCACACGAGTGCGAACACGAGTTGGAGTTACTTCAACGGCTTCCAGCTGGATCTTACCGTCATCCAGCAAAAGTTTATCGCCAGGCTTCACATCGCCAGGAAGACCTTTATAAGTCGTACCACAGATATCTTTGGTACCCTCAACGTCCTCAGAAGTAATCGTAAAATCAGCGCCAGGCTTTAGATATTCTTCCCCGTTTACAAAGCGCTCCAAACGGATCTTAGGACCTTGCAGATCAGCAAGAATAGCTACTTCTTTCCCCAACGCCGCGGATTGTTCACGGATAGTTGTGTAAGAGTTAGTGTGAACGTCATGGTCACCGTGACTCATATTCAGACGGGAAACGTTCATACCCGCCTTGATCGCTTCCGCAATTTTTTCGGGAGAAGAAATAGCCGGACCAATGGTTGCAACGATTTTTGCGCGCCTCATGTACCTAACCTTCGTGTGTTGGGGTGGAACTTTCTAAGAAAGATACCCATAATATAGATGGAACCTTCTCATCAGGAGTCCCAATTATTCCCACACAACACCATGTATACACAACATGGCATGTGCGGCATTCATCCCTTCTAGTATATTCCTTCTCAAGCGTTTTCGGGAGGAAAATTCTCGGTATTTTCAGGAAATCCTAGTTTTAACCTCGAACCATGTTGCCCACTCAAGACTCACGTGCTCTCTACCTGCCCCTCAGAACAATAATTAGGTTTTAGTTGTTTTCTGACATCTCATTTGAAACTATGGCCAAGCGCTCCTGTCCGAGAAACAAATATGCCCACATCATGTATGACACACCTTGATGTTCATCACTCACTCCCCTCTTCCATGTGATAAAAACGACACGCCAGTATTGGCTAAGCAATTTCACATTTATCACCACCTGCCATAGACTGGAATCAATAATTAGTATCTTGTATGCAAATTTGCTTTGGGAGGCTTCAGTGACCATTCGTGTGCTGATTATCTTCGGTTCAACCTATGGGTACACCGAGCGTTATGCGAACTGGCTAGCAGAAGATCTGCGAGCATTACCACAGGCTCCTGAAGTCGATACTTTACGGGCTACAGAAGTAACCCCTGAACTTGTGGAAGCAGCGGACTCCGTTATTATTGGCGGTAGCGATTACGGCGGGTTCCTTACAAGCGCTCCCAGCCTCAAGAAGAAGATTGTTCCCTTTATTCTCCCTAAAAAGGAACGTACTGCATTCTTCACGGTTTCCTTCACAGGCGAGTACTCCAAGAAACTGCTCGACAAGGCTGTCGCTAAAAGTTATACTGCAGAACTCACCGATGGACGCCCGACTTTCCATTTACGTGGTGGGATTGACTTTTCAGAGCTTTCACTTGCTCATAAGACCGCTCTTAAAGGTCCGGTTCGCGCTTGGTTGATGGCTAATCCAAACCCCAACGAAGGTATTCAGCAAATGCTTGAGTGCTATAAAACCGGTCATGCGGATTACACCAACCGAGAGTCTCTAAAACCACTTGTTGAAGCAATATCCAAATTCCTCTGATATTGCATAGCAGGTTACCAAAATAGACTTGGCCGGAGGTTTTCTCTCCTCCTCCGGTCTTTTGATTCCGGATGCGGGTGCGAGGCCGCGCCGATAACGTATTCGGTTGCAGGGGGTGGGTCTTGTGTGTGCGGCCCACCCCCTCCTTTTATCTTTCATCAAGGAAAAAGTCAGGTCCTCTCCACCATTGAAACAGTGAAGAGGACCCAAGATTAGTTGTCCAAGAATTTACGATTTAGATTTTTTCCACGGGATCTCAGGGGTTTTATCCTGCTTATCACCGGTCTGAACCCTATCTGCAGGCTCTTCCTGGGTGCCTGGTTCTTTGTCTTTTATAGCTTGCTTCTCTTCCGTTACCTTCTTCTCGGATATCCGAGATTCTTCCAAGGTCTCTTTACCCTGGTTAGAAACCTCATCCGAATCTTGGGCGGCAGTCTCAGTCTTCTCTGAGTTGGGGGTCTGCTGAACAGATGATCCCTGCACTGGAGCTTCAGCAATGCCCGCTGCAGCTTTAGCCCTAGCGCGGATACCAGCGGCAACAAAGCCGATCAACCCTAGTACAATCAGGGCACCCGATGTCCACACGTGAACCCGCAGCCCCAGAAGTGTTTCAGAGGTATCAATACGCAGGAACACTTCAATGAAGAACCGTCCAATACCGTAGTACAGCACATAGAGCCAAAAAGTTTGTCCGCGCTTCAGGAACCTATTCCCCAGGAAAATTAGAAGGAATGCGCCCACAAGATTCCACAATGATTCGTAAAGGAACGTGGGGTGAAAGAGAGTTCCTGCGGGATATTGAGCAGGAAAATTCCCACTCGATTGACTAATCTCCAAACCCCACGGAAGGGTAGTAGGCTTACCGAAAAGCTCCTGATTAAACCAGTTGCCCCAACGACCAAAAGCCTGCGCCAAAATAATACCTGGTGCAACTGCATCCGCAAATGCTGCATAGTTAATCTGGTATCGGCGACAAGCAATCCAGGCCCCCAGGGCTCCTACGGACACCGCTCCCATAATGCCGATGCCGCCTTCCCAAATCTTCAGGAAAGCCCAAGGATCAGAGACATTGGGACCAAAATAGCTGCCAGGGTCTGTAATGAGCACATGGTAAGCACGCGCCCCAATAATTCCAGCGGGAATAGCCCACATTGCCACGTCATATACGCGCTCACGTGTGCCGCCAACTTGTGCCCAGCGCCGAGCGCTAAGCCATAGACACACGATTATTCCGGCTAAAATGCAAAGTGCGTAAAAATGGATACGAAACGGCCCAAGCTGAAGATAAGATACACTCGGCGACGGGATTGACGCCAGAGGAAGGGATACTGCTGAGGTAAAGGATTCCGATAATATAACATTCATACTATGCACGTCCTGCAAGTTCACGAGTTAATGCTCCCACCGCAGTAGGACCTCCATCAGCTAGAGCTTTTACAAGTGCCGTTCCTACAATCACACCATCTGCATAAGTTCCGATCGCTTCAACATGGGCACGAGTTGAAACGCCTAAACCAACACACGCGTATTCAGCGCCTGCAGCATGAAGGTTTTCGACAAGTCCTTGGGCAGCTTCTGAGACTGAAGTGCGAGCCCCTGTAACGCCCATGACAGAAACGGCATAAACGAACCCGCTCGAAGCCTTAGCGATAGTCTCTAAACGTTGAGGCGATGATGATAGCGCCGCCAAGAAAATACGATCTAACCCGTATTTTTCAGAGGCTTCGAACCAAGCCGATGCTTCATCGGGTACTAAATCTGGAGTGATCATTCCAGCTCCTCCAGCAGCCGCAAGATCACGTGCAAAATTATCAACACCGTAGGCAAGTACGGGGTTCCAATACGTCATCACGACAACGACAGCTTGGGTTGCCTCGGTAATGCGCCGTACAGCATCAAAAACCCGAGAAAGTTTGAAGCCGCCTTCTAATGCGATACCTGTTGCGTGCTGGATAACGGGGCCGTCCATGACCGGATCCGAGTACGGTACGCCCAGCTCAATAATGTCGGCACCGTTATTGCCTAATTCGATAGCTGCTGCCACAGAATCTTCAAAGTTGGGAAAACCTGCGGGGAGGTACCCGATAAGTGCTGCACGCCCATCTTCTTTGCATTCGCGTAACCGCTGCACGAGAAGCGAGTTCGGGTTTTGGGGCGGGAAGGTACCGTCAAGGACTTCGTACTTTGCCGCATGCGGCTGTGCGTCTTGATAGCTCATGCGTGCGCCTCGCTTTCTGCCTGCACTGCCTTCTCAGCAACTGCCTCTTTATTGCCTGTCATGAGAGAAGATGACGGGGTTGCTTTCCCTAGATCGAACCATTTCAAGGCAGTCTCCATGTCTTTATCGCCACGACCAGATAGGCACACCACCATTATTTTTTCACGGGCAGACTCAGAATCTTGATGCGCCCACTCCTGACAGACCCGTAACGCACCGGCAAGTGCATGCGCCGATTCGATGGCAGGAATAATACCTTCAGTACGGCAAAGCAGTTGAAAAGCCTCCATAGCTTCAGTATCGGTCACCGGCTGGTAGCTGACACGGCCTAAGTCTGAAAGGTATGAGTGTTCGGGCCCAACGCCGGGATAGTCCAGGCCAGCAGAAATCGAATGCGACTCTATAGTTTGCCCATCTTCGTCTTGCATCAGGTAGGTTACGGCACCGTGAAGCATTCCTGGGCGGCCTAGATTAATAGTTGCGGCGTGACGTCCGGTTTCTATACCATCTCCCCCCGCCTCAAAACCGTAAAGTTTTACATCGCGGTCATCAAGGAATGCATGGAAGATTCCAATGGCGTTTGAACCCCCACCAACGCATGCAGAAACTCCGTGGGGAAGACGCCCAGTCATCTGTTGAATTTGTTCGCGTGCTTCAGAACCAATAGCATCATGAAAGAAACGCACCATCGTAGGAAAAGGATGTGCTCCCGCCGCTGTACCCAGCAGATAGTGGGTATTCTCGACATTAGCGACCCAGTCTCGAAGAGCCTCATTAATAGCGTCTTTCAGAGTACGGGAGCCATTCTGAACGGCAATAACTTTCGCGCCCAAAAGCTGCATACGCGCCACGTTCAAAGCCTGCCGCTCGGTATCTTCTTCACCCATGTAAATCACACAGTCCATGCCGAAAAGCGCAGCAGCCGTTGCCGTTGCTACACCGTGCTGACCAGCACCGGTCTCTGCGATCAGACGTGTCTTACCCATGCGCTTTGCGAGAAGTGCTTGTCCTAAAACATTGTTAATCTTGTGGCTACCGGTATGGTTAAGATCTTCACGTTTCAGAAAGATCCGAGCCCCAGCGTGCTCTGAGAACCGCGGAACTTCCGTTAGCAATGAAGGACGATTCGAGTATTCAGCAGAGAGTCGCTGAAATTCCGCAATAAACTCTGGATCCTGCTTAGCATTCTGGAAGGTAGACTCAAGCTCATCCATGGCGGCAATTAACGATTCAGGCATCCATCGCCCACCGTATTGCCCGAAGTAGGGACCGGGTGCATTTTTGAGGGATTTCCCCTCAAGAAATGCGTCTGCCAGGTTTTCGCTCATTGTTGTCCTTCCCGGGTACTTTTATTTTCATCCATGAGTTAGGTTTGTACACTTAACTCATGGTACGGCTTGTTCGTATTCTTACTATTCTACGCGGAATGACATAGCGTCAGCGTATATAAAGAAAAGCCCTATGATTATTCACATGTGAAAAACTGTCATCTACGTAAGATAGCTCTAATCTGCATTAGAGATGAGGTACAGCCGAAAATTCACGGACAGTTTTCTCCGGGTCTCCAGATTTGACCAGAGTCTCACCAATAAGTACGACATCAGCACCAGCCTGCGCGTAGTTCTGTACATCGCTCAGCCCAGATACACCAGATTCTGCAACTTTAATAACGCTTTCCGGCAGGTCGGCCGCAAGCTCTGCATAATGCGTGTTCTTGACTTCAAGAGTTTTTAGGTTGCGAACGTTAATACCTATAATTTTGGCTCCGACACGCTGAGCGATAGATATTTCTTCTGAAGTATGTGCTTCTACGAGAGCATTCATACCAAGCGATTCGGCAAGCTCTAAGAAAGCGCTCAAGGTATCTTCTTCCAAGGCAGCAACAATAAGAAGCACCAGATCTGCGCCGTGTGCACGTGCTTCCCAAATCTGGTACTCATCAACAATAAAATCTTTACGCAATATGGGAATACTGACGTGAGCACGCACCGCGTCCAGATCCTCCAGGCTTCCGCCGAAACGGCGTTCTTCGGTAAGCACCGAAATAGCTGCTGCTCCTCCACGCTGATACTTCACCGCTAGTTCCGCTGGATCCGCTATTTCCCCCAGGACACCTTTCGATGGAGACGAACGTTTCACCTCTGAAATGATGCGCACAGTTTGGCCATCACCGCGTAAAGCACATACAGCGTCAAGAGCTGGTGCCGTAGAGAGCGCTAGCTCCTGCACCTTTTCCAGAGGATGTTTTGCACGACGATCCTCTAAATCCTCACGTACTCCACCAATAATTTCATCTAGTACGGTACTCAACAGTGTTCCTTCTCATAGTCATCAAATATCCAAAAGTTTGAGATAGCACAAGAGAGAGCGCCTCGTCATGGGCGAGGCGCTCATAGCGTATTTACTAGTGACGCTCAGTATTTTTGGTTTTAGAACCACCTTGACCGTAGCCAGCACTCTTGAGAAGCAATCCAGCCACTAGACCCAGCACGATAATGCCAGCACCAACAAAGACGATAACGGGCTGAGCCAGATCATACGCAACAGCACCAACAAGTACCCCGGTCGTCATGATGGCGATCATAACCCACGATGCTACGGTGCTACCGTGATTTGCATATGGGCGTTCAGGAACAATAACAACTTTCTCTTCCGTCACGAAAACTCCTCATGTGTGTGCACAGATACGCGAATAATGCGTGCAGACGTCCTTTCTTCGATTTTAGGTCATGATCTCGTCTTCTGTGAATTTGCTGGTGAGAATCGTACAAATATTTAGACGAGCAATGTTGTACAACTCGCAGTGTTTGAAGCCTCTTTCACTATTTAAAACTATTTTTCTACGGTAGGGTCTTCTCCCCTGCTCAGCAGATCCCATGCATCCATATTGTCGACCTCACCAGGAGCTTCTTGCAGGTTACGCACTGTGCGGTCATATTTACGCCCACCTTGCCAGTGTCGAGCCACCACAAGAGTCCAAAGTCCCACGCACATAATAAGAAAACCTGATATGCATGAAATCCACGGCCAAACAGTCACAGCATATGTACCTGTAGACGCCACGGTTCCCGTTACCTTGCTGGTCTCAGTTACAACCGCACCTGCGGGATTCATCACCACCGACAGCGCAGAAAAAATAATACCCACCCCGGATCCTAAACTTACCAATGCGATAACATACCGCAAAAGCTGAGGGGCTATGCGCGCCGCTAAAGGAGCTGCTAAAGCTACCATCGCCAGTGCGCTTACTGCGGGCGCCGCTCGAGACCCAGTAACGTCAAGATTTTGTTCCCCCAAGACCCCGTTCACATGCGCTTGGACCCAAGGAAAAAGCGTCGTGCTAAAGGCAAGGGCAGCCACAGCAAGCCCTGTTAAAAGCACCAGTCCAGGTGCTTGTAGTCTCACAGGTTTCGAGTGTAAGTTTTCATCCGCCGCACTAAACGCCGTAGCAGTACTCGTTGTCTCATGGTTATTTGATTGATTCAAAGACGAAGACTTATGCCGCTGTGTATTCATGGGATTATGCCCTCCCGCAGGTTCTTAATCTGCTGTGGTAACGCGTTTTGTCTGCAGAGGTTTCAGACCCGATGCCGTCAATACAGCACGGAGCGGAGCAGCTGACTTATTTACGGTCTCTTCAGTCTCGCACTCCGGGTTGGAGTCCATCACAATACCGGCTCCAGCCTGTACATAAGCTTTTGTTCCCTTGAGAACAGCAGTACGAATTGCAATAGCCATATCCATGTTTCCAGCAAAATCAAAATATCCGCAGACACCCCCATAAACCCCACGGCGGGTCGGCTCATACTCGTCGATAAGCTGCATGGCCCGCGGTTTGGGAGCCCCCGAGAGAGTCCCCGCCGGAAAAGCAACGCGAAGTACATCGTAAGCACTGAATTGAGGGTCAAGTTCAGCACTCACTGAGGAAGAAATATGCATGATATGGCTAAACCGCTCAATCACCATGAACTCATCAACAGAGACCGTTCCAGGCTTTGCAATTCGAGACAGATCATTACGCGCCAAATCAACCAGCATCAAATGCTCAGAGCGCTCTTTTTGATCGGCAAGAAGCTCTTCAGCAAGAGCTATATCCTGTTCACGAGTTGCACCGCGAGGCCGGGAACCAGCGATAGGATGCGAAGTCGCACGACCCTCCTTGAGGGTCACCAAGGCTTCTGGGGAAGAACCAACAATTTGGAAAGGAATACCCTCAGCATCCTCAAAGTTAAAGAGGTACATGTAGGGTGAAGGGTTAGATTGACGAAGGACGCGATAGACATCAAGCGCATCCGCGCCAGTTTCAACTTCAAAACGACGTGAGATCACGATCTGAAAGACGTCGCCATCAATAATATTTTTCTTACACCGATCAATTGCGTCTTGATAGCCTTGCACCGACCAGGTTTGAGTAACCTCACGATGAATTCGATCATTTACCTCAGAAACGCCGGTTAAAACCGATGCCGTTTCAGAGGCACCCTGTTCTAGCTGCTGCAGCATACGGTGCAGACGTTCGACCGCATCGACGTATGCATCATCCACATTTTCATTGGTACCGTTGAAGTTAATGGCATTTGCAATCAAGAGCACTGTGCCGTCAGTATTATCATGGATTGCCATGTCAGAAACCATGTTCAAGGCAAATTCTGGGAGATTCACGTCATCAGCTGGCGGATACGGCAGGTTCTCCCAGCGGCGTACTACGTCCCAGCCCAAGTAACCTACCAACCCCGATGTTAACGGTGGAAGGCCAGGAACTGGTTCAGTATGAAGCATACGAAGGGTTTGATCGATAGCTTCAACGGGATCGCCTTCTGTTGGGGCTCCCGCCGGAGTTTGCCCTTGCCAATATATCTTGCCGTCTCGTGTGGTCAGGGTTGAACGAGAAGAAGCGCCGATAAAAGAATACCGGTCCCAAGCTGCCGATTCCCCCTCGGTCGCGATCTTAGCCGATTCAAGCAAAAAAGTTCCAGGATCAGCGGCACCATCGTGTAGAACCAGCGAACGATAAATACCAATGGGTGTAAGCGAGTCTGCAAGAATTTTGATGCACACCGGAATAACTCGGTGAGTCACCGCGCGTTCCCGGAATTCTTCAAGAGAGGGTGAGATAATGCCCAAATCCTGCATAGGACTAATCCTTCGTGCTCGATTGCTGATGCCCAAACTGTTGCCTGGGGCTCTCGTATTAGTGTACAAGTTCCACCACATCTAACAGTGGTTTGAACAAACAGCGCGAAGTATCAAAATTGACACTTCGCGCTGTTAATTAGCTCAGTCGTTTGAGAGTCGCTGCGGTTTGCAAAGCTGCCGCCGTTGCCTCATAGCCTTTGTCTTCAGAGGAACCAGGAAGTCCGGCACGGTCTAGAGCTTGTTGTTCATTATCGCAGGTGAGTACCCCGAAACCGACCGGGCGACCAGTCAGCACGGAAACATCGGTCAGACCACTCGTAGCGCCCTGACATACGAAGTCAAAGTGAGGAGTTCCACCGCGAATAACAACGCCGAGGGCAACAATCGCATCGTATTTTTCGGCAAGACGGGTTGCTGCAACAGGTAGTTCAAAAGTCCCCGGAACACGCACAATAGTCGGCTCCAGCCCCGCATCAGCGGCGGCGCGCTGCGCCCCATTGAGTAACCCTTCCATGACCTGAGTGTGCCAGCTTGCCGCGACAATAGCTAGTTTGAATCCAGTGTAGTCCTCAGGATTGAGAGTGGTATCTGCTGCTCCTGCGCCGCTCATATTTCTTAACTCCTTGGTGTCGTTGGTTTATATCGCAAAGTCGTCCTCTGACCACACAGCAAGCTGTTATCAGCCAGATTATATACTAGGCCCATGGAGCCTATGCCCCATACGCTGACGTTTTGTTTCAAGGTACTTGGCGTTCTCAGCACGCGCCGGAATTTCGTCAGGAATTACCTCATGTACTTCAAGCCCCAACTCGGTCAGCGCGTCAACCTTTGCCGGATTATTTGTGATAAGTCGCAGATTATGAACCCCGAGTTCTTGCAGAATAAGTGCCGCCTGCGTGTAATCACGCATATCTTCGTCTAAGCCAAGCGCTAAATTTGCGTCTAGGGTATCAAGGCCAGCGTCTTGAAGTGCATAAGCTCGCAGCTTATTTACAAGCCCAATACCTCGCCCTTCATGATTGCGAACATAGAGCATCCAACCACCATAACGCGAGAGAATTTTTAACCCATTCTCAAGCTGCTGACCACAGTCGCATCGGAAGGAGCCCAGAATATCTCCAGTAGCGCATTCGGAGTGGATTCGCACTGCGGGAATCTGATCTTCTCCCGAAAATGCAATAGGGTTCCCTTGGTCGTCTAAAGCACGAATGCTCATATGCTCAGCACCATCGGCAAACCGCCAAGCACGTACCCCAAAGTTTCCATGGGGTGTAGGAACAATAACCTCAATGGTTGATTCCACCAGTTGCGGGCTGGGATGAGGCACTAAGTCTAAAGGCGAAGCTGTGTACCGGTGGGCAAATCTCTCAGCAAGATCGCGTTTCTCGAATTCGAGCTCTGAGGGTATGTGCTTGTGCTGAGTGCTCTGCTTTTCTGGGGTATCACTCATGCTCGTTCCTTCACATACTGAATAAGGTCTTCGATCGAAATCATGGGGAGGCTGTGCGCAGCTGCAAAAGAGCGCAATGCTTCAAAGCGCATCATGCTTCCATCATCATGAACAAGCTCGGCAATAACGCCTACGCCCGAAAGACCGGCCGCACGGGTAAGTTCTACGGCAGCTTCGGTATGCCCAGCACGTTCCAATACCCCACCAGCTACAGCACGCAAGGGAAATATATGCCCCGGACGGCTCAAATCTTCAGGGCACCCTGAGGCGTCTGCAAGAACTCTGACTGTACGAGCACGATCGGCGGCGCTAATACCTGTTGTGGTTCCTACACGCGCATCGCAAGAAACCGTATATGCAGTACCTTTAGGATCTTCATTGTGCGCGGTCATCGGCGGCAAGTTCATGCTGTCTGCGCGTTCGTGACTCATTGGAGCACATATCACTCCGGAAGTATAGCGGATAGTAAATCCCATAAGTTCTTCTGTAGCATATTCAGCCGCAAAAATTATATCTCCCTCATTTTCACGGTTTTCATCATCCACTACAACGACAGCTCGACCGGCGGAGATAGCCTCAATGGCCTCCTGAATAGAATCCAGCTCTTGTGCAACTACGGAAGTTTCATGGAAATCTACATTTCTCATTTCCATCAACCGGGCTACATATTTAGCGAGCGCGTCTGTTTCAAGATTGACAGTGTCTCCTACGGTAAGCTGCCCTAGATTAGTTGCGCTAAGAGTTTCAGGAATCAAACCGACTTCAAACCAGGGAGCGCTCTCAGCAGAGGCAGAAACCGCGGTTACTGTCAGCGATACGCCGGAGACGGCGATAGAACCTTTCTCAACCAGATACGGAGCAAGTTCTTGAGGAATGGAAAAACGAATAGTGCACCACGCATCATGTTCAGTTATTGATGTAACCGTCGCGATACCATCTACGTGTCCCTGGACTACGTGTCCGTCAAACCTTCCGTTGGCAGGCATGCACCGTTCAAGGTTAACGATCGATCCATGAGTTAGTGTGCCTAAATTAGTCCGAGTGAGCGTCTCCCCCATGGCATAAGCGCGAAATTGCTGCGGTTCAATGCTATCCTCATCGACGGCAGTTAGACATACACCGTTGACAGCTAGGGATCCTCCATGATCCAAGTCAGAGACAATATCACCAGCGTTAATAGTGATATATGCAGCTCCGGTCGAAGTCCCTTGAGCGTCATAGACTGGTTGAACGGACTCAACGGTACCTAGCGCACCGATAATTCCTGTAAACATGTGTGTCTTCTCCTCTGTGGCAGCTGCACCGGGATGGAATTCAGATGCCGCTACGATACTTGCACTATAACTATAAAGATGAGTCTTTTATTCCCCGAAATATCGTGCAGGTGCATACCGGAACGATCTCAAAGACGATGTTCCCTTTCCTACACTTTGTTTCCAGGAATTATGCATAACTTTTGTAGTTTTTATTCTCGTGGTTCTGGAAAATATTTGTGCGTGAAACGTGGAAGTACGCGACGAATACCCGGTGTATTTTTTGCAGTGCTACGGGGGCTTGGTATCAGGTGCGTTGCGGTGTCTTCGCCTAAGACCCGAACTGATGGAAACATCCCAAGATCATCAAGCTGCAGACGAGGGGCATTTTCCAACGTGTTGGTAATAAGTCGGTACATTGCACTTTTACCGTGCCCCATAAGTATAGGAGCGCGGTACCAAACAAGTTCGTCAAGAAGATCTTCCCCGGTAAATAGGCCAACCATTCCCGGTCCTCCCTCAATCATGAGGTGTCGCACCCCACGACTGTAAAGTTCGTCAAGAAGGACTCGGGGCTCATGAGTGTAAACCTGCATGTAATTTTCTGGGTCTCTTGTACCTAGACCACACACTTTATAGGTGCTTGGTATATCTGTTTCTCCCATGACAACCCGTAAAGGCTGTTTCTTGTAGCGTTGCCCTGAGATATCACGGGCATCTAGTGAGGGATTATCAAGGAGTGTAGTGCGGGTTCCGATCATCACGGCGTCTGCGCGTTTTCGGATGAGATGCCCATCAGCACGTGCTTGTGAACCAGTTATCCATTTACTGGTGCCGTCTGCTGCCGCGATAAAACCGTCAAGAGTTGAAGCAGATTTAACGGTAATAAATGGTCGTTTTTCTGCGACCGAAATAAACCATCGTTCATTTAGCGCGTACGAGTCCTCAGCAAATTCTCGCATATACGTTGTTACGACTCCGTGAGAGCGTAAATATTCTGCTCCGCCAGAAGCCTGAGCGCTCCTATCTGGATATGCATAAAAGACCTGAGAAATTCCAGCTTCTTTGATAGCATGCGAGCACGGACCGGTTTTGCCTGTATGATTGCAGGGTTCTAGCGACACATACATTTTTGCATCGCTCATATCCGTGCCAGCCGCGCGGGCTTGAGCTAGGACATCAGCTTCAGCATGAGGTGTTCCTGCCCCGCGATGCCATCCAACATGCAGTACTTGACCGGCAGAGTTTGTAATAACCGCTCCAACAAGTGGGTTAGCCCCTCGTATACCCTGACGAGCGGCTTCTATAGCCAAACTCATAGCACGAGCATCGGTCAATGCCCCTTCAGGGACCTTTACAGTTACCGAAGCGGGTATTCCTTGAAGATGACCGTACTCCGCAGCAGAATAGTCAAGATCATTTACGGGCGTATACATCTCAGGACCTAGATACGTTGTCATGATTTGCTCGATTCCACGTCAACAGTAATATCCGGAAATTGCGTTTGGACTCGGGTTTTTTCTTCACGATTCCGAGTACTCCACCATACGAAGAAGCCTACAAGAGTAAAGCATCCGTAGAAAACATACATCAGAGAAGTGGCATAGTAGCCTGCGCTCCAAAGCAGCGGAACACCAACAATATCAACAGCAACCCAAATTAGCCAGAACTCTACCCATCCTCGTGCCATACCATAGGTCGCTATAAGCGAACCGGTAAATATCCAAGCATCTGACCATACGGGCTCGTATGACCCTAGAGAACGAAATATTGGAGTTAAAGCTATCGTGCCAAGAATAAGTACAGAGATAATGCTAAAACGTTCCAGCCTGGATGCCCATCGTGGAATTACAGCTGCCCCCTCGGCACGCATTCCTTGAGCTCTGCAGGACTGCCGCCAACGATACCAGCCCCATACAGAAACAGTTATGAACATAATCTGGCGCCCAGCCTGACCAAGCATATTAATGGGGTTGGGGCTGCCGAAGAAGGCACCCATAAACACGGTAAAAAGCAGCAGATTTCCGGCTATACCGATCGGCCATGCCCAGACTTTACGGCGCATTCCGCCCAAAGCTGAGGCTAAACCGAAAAGGTTACCTAAAACTTCGCGCACAAGAAGAATCTGGTCTCCAAACTGTATTTGTGCGTCGAAGAGCCACCGCAGAACGTTCACTGTTCCTCCCTTTCATCGTCATTGCGGCGACTCCGGGGAGAACAAAATGCATTGATTCCAGCAATTGCTGGAACATTAGATAACGGTTTCGAATATATACCGTGACCGCATCCCGTGCTTTCTGCTCGTGCTGCCTACCATCCAGACTGTACTGTCGGTACCGGAGTTTCACCGGTTCGGCCGTAAGCATCACAATAACTGATACGCACGGTTCGCGGACTGTCACCGCCGGTTCGGAATTTCACCGACCCCGGAGCACGATTACGGGTCAATTATGGCACACCACGCAAGATCGCCAAAAGCAGGTCTTGAGGAAGGCACCAGCGCTATCACAGTATAGGCTAAAGATATGTCAATTTCTTTACCCTTAATTTTGTGATTTAGACATTATGTACCCTCAAATAGAATGTACTGTTCTCCTTGCCTGTTTATATTGAAAAATATAAACTTTTCAACCACATATGAGGTTTAACATACAATTTAATGATATTCATCCTGGGGTATCAGATATTTTAATACTTGACACTTAAAAAATACTCATACTACCGCAAAAACACGCTACAAAGGGTTGAATACTTGAAATTTATAGGAAATTATTTTTAGAATACTCTTCGTTCACGCTTCCTTTGAGAAGCATGATCTGCAGTGCATTTTTAAGAATCGAAAAATATTCTTCGCATTTTTAAATCATGCACAACACATATCACTCTCACATACACAACTAAATAAAATTGCAGGTAAACATGAAACTTTTTAACCGGCAAAAGTCTGTTTCAAAGACCCTAGCAGCCGTTGGCGCTATGGTGCTGGCTTTAGGGACTATAAGCCCGGCAGTAGCTCATGAAAATACTTCTGATGCTTCTTCTACAGCTCAAATTCCCGCTCGCGAGGAAATGAATACTCCAATGGGTGCAGGTGAGCGAGCTCGCCTTGCAGAGTCGCAATCCTCAACTCTTGGCAAGATCTCCCCTAATGCCACTTCCATGTGGACTCCCACAGGTGGGACCCTTGGTATGGACGTTTCTTCATACCAAGGAAACGTAGACTGGAACCGTGCATATAATATGGGCTCCCGTTTTGCATACACAAAAGCAACAGAGGGTAACTATTACACTAACCCTTACTTTGCTCAACAATACAACGGTTCCGCACAGTCGGGCATGATTCGTGGTGCCTATCATTTTGCCAACCCACGCTCCACCTCTGGAGCTGAACAGGCACGCTATTTCGTCAGACATGGCGGTGGATGGAGTAACGACGGAATTACAATGCCCGGCCTACTCGATATTGAATACAACCCATATCCGAGTCTTGGCAACACCTGCTACAACATGAGCAGTGCCGATCTCACTCGGTGGATTCGTGATTTCATGGAGACCTACCGCAGCCTCACCGGTCGATACCCTATGATTTATACCGCTAATTACTGGTGGAGGCAATGCGTAGGCGCAACAGAGTTCGGTAACCACCTCCTGCATCTGGCAAATTACAACTACTATCCCGGTCCTATGCCAGCTGGGTGGGGTAATTACGATATCTGGCAGTTCTCTTCTGAAGGACCTTTCGTTGGAGACTCGAATTTCTTCCCGGGTACGGTTCACGATTTACGTGCACTAGCCACCAATGCGGGGGCAAAGAACCGTTCATGGCATCCTCAACCCGCGCCCCGAGTAGAAACGGCTCCTAAGACCCGGTTCCGGGATGTTCCGCAGAGCTCGCCTTTCTATAAAGAAATTGAATGGTTAGCCAACGAGAAAATTACTACCGGTTGGCCGGATGGCACTTTCCGACCGGACGCAGGTGTAGAACGCGCTGCGATGGCAGCTTATTTCTACCGTATGGCTGGCTCTCCTCCGGTTAATCTTCCAGCACGTTCACCTTTCCGCGATGTAGCGCCTCAAGACCAGTTCTATCGCGAAATTGTCTGGATGCATCAGCAAGGTATCGCTACCGGTTGGGCTGATGGCACCTTCCGTCCGCACGATAGTGTCAACCGCGATGCGATGGCAGCTTTCTTCTACCGTTTTGCGGGGAAGCCAGCGGTGCCCGCAGGCCGTAATTTCTCAGATGTTGGAGCGAATAATCAATTCTATCGAGAAATTATGTGGCTTAAAGGTACTGGTATCGCTACCGGTTGGGCTGATGGCACCTTCCGTCCTTGGCAACCTGTTGAACGGGGCGCAATGGCAGCGTTTATCTACCGCTATAAGCACAAGTAAAATAGTCGCTTCTCATTAATAATAAAGGGAGGATTCCCCACAAAACTGTGGGGAATCCTCCCTTTATTATTACCCGTGGTATTTTCAGATATGACAGTTGCGTTAAGTATGCATACCTCACTGTTTTTCGTGGCTTCAGCTGTACACAGATACGAAAAGGGTCTTCTCAGGTAATTCCTGAGAAGACCCCAATCCAGTATTATGCAGAGTTACTCAACAGAACGGAACGCGACGACTGCGTTATGTCCACCAAAGCCGAAGGAATTCGAGATACCAACAATCTCTCCTTCAGGAAGCTCCCGTGCCTGTGTCACAATGTCAAGATCAATCTGCGGATCTTGGTTTTCCAGATTAATAGTAGCCGGAGCTTTGCGGTTGTAAATCGCCAATACGGTAAGCACTGCTTCAAGGGCTCCTGCACCACCCAAAAGATGCCCCGTCATAGACTTGGTTGCAGAAACAGCAATATTCTTTGTATGCTCACCGAAAGTAGCATGCATAGCAGTTGCTTCTGGTAGATCCCCCGCAGGAGTTGAGGTTGCGTGTGCGTTAATATGCACAACTGTAGCAGGATCAATATCCCCATCTTTGAGTGCTTCACGCAGAGCTCGTGTGGCTCCTAGAGCATCAGGATCGGGAGCGGTTATATGGAAGGCATCAGCAGAGACACCGGTACCTGCTAGCTCGGCATAGACTCGCGCTCCACGGGCTCGGGCATGCTCCTCTGACTCAAGAATCATAGCCGCAGCGCCTTCGCCCATCACAAATCCGTCACGATCCATATCATAAGGGCGTGAGGCTTTTTCGGGGTCATCGTTACGCGATGACAACGCCTGCATACGCGCAAAGGCCGCTAACGGAAGAGGATGAATTGCTGCTTCGGAACCGCCGACAACAACCACATCTGCTTTACCTGTGCGAATCATATCGACCCCCAGCTCCATAGCTTCCGTTGAAGAAGCACAGGCAGATACGACGGTTTGAGCAGCGGCGCGCGCTTTCAGGTTCATCGACACAGCGGCTGCGTTGCCGTTAGGCATTAACATGGGAACTGTCATGGGAAGAACCCTTCGAGGTCCTTTCTCACGCAATGTATCCCATGCATCAAGCAGGGTCCACACACCACCGATACCAGTACCAAATGCTACACCGGTGCGTAAGGGATCAACTTCTTCTGCGGATTCAGCGTCGGAACCCGAAAAACCAGCATCTTCCCAGGCTTCACGAGCAGCGATAAGTGCTAGCTGTCCTGAAGGATCTAAGCGCTTTGCTTCAACTTTGGTGAGTCGTTCTGACTCGTGAGCAGGCTCTGCGAGGCGCCCAGCGATGTAAACAGGCAGACTGTATTCTTCTACCCAGGGCTCATCAATTTTAGTGATACCCGAGACGCCTTTAAGCGCATTTGCCCAGGTGGTGGGGACGTCGCCGCCAATAGGAGTGGTTGCGCCGAGACCGGTCACCAACACTTTTCGAGACATCTTCACACTTTCTTGGTTATATCGGTGGAGGGTGAAACTAGACAGGTGGGCGCGGTTACTTGCCCGCGCCCACCGTCGGCAGCCTAATTTAGGCTGTTTTTGCGATAAAGTCTACTGCGTCACCAACAGTCTTGAGGTTCTTGACCTCTTCGTCTGGAATAGTAACTTCGAACTTTTCCTCAGCGTTCACTACGATAGTCATCATCGAGATAGAGTCAATATCGAGGTCTTCGGTGAAGGACTTATCCAGCTGAACATCTTCAACTTCAACACCGGTCTCTTCGTTTACAATCTCAGCAAGACCTGCGAGGATCTCTTCTTTGTTAGCCATGAAGGGCTCCTTTGTCATAGAAGTGGTAGCACGCTCCTGGTTAAGAGCATGTGCATAATCGAGTTTATCGTGTCTGTGTAAGTATCTCACACAATAACCCCGAGTTTTTCAAATTCGTACTATAAAATCTAGTGTTTGCAGGTACGAATTTGAGCTATCTCATAAAAGGTATATTCAGATACCTTAAGAGTGATCTCGATAACTTACGGAAGAACAACAACCTGTGCCGCATATGCAAGACCGGCCCCAAAACCAATCTGTAGTGCAAATTTTCCAGAAAGTTCAGGCTGTTCCTGCAAAAGACGATGCGCTGCCAAAGGAACGGAGGCGGCAGACGTGTTACCAGCATCAGCAATATCTCGCGCAATAGCGACATTTTCAGGCAATTTCAGGGTTTTTGCCATCTGATCGATAATGCGAGCATTAGCCTGATGCGGAATTAATGCACCCAGCTCATCCGGAGTAATACCTGCCGATTCTAAAGCCTGCTGTGCAACTTTTGCCATTTCCCACACAGCCCAGCGGAAGACTGAAGGTCCATCTTGACGCAGGGTCGGCCAAATCTTTTCATCTTCCTGCACAGGGTTAACGACAAAGTCACGGTTACGGATATCGAGGAGGGAATGGGTCATTCCGACAGTCCCCCAGCGGGAACCGTCTGACCCCCAAATAGTCGGGGCGATGCCGGGTTCGTCCGATACGCTGACAACAGCCGCACCCGCTCCATCTCCCAACAAGAATGAGATAGAACGTTCCGTATTATCTATAAAATCTGAAAGTTTTTCAACGCCTATCACGAGAACATTCTGCGCCATACCAGAACGAACCATAGCATCTGCCTGAGCTATACCATAGCAGAAGCCAGCGCAGGCCGCAGAAATATCGTAAGCAGGACACCGAGACCCAATGGCATCCGCAACCAGAACAGCTAGTGACGGAGTAGCATACGGGTGGGAAATTGTTGAGATAATAACGGCATCAATCTGTTCACCCGTCACGTGTGAGTTGGCGAGCGCATCATGAGCTGCTGCGATTGCAAGGTCATTAACGGTTTGGTTTTCGCTAGCTCGATGTCGGGTTGAAATCCCGGTACGCTGCTTAATCCACTCATCAGACGAGTTGATAGCTTCAACGATATCGTTATTATGAACAATCACCTCACCACGGGAAGCCCCATAGCCTAAAATGCGGGAGTAACGATTGTTCTCATATTGTTTGAGGGTAGTCACGTGTTTACTGTTCCTTGAGCTGTTTTTTCGTGGGTCTGACCTGATACGCCTTAAACCTATGCACCAAATTTTTCGAGGTCTTCAGGAGCGTTAATGGCGGTGAAAGGTACACCACGCATTGCGCGTTTTGCCAATCCGACGAGGGTTCCTGCAGGTGTTACCTCAATAATATCGGTGACTTCGTCTTGCAACATCTGAGCCATACACAGATCCCACCGCACAGGGTTTGTAACCTGCTTGACGAGAGAATCGAGAAATTCCTGTCCGGAAGCGACCACAGAGCCATCGCGATTACTCAAAATTTTGTGCTTTGGATCTTCAACCGTGATCGTGTCTGCAAATTTCTTGAGTGGTTCCACGGCCGGGGCCATAGCTTCTGTGTGAAAGGCACCAGCAACTTTAAGCGGAATAACACGAGTACGCGCCGGTGGATTCTCAGTGAATTTTTCAAGAGCGTCAAGTGCGCCTGCTGCAACGATTTGTCCACCGCCATTGGAGTTGGCTGCAACTAGCTGCGCCGCTTTAATTGCTTCACGAACCTCTTCTTCATCGCCGCCCAGGACTGCTGCCATACCGGTTGGGGATGCAGCGGCGGCTTGAGCCATGCCGGTGGCACGAACGCGAATAAAACGCATAGCATCTTCATCGCTAAGAATTCCAGAAAGCGCAGCTGCTGTAATTTCTCCTACGGAGTGCCCCGCGAAAAGTAGATTCTCTGATCCTAGACGAGCAAGCGTTAGACGCCCGGTGACAATACCTGCAGCAACAATCAAAGGCTGGGCAATAGCGGTGTCTTTAATAGCTTCTTCCTCGGCTTCGGTGCCGTAATGGATAAGGTCAAGCTCTGCTGCTTGTGAGAGACGCTCAAGGTGTTCACGAACTCCGACAATCTCAAGCCAAGGAGTGAGAAAGCCCTTTTTTTGAGATCCTTGACCGGGGCAGACAATAGCGTACATTCTTGACCTTTCAAATAGCTCATGACGCTCTCGCGTATAGTATTCTATCGCTTTATCATCGTACGGAGTAGCTCAAAATGCCACATATTATGATAAACGCTCCAGAGATATTCTACTCATCTTTTGTCCTAGCCGGTATATTCCATAAGCGCCCACCACAGGCTCCGCTGGATATTGGTCTTGACATCTTATGCCTTCTAAGTACCAGTTGCTTCTTGTAACGTCATCATTTTTCGCTTACCGCGCAGGGCAAGCACACGAAAAACTTCAATAGCCTTTTCCGCTTCCGTACAATCAAGCTCGCGGATGAGCACGAATATAGGTATCTGCTAAACGTTTCATGGAGACATGGGTATAGATCTGTGTCGTTGAGAGCGATGCGTGCCCTAACAGCTCTTGAACGGTACGAATGTCTGCCCCTCCGTCAACAAGATGAGTTGCAGCAGAATGACGAAGGACATGTGCCCCTGAAACCTCGGTATTCTCAAGTGTACGTAGGATTCGGCTAATATCTTCACGAATTTGTCGAGGGTTTGCACGTTTGCCGCGTGGCCCTATAAACAGGGCAGTTACATCGCGTGAACCTTTGGCTATCCAATACGGGCGCCCTATTTTGACCCACTGTGAAAGAACTTTCATCGCGGGGGTTCCCAATGGTACAACACGTTCTTTATTACCTTTACCGATAACGCGAACCGTCTTATTAGCTCGGTCTATACTCGATAGATTCAAGCCTGTAAGTTCTGAGATACGCATACCCGATGAGTACAGAACCTCTAGAGCAGCCCAAAGCCTCAGCATCCGGATATCCTGCGGATTTTCGCGGCATCGCAGTGCTACGGTGTCCAAAACGGAGCTCATCTGTTCCTGACTCAGGACAGCAGGAAGATGTCGGTCACGCTTAGGCGTACTCATTCCCCGGGTAGGATTTTCTACGATGAGTTCTTCCTCATGAGCCCAGCTGAAAAAAGTGCGCAGGGTCGAACCACGTCGAGCTACAGTTGTCTTGGCATTTTGTTTTAGGTGCATAGACCCCAGCCATTCACGGATAAGCTGCAGGTTTACATCTTCAACACGGCTAATTCCCCGTCGTCCGATAAAGCCGAAAAAACCGCAGAGATCAGATATGTACGATCGGATAGTCTCTTCGGAACGATACTTCTCGTACCTGAGATAACGTTCGAAATGCTCGACAATAGGTAAAAATACTTCTCCAGATAAGGCGGGAGCAAGGTCTGGGGTGGAATCCTGCTGGCTTGCTGATATGGGGAGGGTAGGGGCTAATGAACTTTCCGGTAAAACTGCATCGGGCATAGGTAAAGTCTTTGAAAGCTCTTTATTATCATCCCAAAATGCTGCTGTCATTTCGCCTTCCTCCTCTCTGTCCCTATCTCTTCTGCGAGGCTAGCAAGTCCATGTACTAAGCTATGATGCTGAGCGAGCTGCCTGCCGTATTTTACGCCACCCGAACCCATCGGTTTCTGCCAGACCTTGTTGCGCCAATTGGCTCAGTTCTACCATAGTACCGCGCAAAGGCAAGCCGATGTGGCCCGCAAGTTCTTCCGCCGATCGATAGGCCCGCGGGGACATCATGTCCCAAAGCCGTCCCTGCGCCTCCGACATGGTATCGAGAATTGTACTTTGCTCGTGATCATGACTTTGCTTTTCTTCCTGCAGAGCATCGAACCCTTCACGAGCTTCCAGAATATCTTGTATCTCGCTCAGGATATGAGCATGACCATCCCGGATAAGCCTGTGGCAGCCTACAGAATTCGGAGAATTAATATTCCCTGGAACAGCCCAAAGTTCTCGTCCAATTTCAAGACCATGCCGAGCGGTGTTGAGGGCTCCAGACCTCCAGCGTGCTTCTACTACCACAATATCGTGTGAAAGGGCAGCGATAAGACGGTTACGTTCCAAGAACCTCCACCGGGTAGGGGTGTTCCCAATGGACACTTCGCTCAGAATAAGGCCTTCCTCCACAATACGATGCAAAATCTCCCTGTTCTGCACGGGATAGAAATGATCCAGACCTCCAGCCATGAGCGCAATCGTAGGAACCGCAGAACTTCCTGCGGCAAGCGCAGCACGATGGGCAGCCACATCAATGCCATAAGCGCCACCGGAGATAATAATGTGGCCCTTCTGCGTTAACTCATGGACCAGATAGGATGTTGCATCAGCCCCGTATACACTCGCATCACGCGACCCTACGACCGCAACACATTTTTGAAAATACGCTGTTAGTACCCGTAATTTTGCGGGATCACCCTTGCCCCACAGACCATACGGAGTTTCATCCCCTAAATCTTGAAGGTGGTTAGGCCAAAAATCATCAACAGGGGTTACAAGCCATATACCGCAAGATACCGCCATAGCGCATTCACGTCGAGGTTCAAATCGCTGACGTCCCTGCCATCTCCTACGCTTCTTCGCGATACCACGAGTAAAGTCCTCATAGCTCATGGAATGCTGACCGGGTGTATAACTGACCCCTGCGGCACGAAGTACATCGGCAATTTCTTCGCTGGGTTCTCCCCCATTCCACCACGTTTCCGTCATTCCTTCCGGATTAGTCACGCAATACAAAGTAAGCGGAGCCCCCAAAGTTTTTAGTCCCTCAACGATCAGAGGATCCGCAGGATCAGCAAAGCGCATAATAAGGGCGGTACATAACCGAATATAGGCTCGCACCTGGCGTATCCGTTCTTCCGGTTCCAGGTTTTCCTCAAATAGCAGCTCGGCTTCTTCATCCTGCAACTTCGCATTTATTCGCCACTGAAACGGTGTTGAACTTTCAAAAGGTTCCGGGATGTACGCTTGGTCTAGGCTTTCAAGCTCTTTCCGGCGATACATCATTAGCTGTTGAAAATATGTATGGTTTTCTACGTCTAAAAGTACGTCTGGCATGATAGTTCTCTCTTCACTATGCTCGTTTATTCCATCAACGTGGATAATTTTTATAGCCCTTGATGCCCACCCTGCTGCCGCAGGAATAAAGCCACATCAAGATGTTCCTGTTGGGGTGAGGTCGTGCCGTCTAGGTCGCTCAGAGTCCATGCGGTGCGTAACACGCGATCGTATCCGCGCGCTGTTAAAGTGCCCCGGTCTACGGCTCGGTTAAGACCTTGTACCAAGGTTGAGTTCAGCCGAAGCGGTCCACGTAGAATTTTTCCATTCGTCTCAGCGTTAACCCGTAACCCAAAGGGAGATAATCTTTCCACCTGGGCAGCACGAGCTGTGATAATCCTTTCTCGAATACTGCGAGAACTTTCCCCGCGTTCTTGGCTGGCAAGCTCGGCGGAGGATACTTTAGGAACCATCAGATTAAGGTCTATACGGTCAAGAAGTGGTCCCGATAGACGACTGAAATATGAGCGTCGCTCACGAGGGGTACAGGTGCAATCAGCACCGGTACCTACGTTCATTCCACAAGGGCAAGGGTTGGCAGCAAGAACTAATTGAAACCGGGCCGGGTAAATTGCTGAGGCCGCAGCTCGATCAAGAACTATTTCTCCGCTCTCCAAAGGCTGGCGCAACGAGTCGAGCACTGTACGTTTAAACTCTGGAGCTTCGTCCAGAAAAAGTACTCCACGATGGGCTTTTGAAACGCAACCCGGTCGCGGGATTCCGCTACCTCCTCCCAAAATAGCGGGTGCAGATGCGCTATGGTGCGGAGCTTCAAAAGGCGGTATACGCACTAGTTCGCTCAAAGATGCGTCCGATGAGCAGAGCGATTGAATCGCTGTTACCTCCATAGCTGCTTCATCATCAAGAAGCGGCAGAATAGTAGGAAGCCGCTCTGCCAGCATTGTTTTCCCAGATCCGGGAGGACCCTGCAGCAAAATATGATGTCCCCCGGCGGCAGCAATTTCGAGGGCAAATCTTCCCTGTTGTTGCCCCGCAACATCAGACATATCAGCTAATACCGCAGTATGCGCAGAAGGATTTGGAGTCATCGACTCAACCGGCGCTGGTGGATATTTCAGGTTCTCTGTGCTCGCTCCGAAAGCAGAAAATACTTCTGCCAAACACCGAAATCCGGCAACCTGAATTCCCGGGATTAACGATGCCTCTGCAACGTTGGCATGGGGCACCACTACGCGCGAGTGCCCCGCATCAGCGGCAGCTTTTACAGCTGGCAGTATGCCAGGAACAGACCGCAAAGAACCGTCGAGCCCTAGCTCCCCAAGAAAAACGCAATCGCCGCTAGGATGTAAATTTCGTTCAGCTTGCAGAGCCGCGATTACCATCGCAAGATCAAACCCAGAGCCACGCTTAGGCAGTGTTGCGGGTGTCAGGTTAATGGTGAGTCTGTGCTGTGTTAACGAAATACCTGAGTTCTTAGCGGCAGAGCGAACACGCTCTTTAGATTCGTTAAGAGCTGTATCAGGAAGGCCCAAGAGCACAAACCCGGGAAGCCCTTGAGATACATCCGCCTCAACATCAACGATATGGCCGTGAAGCCCAACCAAAGCTACAGAGTACGTACGTGCAAACCCCACTACGCCACCCCCATCAAGTGTTCGAAGGTGAACTTTTCAGGAGTTCCTGTCACTGCAATAGCATCAACACGAAAATGCCCAAAATCAAGGTTCTCGCGTAGACGACACCATAGTATAGCGAGTTCACGTGTGCGTTTAGCCTTATCACCATTGATAGCTTCAAAAGGATGCCCGTACTCTTCTGAGGATCGAGTTTTAACTTCGATAAAAGCCAGCTCGTCCTGGGGAGTAATAGCAATAAGATCTAGCTCTCCCCGCAACGGAATATCTAGCCCTGCGGGCGGACGCCAATTACGTTCCAGAATCCGGTACCCATTAACACTAAGAATCTGGGCAACTAGGTCTTCGCCCCAGCGCCCCACCCGATGTGCCTTCGCAGGTCTACGACTCCAGCTTGACTTTCCCAGTGTGCGGCTCGATGGCGTGCGCGACGTTATAGCTGTCATAGTGGCTCCTCATGAGAACACCAAAACTCATGCGAAGCTCACTAGCTCCCCAGATTCTTGGCGCATAGCAGATGTTCTTGCCTCTACTATGACCGCTGTATCCATAGTACGCGGGCTCTACTCTGAGATTTGTGGAAAACCTAAGGGAGTGGGACACTTTTCTTTGTTATCCACAGCGATTTATGCGAAAACTTCCCATTAACCCCAAAAATTTGAGTCTGAGAGCCAGCTATAAACCGCTATATTAAGCTCAGTTTTTTGTCGCGCTACGGTCGCTTTTATCCTAAGTCATCGGGAAGATCAGCAATTTCTGGCACCGTAAAGTCCTGATTTGGTAGCCGTTCTTCAACATTTACGTCACGAGTCGAAAAAGCTCGAACATTCTTGACGAACCGATTAGTGCGAAAAACATCCCACACCCACACATCATTCATCACGACCTCAAAGTATATGGTTCCCTCCCGGATCTGAGGCGTTACATCAACCTTATTTGCGAGATAAAACCGGCGGTCCGTTTCAACGGCATAGCTAAATAGCGACATAACATCTTGGTACTCCCGGTATAATGCTAGTTGAGCATCGGTCTCATAGTTTTCCAGTTCTTCTGCACTCATTAACTTTCCCCGTCTTCTCCCGAAACTTTCAATACTTCGCTGCGACCGATACGTGTATTCGTCAGTTGCTCTTCTGTAGCCGGTAACGACCATGAAAGACGATGATAAATACTAGGTCCATACTCGCTAATAGCCTGACGATGCGCCACAGACCCATACCCCTTGTTCTTCGCCCAGCCGTAGTGTGGGTTCTCTGCCGATAAGGATTCCATAAAGGCATCACGATCGACTTTGGCAATCACCGAGGCGGCAGCTATAGAAGCACACTGATAATCACCCTTAATAATCGTGGTGACTGGACCACTCCAACCTTTTTCTACGGCCGAGTTAGCACCGTTCCATACGCGGTGAAGCAATTCCTCATACCGACGGTATACAGGGTCTATAGAATCGAGCAGGTTCGCAGGCTGAGGGCTAAGCCAATCATGTTTCCCATCCAAAAGTACGGCCTCAGGGTATAAACCTCGATGCGCAAGAGCGGCGAGCGCTCGCTGCGCCGCCAGTCGTAGTGCGTAGGTCATTCCTAAAACGTCTATTTCGGCGGGTGTAGTGTGCCCAATAGTGTAGGAACACCATTTTTGGATACGCGGTATAAGGGCTTCACGGCGTTTTGGGGTTAGGGCTTTTGAATCCGTGAGTCCTTCAAGTATCTGCTGATTTTGTTGGTCTAACACGGCAACACCTACGCTTACGGGGCCTGCCAATGCTCCACGCCCGACTTCGTCGAGACCAGCGATCAAGCGATACCCTGCGGTAAAAAGTTTTTGTTCATGCTCAAGATTCGCGCTATGCATGTGTAGTCTTATCTTTCCACGTGAAAACACCAACGGACGAGGGGCTTGGTATCGCTTATATAAACATCGTGTATATGAGGTATACCCGTTTTATAGGTACGAGGTGGAATAGGATTTTCTTCCTATTCCACCTCGTGGATGGGCAATATGTTCATACTGGTCAATTACGGGTTAGGGACCGAGTCGAAGACCTTCTTTTCGTCTTCCAACATTCCGAAGTGGTTCAGCGGCCAGGCAATCACGAAAACTGTTCCCGCTATGTCATCTCGTGGGATGAAGGCGTGCCCGTCGGCAATGTGAAACCTGGAGTCGGCAGAGTTATCACGGTGGTCACCCATCATAAAATATTTTCCTTCGGGTACCGTCACTTTAAAGGGAATGTCTGAGGGGTTTGACCCGGGGTGTAGATAGGGTTCCGTGATCTCAACACCGTTAACCTTGATCTTTCCGCTACCATCACTTTCTACCGTATCACCAGGCAGACCGATGACTCGTTTCACCAGGTAGTTTGAGGATGTGTCGGGTAGGATACCAACAAAGGTAAGTCCATCGGAAATGGGGTTGGAGCTCTTCTGCCCTGAGGGAATCCAGCCCTGTGAGTCTTTAAAGACAACAACATCACCACGTTTGGGGTCATTGAAATACGACCCGGCAACGTTGATGAAGACGCGATCGTTAACCTGCAGAGTATTTTCCATAGACCCTGAGGGAATGTAAAAGCCGCGAATCAGGAATGTTTTAATAACGAAAGCGATAATCAGAGCATAAAGGATGATTGTGCCTGTTTCACGAACTTGAGTCCAAGCCCATTCACTTACTCGGCCCTCGGCTTGCGCTTGTTTGAGGGTCAAAGCCTGTTTCTCTTTTTTCCTTCGCTTCTTTTCTTCTTTAGCGCTGAGAGCTGGAGCGGGCTCTGTCTCCAGTTCTTCCTCATCAGCTTCTATGTCTTCCGTATATTCTGCCTCATCATTACCATCATATTCGGAAGGATAATCGTCATATTCAGCTGAGGCTTCCTCGAAATCTACTGGTTCTTCCTCATATTCCGGGTATTCCACATACTCTGAGGCATCGTATTCTTCCGGTTCATACACATCCTGCTCGTCTTCATAAGCATAATCCGTATACTCGCCCTCTGGATCTTCTTGCGACTCAATGTACGACTGTTCTTGTTCTTCATAGACCAGGCGCTCTTCAAGCTCCCGGCGCTCACGGCGACTCCGCGGCTGATAGTTAGCTGGGACGGAGTTCTCATCGCGTGATGAACGTGATGAGCCGTACTGGTTAGCCATATCGAAGACCTTTCTAGGGGCGAATGGTTCTTAGCTATTGTATAGGTGTCTGCTCTTCAAATGCAGTTTATTTGAGGGTTTTACGCCTGTAGACATACACAGATGTCAAAAATGGAGACGAAAATCCACGGTTCCAATAATCTTATCGGTTCGGATTAGCCCTCCACCAGGTGCTCCTAGTAAAGACCTAGAGTCAACTGATACCGAGCGGTGATCGCCCATGACCCACATGCGTCCGCGCGGTACTACAACGTTAAATTCTGTGGTTGAAGGTGAGTCTTGTGGGTAGATATAAGGCTCGTCTAGAGGCTCTCCGTTGAGAGTTATCTCGCCTTGGTCGGTACAGCAGGATACGGTATCACCCTCAAGTGCAATCACTCGTTTGATGTAAACGGTTTCTGTAGGAGCTAGGCCCAACCACTGCCCGGTGTGTTTTACTGGGTCGTTCCAGAACCCGTCCCCTGATTTATAAGGCGACAGTGACCCAGTACCATCAAAAACGACAATATCGCCTCGATGTATGTGGGAGCTATCAGACAGCTTCGAGACTAAAACACGATCCCCGGGCATATAGGTAGGCTCCATAGAGTCAGATGGAATATAGTAAACATCCGCTATAAAGGTACGGATACCCAGCATAATGCATAGTGCAAGAGCGCAAGCCACAAGAACAAGGCGCCATCCCCTAACGGAATGACGCCTCATCTGAGGTTCTGCCGAAGATTCGGCTAACTCCATGACCTTGATATGTCTTAGAACTCGCGCTTCTCGCGGATACGAGCTGCCTTACCGTGGCGATCACGCATATAGTACAGCTTGGCACGGCGAACATCGCCGCGGCTAACAAGCTCAATCTTCTCAATTACCGGGGAGTGCACCGGAAAAGTACGCTCAACACCAACGCCGAAGGAAATCTTACGTACAGTGAAGGTTTCGCGAATACCAGCGCCCTGGCGTCCAACAACAAAACCTTTGAAAACCTGAACACGGCGGTTCTTACCCTCAACGATGTTCACATGAACATTCAGGGTGTCGCCGGGTGCAAATTCGGGAATGTCGTCACGAAGGGACTTCTTGTCGAGAAAATCAAGAGTTTGCATGTGTTGCTCTCCTGAGTCATCTGCCGCAGGTCAAATAGACTCGATTAAATCTATCGCCCAAGAGGTGGATAGAAGTTCTATTAACTTAGAACATGATTGATGTTCTAAGGTCCGCACTGTTATGGTCGCTCTTCCCCCTACGGCAGGGGCGTGCCCAGTGCAAACACAGTTTTTATTATGGCAGATGCCGTAGCCGGTGGGCAACTACGAGCGCTTCTATCGAAGCACGTTTTCAGAGCCTAAGACGACGTATCTCTTACGCCTCTTCAAGAGTCTGACGCTCTGCTTCCACGTCGCGAGCTATACGAGCTGCGGTAATCGCATCCGGTGCATCTGGAACAAAAATTGCGCGACGGTAGTATTTGAGTTCATCAATCGAGTCTTTAATATCACCGAGAGCACGATGGTTTCCGGTCTTAACTGGCGCATTATGACGAGCAGCCGGGTACCAGCGAGCAGCGAGTTCTTTGATCGTCGATACATCAATTACGCGGTAGTGCAAATGCTTCATAAGATCTGGCATATCGCGCTCCAAAAAGCGTTTATCCATGCCGACTGAATTTCCGCCCAACTGCGCTTTGCCCGCTACGGGAACATACTTCTTGACGTATTTAAGAACTGCTTCCTGCGCTTCATGCATAGATACGCCGTGTTCAAGGTCCTCTAGCAACCCCGAAGACTCATGCATATTTCGCACATAGCTATTCATGTTCTCAAGAGCTCCAGCGGGTGCCTCAGAACCGGGTTTGATCACGAGCTCCACGCCTTCACCCAAAATATTGAGATCAGAATCCGTCACAAGAACACCTATTTCAATCAGTGCATCCTGTGTAAGATCGAGCCCGGTCATTTCGCAGTCAATCCATACAATACGTTCACTTGAAATACTCACGCTTTAACTCTACAGATTTTCTACGTACTCTCCCAGCTACAGCAGTTCATAGCTTTCTTATTTTTCTGTATCTACCGCCCTAAAAAGTTTGATTGTGACCTATATGAGAATTAAACCTTCTCCACACGCGAGCTAAAACACGTGCGAAGAACGGTAGTCTTGTGGGTTTCACACAGGAGACAATGAAGGTGCTCGGGTATTATGGAGAGCGTATTGGATGTAGAGCTAAAACCCCTAGTGAAGGGAATCCTAACGCATGAAAACGCGGTATATGCAGTGGCGGTCAAGATTTTTTACAAAGCCCACCGCAACGTCGCCGCGTCTGCAAAAGTACATTGACAGTAACCGTCTTCGCACGCTGCTGCTGGGTGCCTTTGGCTCTATTCTTATCACTCTCAGCTCATACGGCGTTGGCTGGATTGCAGATAGCTCAGGTTTTTGGCGCAATAACCTGATACGCACTATACGTTATGAAGTTTCGTGGGTAATCGTTTGTATTATCGCACTTTCGCTAGGCGCCATGATTATGTGCCGTGAGTGGCTGCGTATCTATCAGAAGATGGGTACCTGGAATAATTCTTCGCTCAGGTGGATGATCGCAATTGTTACCTGCTGGTCGCTGCCCCAGGTTTTTGCTCTTACTATCTATAGTCGCGATATGTTCTCCTACTATGGGCAGGGCATGGTTATGGCTCACGGACTGAACCCCTATAAACAGGGGGTTTCTGAGATAGCGAACTTCATGCAAAATGGTGCGGATCCGCAATGGGCTGAGTCTCCTCCGCCCTACGGGCCTATCTCACTCAAAATCGAAGAATTCATCGCTCGCATCGTCGATGGAAATATCGATCTCGCCATTTTCTTGTTTCGTCTTGTCAGCGTCCTCGCCGTTATCGGCATCTTGTTCTTTGTCGTAAAACTCGCACAGCTTTACAAATATAATCAAACGCGAGCGCTCTGGCAGGTAGGCGCTAATCCCCTGTTCATAGCTTCTTTCATAGCGAGTGGTCACAACGATTCCTTGATGACCATGTTTATGCTTGCAGGTCTCTACTTTGCGAAGCGATACCCCAATGTCTATGGTGGCGTTCTTGGCGTTACGATGGTGACTTTCGGCGTCGGGGTGAAGCCTCTAGCGCTTGTGGTACTCCCCTTTGTTGGCTTACTGTGGGCGGGTAATAACGCCAGCTGGGTACGCAAATTCACTATCTGGTTTATCTCAGGAATTATTCTTCTTGCCGAGCTCGCTATTTTAGGTTACATAAGTGACCTTGGTTTCGGTTGGGTCAGCGCGCTCTCTACTACGGGCGGTCAGTACATTTGGTACACTCCCATCGGCTTGGTGATCGGGTTCATTGGGCTTTTCGCACACGGCGACTCTTTCGATACTGTTAAGAAAATTCTTGAGAATATTGGCAAACTTCTAGGCATCCTGAGCGCGTTAAGCTTCGCATTTGTCGGTCGATACCGTAATGTGGTGCGGTACGCAGGCCTCGCGATTCTCGCCATGCTTTTTTTCAGCCCGATGATTCAGTCGTGGTACATTCTCTGGGCTGTTCCTATGATTGCCGCGACAGGTCTGCGTTCTCACTTCCAGCTGATGTGGTACTTTGTGACAACCTTGTTCTTTATGGCGTATGCGGTATGCGATCAGCTGTACATCTCACCATATCTGAACGATTTCAACCAGGGAATGGCGCGTCTTATCGCCATTTTGATCTGTCTGGCCTATATCGTCTATCTGATGGCGTTAGACCCGGCAACGCGACGTATGGTGTACTTGAGCTTCCACCCACATCAGGTAAAGCGAACTATCACACGGATGTGGTGGCAGCTCTTCCCTCAGACACGTGAAAAGCTCCGTGCGCGGCGCACCCGTCAAATATTACAAAAACATTAAGCTCGGCGGACACTTGGGCGTAAACCCCTGTCATGGCGCGGAACCATGCTATGGCGATTCAGGATTTTTTCCATAAATTTGTGTCATTTTTCGAGTTCGTTTACCATAATGTGACTTTTCGGTGTACTCTATAAATGTATTTCACACCGATATCGAAGACAGTGAAATGCATGCCTCAGTAGCTCAGAGGATAGAGCAGGAGCCTTCTAATCTCTTGGTCGGGGGTTCGATTCCCTCCTGGGGTACCCGTACACACGAGCGCCGTTCCCTCATTCTGAGGGAACGGCGCTCGTGCTTGTACCGATAACCCCGTAACCACCTGCGCATTCTTGCAAACAGGTGTGTACCGTTATTTCTTCACAGGGTTCGTGTCTTTACACGAGTTCAGTACGTTCTCCATAACGCGTTTTTCATCGGCAGTGACCCATAGCTGATACTTTGTTTTTACATGCACCTGTCGCGCCACATATGTGCATCGGTAGGCCGTATTGCCAGGAAGCCAATCAGAAGCATCGGCATCAGATTTCTGCATATTTGCGGGCCCGTCTGCTGCTACCAGGTTCTCGGGGTCGTTCGCGAGCTCACGACGTTTTTCCTCGCCAATATCTTGAGCCCCGGTCTGCCACGCATTCGAAAGCGCCACCACATGGTCGATCTGAACGGCACTTGAAGACTTCTTACCTCGTTTAAATTCGATTGTCCTGCCGGTATAAGGATCGTCAAGAGTTCCGGTTTGTACGGTGCAAGCACGAGTTCCCGCTTTGAAACGAATATTTGTTAAATCACGACGCAAAATATCATCACGAGTATTACATCCATTATGATCGACATCGTCCCAGGCAGCACCAAATTGCTCACGCGTATATCCGGCTTTTGATGCCCGCTCTTTCACAGGCAGGGCAGCAAGCTCCTTCTTCGCCGTCGATAAGTTAGGTGCATATGCTGTGGCTGGATCAACCGCATCATGCGGGTTCTTGACCTCTTCCAGAGACTCAGTTTTGACGTTCTGCTCTTCGCCGTCCCCTGTAGCAGAAGATGAGGCACTAGGGTTACCCAACAGCCCGCCTTGGCTATGCCGCCCAATATAGATAACGGCAATAATCAGCACGATGATCACAAGAATAGCCAAAGCAGTATAGAGAAAACGCTTGTTCTTAGGATCCATATCTGGAGGCAAAATCTTGCGCGGGTCTACATCGGCAATCTTCTTAAAATCGCGAAGATTCGGCGTAGGAGGCCTTTTAGACTTTGTCACGATGTTCTCCAGTACGTCTGCGGCATAGATATGCTGTTAGATTTAGTGTGCTCATAAAGCTTACGAATGAGAAAAATTCTCATGCTAAAACCGAATCCACCGGTATTGCACTACAAGGATAGGGGTTTATAGAGCTAGAAAGAAATCCAGAGATAAAGGGTTTTCTTTACCAATATTGTGACACATATCAGAAGTTCCCCGCCTCTCCTGTCTATCCACAGGATCAGAATTCTTGTCCCTTTCAGATAGGCTATCCACAGGTGCACATACAACGCTCTCTTTATCACACTCCATTGAGGCACACTAGAAAAACCGCGTCCCACTTTGACAGGGGATGCACATTATCTAATTAACACACCACCTAACATTTCAGGGAGCTCTATCATGGCTGATACCGTTATCCTACGCGGGTTTACCGCAACCGCCCCACAGCTACGCACACTTCCGACCGGAATTCCAGTCGTCAATTTCAGGTTGGCAAGCACGCCACGCTGGTTTGACTCAGCAACAAACTCCTGGCGCGAGGGACAAACAAGCTGGTACACTGTCTGCGCCTACCGCAAGCTGGCACAAAATATCGCCGCCTCCCTCACAGTGGGAAGTCCCATACTCCTCACCGGGCGCGTTCGCACACAACAGTGGCAGCGCGAAGATGGTTCTCAAGGTGCATCCGTCGAAGTTGATGCCAGCAGTATCGGTCTTGACCTTACCTTCGGCACCAGCACATTCTCACGCACTGTAGAGCACAGCGGGACGCAATCCCACACTCAGGATGACACAACAAACCCGATTCAGAAGGATGTATCGCAGGACGGCCATGCCGCTCCCCAACAACCATCGAGTACACAGCAATACCCAAACCGCGCTCTTCAAAAAGCTGGACCACGAGGAACAGCATCTTCACCTCAACGGGAATTGTCACAACCCAAAAACACTGTTTCAGCATCTACAGATACGCACCAGACTGTTCAACAATCTTCAGAACCTACAAATAGTTTTGAGTATGAGAAACAAAGCGATCAAATATCTGAAATGGCACCCTTCTAGAATTCAACATCACAACTTCTAAAAACCGCATATAGCGTGCCGCGTATCACCTTGAATTGATTTGTCACAAGTTATCGAACTCATGTAGAGTAGTATCCGTTGCAATCGCGCGGGAAACCGCATGATGCACATGGTGGTCGTAGCTCAGTTGGCAGAGCGCCTGGTTGTGGTCCAGGAGGTCGCGGGTTCAACCCCCGTCGATCACCCCGTCACTAGGGTCGTTATGGTAATCCCCATAGCGACCCTATAGCTTTACCTACTAGACTTTATATGTTTTATTCCCCTGAGGAAAGAGGATTTTCTGTGCAATCAACTCTGACATTTTCTGAAGACCATGAGCTGTTCCGAGAAGCAGTCCGTGAATTCGTGGCACACGAAATAACCCCTCACTACCCCGAATGGGAACAAGCACATATTATGCCTCGCTCAGTATGGCAAGCCGCCGGAGAAGCAGGAGTATTAGGACTTGCTGTCCCCGAAGAATTTGGCGGAGCTCAGCTGTCCGATTACGAGTATCAATTAGTTCTAACCCAAGAACTCGCAACCGTTGGAGGATATGGGTTTGCGCTCGCAGTGCATCTTCAACAGGATCTGGTGCTCCCCTATTTACTCGCATACGGTACACATGAGCAAAAGGAACGTTGGCTGCCCCAAATGGTAAGCGGTGACCTTGTGTCCTCATGCGCGTTTACAGAACCAGGCGCAGGCTCCGATCTGCGGGCATGCCGCACATCCGCAGTGCGCGATGGGGACTCTTACCTTCTCAACGGGCAGAAGACTTTTATCGGCTCTGGTATTTCGGGGGATGCAGCCCTCGTGTTGGCCCGCACCGATGGTTCCTCTGAACGTGCTTCTGAGGATTCATTCTCCCTCTTTTTTGTCGAAAAATCTGAAGGTTACACCCCGGGACGGCAGCTCGACAAGATGGGTATTCGGGCCTCAGATACTGCCGAGCTATTCTTCGAGAATGTACGTGTTCCCGCTGAGAACCTTATCGGTGAGCTTGGTCAAGGCTTGACCTATATTAAACAACATCTGCCCCAAGCGCGCTTAGCGATTGCCGCTGCATCCGCGGTCATCAGCAGGACTACTCTCAACGCCACACTAGAGTATGTAAAAGAACGTAAGGTTTTTGGGTCTCGTGTGGCAGATTTTCAGAATACCCGTTTTGAACTAGCTAATGCTCTCATGAATACAGAACTTTCCGAACTCTACGTGGCACGCGCTATAGCGGCTTTTAACGCTGGGGAGCTTACCGCTGAGGACGCCGCTAAAGCCAAGGTCTTTGCCTCTGAAAAAGCCTGCACAATTACCGATCGGTGTCTGCAGCTTTTCGGCGGCTATGGCTATATTAATGAGCATCCTGTAGCCCAAGCGTTCCTCGCGGCACGGCTACTGCCTATTTTTGGGGGTACAAACGAGCTTCTGCGCGATAGCATAGGATTTGACCTACTCGCTGAGTAGACGCCAATATACTCTATCAATAGCTCTTTACCTTGTGATTTCGAGAACGAAGGATTTATCTGTGGCTATTCGCCCTGTTGTTATTTATGGCAATCCCGTTTTGCACCGCCCAGCTGCTCCGGTCACGGCTTTTGACGATGAGTTCAAAGCTCTTGTTACCGATATGTATGAAACTATGGATGCAGCCCACGGAGTGGGTCTCGCGGCTCCTCAAATCGGGGTAGGTTTACGAGTTTTTACCTACCAGATGGAAAATGAAGATGGTGTTCCTGCCCGCGGGTGCATCGTTAATCCCAGGCTAACTCTCGGCAAGGTGTCCGCGGCAGAACCCGACCCCCATGACGAAGAAGAAGGGTGTCTTTCGTTCCCGGGCTACGGTTTTCCTCTCAAACGTGCTGAGTGGGTTACTGTCAATGGATTTGATGTCGAAGGCAATCCGCTCAGGTTTGAGGCAACCGGCTGGTTTGCCCGCTGTATGCAGCACGAGACCGACCACCTTGATGGAAAACTATATGTGAATCGTCTTAATAAAAAATGGACCTCTCGCATGAAGAAAGTTGTTAAACGCGAAGGCTGGACTGTTGAGGGTAATAGTTGGATGCCCGGTGTAGATCCTGACCCGTTCGGACATTAAAAACATAAAATCATCCACACTACCGGTGCGCCTGATTCTTGATACACAGAATTAGGCGCACCGGTGTTGTATACGAGCGTCATGAGAAGCAGGGTGCCCTATAAGCCGGGTTCTGTCATCGGTACCGATGAAAGCTCTGTACCTGAGGCAATCATCTATCTAGGGCTTATGTTGCCATAAGCATCAAGCAGCCTACCCGAACACGCGCCTCAGGCTCGGGCGCACTACCCTATCATGGCGTGTTCTGTTTGGCCTTGCTCCGGCATGGGGTTTACCTAGCTGGGCACGTCACCGCACCCACTGGTGGTCTCTTACACCACCCTTTCACCCTTACCTTGATGAGGCGGTTTACTTTCTGTGGCACTAGCCTGCGGGTTACCCCGAGTGGATGTTATCCACCATGCTGTGCTGTGGAGCCCGGACTTTCCTCGACATACCCATCAGAAGAGGTATATCGCGATTGCCCAGGCACCCTGCTTCAGCCTTCTATTCTAGCGGAGTTATTATCGCTGCTCTATTTCTGCCCGGTAGAATAAGAGGCATGCTGATTCTTCTGCCTCCTTCTGAGGGTAAGACCCCTGCGCCTCGCACACACGCACCAGTTAATCTTGCCGAGTTATCGTTTCCAGAGCTCACAACCGAACGTGAAGATGTGCTGGAAGAACTCATGCGAGTTTCCGCTCAGGAAGACGCTCTAGATGTCCTCGGGGTGGGTGCATCGCTCACGGCAGAGATTGAACGAAACACGCGGTTAGTGGAGGAACCTGCTCATCCGGCGGCTGAAGTCTATACGGGTGTGCTCTTTGAGGCGCTGGATTACGCCAGTTTCTCCCCCGATGAACGGGAGTTGGCCCAGAAGTCCGTTCTTATTTCATCTGCTTTATGGGGTGTGGTGCAACTTGAAGATCATATTCCTGCGTATCGTCTGTCTATGGGAACCAAGCTTGGCGCTATAGGGGCTCTGGCCACATATTGGCGCGGAGCTTTGGGAAATGCTTTGACTGCATACGCGCAGGGGCAGCTCATTCTTGACTGCCGTTCTAGCGCTTACGCGAAATCGTGGGTATCGCCGTCAGCCCAGACATTAGCGGTTCGTGTTGAACGCGTTGCAGCAGATGGTTCACGCAAGGTTGTTTCCCATATGGCAAAGCATTATCGCGGAAAGTTAGCTCGCTACGTGATCACTCATGCCCTTGCCGAGCGACCTTTTGAAGGTACAGCGGGCATTTCAGAATTCTTGGAGGCGCTTGACCGCGATTGGGAACTTGAATGTACCTTACCGACGCCCAAGAAAGCAGGAACACTGACCCTTATTATTCGTGAATAGATTTTTCAGGTGTGAATATAGCGTGTACTCTTCTGGTATCTACGAGAATTCTCCCGCTATCAACACCCTGAAGAAAGAACTGTTATATTCTAATTTCGAAGTGTAGAGGAAATAGGTTCTGTATACTCGGCACATTTTCTAAGAATGTGTCCAGAGAATTTTCCCACAAGGTTTATAACAGTTTTATAAATATCTTCGAAGATCCTTTACCATATATGACATCCCTGGTACATTGTAGGGAGTCATATCGCACTAGCCATGATGGATTATTGTATGTCTTTCACTTTTAAACTTCGTAAAGCTCCCACGACTATATGCTCACTTACCCTAGTTGGCGCTACTCTTGCACCTAGCACCCCCGTCTTTGCAGAGACTCAGCAGTCTCAGACTGATCCTCAGGGGCAACCTGCCGTTGTTGCACAGGAGGATCTCTCGACCCTGAATCAGGTGGAAGGTAACGCAACTCCGCAGACCATTTCACCTCAGAAACGTTTTATTGACGTTCCTGAATCTTCTGCTTTTTATAATGAGATTACTTGGCTTTTTAACCGTAAAATCACGATCGGTTACCCAGATAGCACATACCACCCGAAAGATTATATTGAGCGTTCGGGTATAGCTGTTTATTTCTATCGTCTGGCAGGCTCCCCGCAAGTTGATCTTCCCGAAAAGTCGCCTTTCACAGACGTTTCTCCTAACGATATGTGGTATAAGGAAATGGTGTGGTTCCATCAGCAGGGTCTTACCACTGGCTGGTCTGATGGAACTTTCCGCCCGCATGACTTGGTAGATCGTAATGCTATGGCGGCATTCTTCTACCGCTTCGCGGGCAAGCCTCAGTTCGAGGCACCTGAGGTTTCTCCTTTTTGGGATTTGAGCCCAGACGAGCCTTTCTATAAAGAGATTGTCTGGCTTCGCAGCACAGGTATTACGACCGGGTGGTCGGATGGTTCCTTCCATCCCTATGAGCCTATTTCACGTGAAGCAATGGCGGCGTTTATTTATCGTTATGCACATATGAAACATTAACAATCGGATTTTAGAGAAATATAGCGTGTCCCTATTTTCCTAGGGTCACGCCATATTTATGTTTTATTGGCCGCCGCAGTATTATTAACAGAAAAATATTCAGGAAAAATAGTAATGCATGTTGCAAAATATGAGCTTTTCTCACATTTATTTTAGAAGTCCCGTCGGGCTGCTCTAAATATTTTTAGCGAGGTGTGCTTGCCGAACCAATGGTTTGTCCAGTGCTTACATGAAAATCCCAGGGGTCGGTATTTAGCGAGGATACCGAAATTTCAATACTGTATCCCTGGCCCGCTAGGGTTTCTTGCAGACGTTCCGCAGCACGATTTAACCATAAAGATTCACTTGCAGCATGCGAACAGTCGATGAGTGCAGTATCGGTACCTCGCACAAGTTCTTGTTCCCGGAACTCGCTGGCGGGGTGATGCCGTAAATCTGCAGTGATATAGACATCGGCTTTAGATGCCCGCACGGCATCAAACAACGAGTCACCGGCGCCTCCGCAGAGGGCAACACGGCGAATAAGTTTTTGTGGGGATCCCGCAACGCGCAGCCCGCCCGCTGTTGCAGGAAGAGCAGCAGCTAGTTCTTCAGAGAGTTCCTGCAATGTAAGAGGACGGACAAGAACACCTACACGACCTGTTCCAACGCAGTATTCCTCACCTGCAAGTTCCTGTTGCTGCTGATCAGTCAGCGGTTCGCATCCTTGTAGATTAAGCGCTTCACAGAGAGCCTCGTTGACACCGGCGACGGCGGCATCAGCATTGGTGTGCGCACCGAGCAGGCCACATCCGCCTTCAATGAGGGTATGGAGCACGTTGCCTTTGTAATCGGAGTCGGGTATGAAGCTGGTACTACGCAAAAGAAGCGGGTGGTGAGTAATAAGAAGACCGGCCCCAAGATTTACGGCTTCTTGGGCGGTTGCTGATATGGCATCAACCGCAAAATGCACATGTTCGACGGGTACCTGTAAACGTCCGCAGACTAGCCCGGAAGAGTCCCAGCTAGCGGCAAGATGCGGCGGATACAGGCTATGAAAAGTATCAACAATGTGGGATAGCGTAGGTGTTGTCATGATTCTATTGTGGCATCTAGCAGCAGAAAGACGAGCTATTACACGTCCCGTAGCAGACCTCGGGTAGGACGGGGAATAATAGTTGATACAGCTACGCTGTAAAGGAATGTACATCTATCTGTGGGAGAGGTCTTATGAAAAGCTTTGTTGTTGGCGGCGGTTGTTTTTGGTGTATTGACGCTGTTTTTCGGCAGTTCCAGGGTGTAAAAGCAAGCGTATGCGGGTATGCGGGCGGGCACACCCAAAACCCCGATTACCGGTCTGTATGCTCGGGAACGACGGGGCATCACGAGGTTGTTCGGGTTGATTTTGATGAATCGGTTATAGGTGAAGACGCGATTTTGGATATTTTCTTCGCCGCACACGATGCGACAAGTTGGGATCAGCAGGGTGCCGACCGTGGTTCGCAGTACCGTTCTGTTCTGTTGTATTCCTCTGACGAACAGAAGGCTGCATTTGAGGCTGCGAAAGAGCGAGCTCAGTCATTCTTCGACGCCCTAGTTGTCACCGAGATTAAACCGCTGACTGAGTTTTGGGAAGCAGAAGGGTACCACCAGGATTACTACGCGAAGAACCCATATCAGGGGTACTGTTCCGTAGTAGTTGGGCCTAAGGTAGCGAAAGTACGCAAACAATATGCTCATCTTTTGAAAGGCTAGATACAGATCGGACCCTTGAGAATCCTATAAGGAGTTCGAGCCCCGTAAATCTATCCTTGAGAAATAGAAATTTTCCATGTTTCACGTGCAGGATGACGTTATGATGGAATTAGTACAGATTTGAAAGGGCATCATGACTCTAGTTTCACGTCGCCAAGCTGTGTATTTGACCGGTACGGGTCTCACAGCGGCAACGGTTACTGCCTGTACGCCAAAGGTTCAGCCGGTAGGTAATGATGCTTCTCCCTCACCCGGTGGTACCGCATCTGCCGAGAGCGCAGCCTCGGCGGCGGGGGCTTCCCCATCAGCATCGGAGGGTCTGCAAAGTTCCGGGAAGAACTATCAAGGACCTGTAAAACTAGAGAAATACGATTCTAAAGGTGAGTTCAAACCGGGCACCCGCGAGCATAAGGCAGAGAACGTACCGGCTCCTGTGGAACCAGAAAATATGCATGAAGAGTCTGTGGACGGTATGTATTCGTTCATTGCCTTCTGGGTTGAGGCACAAAATTATCTTTACTTAACGGGTGACGGTGCTCTGTTGCGTAAAGCTGATCCGGCTGACGATTACACCGAAAGTATTGATCTTTATAAAGCTTTGTACGACAGCGGTGTAGTGTGGGTTCTTGGGGAACAGCATCCCATGAAAATTTCACTCAACTCTGCAAAACCGGTGAAGAATCCGCGGAGTGAAACATCGTATATGTGGATTGCTACCGTTGAGTTTGGTGAAGGTACTGAAATCTATAATTCGCGGGCTCAGGAGACTTACCCTCTTAATGACCTTATGCAGTCTGGGTCTAGGGTCTCGGTAATAACTCAATATGAGAATGGGGCATGGCGCATGCTCAAGGACGACGGCTCGCAGGCTTCGCCCGGTGGTACTAAGGCTCCTTAGAGATCTCCACACATTTTAGGTGTGCTAGGGTTTTACCGGTAGATTTTATAGAGAACGTATATATTTTTACGTTCTATTCTTGTGAAGTTTTTCGCGCAGGCGGAAACGTTTTTGATGGGAAGGTTTCTCATGAGATCAATGTCGCGTCGTGGCGCTTTCACTGTTGTAGGTGCCGGTTTTATAGCTACTCTTACCGCGTGCTCGTCGCAGAACAAGGATGCGGCGCCAAGTGCTAGCGCATCTGCCAAGGCTACATCGCCATCACATTCTACTGCTTCTGCCTCTGCTACCCCTTCTGGTCCTAGTTTTAAGGGCGAGTTGAAGTTGGAGAACTACAGATCGTCTGGTGAATTTGAACCTGGCACACAGGAGCATCCGGCGCAGCATGTGCCTGTTCCGGTGGAACCCGCGAAACTGCGTGAGGATTCGGTTGAGGGCCTACATGCCTTTGTAACTTACTGGCTCGCGACTTTGAATTATATGCTTTTGACGGGTGACGGCAACTATTTCACGAATATTGATCATACGGGCGATTACACAACTATTGCCGATTTCATGCAGGATATGTACGCTTCAGAGACTGGCTGGGTGACTGGCGTGCAGAACCCGTTGACAATGTCTTTGGATACAGATCACCCAACGAAGGATGAGAAGAACGGATTTTATACCTGGAAGACAACGATGAAGGTTAATCGGGAGTCTGCGGTGTATACGAAGACGACGAACCGTTCGCAGCCGCTTCCTGAGGTTTTTAAGGTGCCGAGCGGCGTTGTCTCGGGTCAGGTGACAGCTCACTATCTTGAGGGAACGTGGCGTATGGTGCACCGTGCTCCTGCCGCAGCAGATGCTTCTGCCAGTGCGGGCGGGGAGAATAAGTAAGCTGCTCCCCCGTTTCTAGTTATTCACATTATGATGCAAGCGGGTTAGGTTTTGCCAAAAAGGTTATATAAGTGCTTTTTCCTGACCCGCTTCGACATTTATAAAAATAAAGAGAATTCCCTGGTTCGCCTGAACCGGGGAATTCTCTTTTCCTAGTGTGACCCCAACCGGATTTGAACCGGTGTTGCCGCCGTGAGAGGGCGGAGTACTAGGCCGCTATACGATGGGGCCGGACTGTTTTTCGGGACCCGCCCGAACAACATATATAACTATACAGTTAAGGAAATACCCCACCAACTCCAGTAAGCATGATATGCGTCACAGGAGATAATAGGAGCCCCCTACAGAAAATTTATCCTCACAGGAAGTACATTCACTGACACAGAGTTTTGCACCATAGTAATGATTTTAGATTTATATCAAACTCGATCTTGTTTCTTCCTAGACTCTGATATAAATTTCTGTACTCTTTCACTAACTATCTTTGCTAGACTTACCCCGAGGGTTTGGGGTGCTCACACTATGTTGGGAATCTTCACTAACTATCCTTGCTAGAC
>NZ_KV815315.1:368606-368827 GCF_001814205.1 Rothia sp. HMSC036D11
GGGAATCTTCACTAACTATCCTTGCTAGACTTATATTCGGGTAAGCGACGCTATGTTGCTAGTTGGGAATCTTCACTAACTATCCTTGCTAGACTTATCCCACCCCTACGAAGCGCCCTTCTTTAGTTGGGAATCTTCACTAACTATCCTTGCTAGACTTAGCCACCTGCATCAAGGGCAGGAACATCAGTTGGGAATCTTCACTAACTATCCTTGCTAGA
>NZ_KV815315.1:368927-369212 GCF_001814205.1 Rothia sp. HMSC036D11
GGGAATCTTCACTAACTATCCTTGCTAGACTTAAGGGGATACCTGTTCATACGGCAACTCGGTTGGGAATCTTCACTAACTATCCTTGCTAGACTTAAAATGTACGGACGGCACCCTCAAAAACCGTTGGGAATCTTCACTAACTATCCTTGCTAGACTTAGTATCCGATATGCGGGGTGCCAACTATCGTTGGGAATCTTCACTAACTATCCTTGCTAGACTTACTGTTTCTGAGCAAGCCCGCCGGTGATAGTTGGGAATCTTCACTAACTATCCTTGCTAGA
>NZ_KV815315.1:369312-369597 GCF_001814205.1 Rothia sp. HMSC036D11
GGAATCTTCACTAACTATCCTTGCTAGACTTAGCATGTCACTGTGGTAGGCGACGGGTCTGTTGGGAATCTTCACTAACTATCCTTGCTAGACTTAGGCGCGGGCGCGGGTGTCGAGGTCTTCGGTTGGGAATCTTCACTAACTATCCTTGCTAGACTTAGTCACGGTTGACATAGGCCATAGACCCGGTTGGGAATCTTCACTAACTATCCTTGCTAGACTTACTTGGGCATCATGGGTTGAAATCCTTGGGTTGGGAATCTTCACTAACTATCCTTGCTAGAC
>NZ_KV815316.1:0-283 GCF_001814205.1 Rothia sp. HMSC036D11
AATCTTCACTAACTATCCTTGCTAGACTTAGGCGGACTTCTAGCCATTGCGCTGTTTTGTTGGGAATCTTCACTAACTATCCTTGCTAGACTTATGGCGGCGGTAGCACCCCCGATCGCGCAGTTGGGAATCTTCACTAACTATCCTTGCTAGACTTAGGGAACTCGCACTGATACCTATCTATCGGTTGGGAATCTTCACTAACTATCCTTGCTAGACTTATCTTCTTGACGTTGTAGGTACCGGTATGGTTGGGAATCTTCACTAACTATCCTTGCTAGAC
>NZ_KV815316.1:383-208284 GCF_001814205.1 Rothia sp. HMSC036D11
GGGAATCTTCACTAACTATCCTTGCTAGACTTAATATCTAGAATATACAGCCTAGTCAGGGTATAGTTTAGGCTGGTTTTTCGATCGAAAAACCAGCCTAACACCCAGTATTTTTCTCTGTGATTACCATCTTCAACGGAAAAACTGAGATCATCTTGCAAGTTCAGGAGGGGTGGGTGAACAAAAATCTCTTAGATTTTTGTTCACCCACCCCTCCTGAATTATCAGAAAACGTCAAGTGCATCTGGGGGCTCTTCGATATTCTTCCGCTGTGGCCCCAGATAGCGAATTGTTGCTACCCATTGAGAATCTGTAGCCTTCATAATACGTACTGCCCCTCCAGGCGGTACCTGAATCTGAAGCTGGAATAGATCTCGCCCAGTTGCATTACCATTTATATAATATTTGCAATATACGCTCAGTTGGAGCCGGTCAAAACCCATATCCAACAGCGCATGACGATATTTATTCGCGAGGTTCCTCTGAGACTTTGTTTTGACCGGTAGGTCAAACATCACGAGCATCCACACTGGTTCGGCCACCTCACTCCCCTTCTTTCAAAGCATCAGGTTCGCTCATTGAAAGCTTCCAGATAGGAACCTTCAGAGTATCCCGTTTACCTTCAACATAGAGAGCAAACTCCGAGCAGAAGTTTTCGATAACGCTCCGCACGGTAAAATCCTGGTTATCAGAGACTTTTTCGGCCAAAACACTCACAAGGGCAGTTTTCTCTTCTGAGCCCAATTCGGAAGAGCCACCTTGTAAAAGTCTATAAACCATATAGTCTACAGCGGGTCGAAATGGTTCCATCAAATCGTCCACCAGAGCGAAGGCGTTAGAACGGTTACGGTGAAAAAGTGAAAGTGTAGGAGATAACCCAGCCGAGATAACGCGGGTTAACACCCGACCACGCAGAATGGTATAGCCATAATTGAGCATGCCATTCACGACATCATCACTTACTTGGTCACGCCGAAACCCTCGTTCCGGCAGGTATGAAGACCAATACACTCTAGCTCCTTGACCCTCTATATTTGTTGGATCGCCAGACTTGACGGTACGTGCAAGAGTTCGAATCTGCTCGGCATGCGGGCGATGCATTACATCAAGAGCGTTTGCTTGGCCGCGAAGCTTCGCCTTAATAATCTGCTTCCAAGCGTTCTTAGCACGCGGAAGGCTTAAATCTGCCTGTGCTTCATGCCGAGCAAAAACTCTGGTGTTACTCGACCAGTGATAGAGCGCAGAGATAGGGACTCCACGCCAATCACAAACAGCAGCGGCAACGTCAAACCGCTCAAGACCGGCAACTAAGCCATAGCCCCAAGAACATTTCTGTCCAAGAAGAATAAAGTCTACTTCTGCTAATGGTACCGTTCGCTCACCGATTTTCAGGCGACCCCGTTCATAGGAGATGTACCCTTTGTACCCTGTAAGGTCAAGAACCCGCTATTTTGTATCCACGGACTAATCGCGCCCTTCCAAAGCCTGAGTCGCAGCTCGCTGAATATCTAATGATGTAGGCAGGTGACTATTACCGCGCCACCGGGGAATACCCAAATTGTTGCGGCGGATAATCTTAGTGCTAGGAAGTGTCAATAGCGTTGAAGCAACAACACGCACTCCCTTATCCAGAACCGAAACTATAAGGTCACGTTCTTCTGATTTTATTGACCGTCCGTTTAAAGTGTCTGGGATTATCTCATTCGAAAGCAATAGTGGTCGTATTTTGAAGCGGCGATTATCTCCAATACCGACTACTTTCCAACGGTTCTCTGGGAGAACAGTCAAAAAATCTGAAAGAATATCTCCCTTGTCTGTAGCTAGATATTCTTCAGCAGAAATCTCAATCTCATCGTTTTGAGTTATCCAGCCAAACTCGGTAGCCTGTCCGTTCTCAATAAATTTACGCGTGGTCGCAGCTAGGTCACGATATGACTGTGATCCTTGGGGAATTGGCACGCGCAAGATGTCCTTCACACCGCTCTCACGCATAAACCAGGGGAACTCGGCTCCAAAGACACGAAGCATACCCACTTGAATATCTCCCCGCTGGTTCTTCCAACCATAGAGACGCGCATGGTGGATAGAGTCACCAATCTTAACAACGCCTCGCGGAGTCAAAATTGAAGCAGCTTCTTCTGGAAAAATCTGTACACGCTCGTCTGCAAGCAGCTTTACCCCAGCAGAGACAGAAACTAGTCGCTGATGGTCAGCCTCAAGCTCTTTTTTCTTGCCTAAAAGGCTAAGGAAGGCTATATAGGTATTCGGATCAACAATACGAGATACCTGCTTATCGGTCCAGCTATCCCCTACAGTTCGCTCTAGTACAGCCTCCACGGTGTCCTTATGAACCGACCCATTCTGTGGACGCAATCGCAACGGGTTAACCACCGGAATAGTATCTTGTTCTACCGCTTCGCTGATAAGGTCAGCAAGAACCACCGCTGTTTTCTTCCAATGCAGGAATTTACTCTGCGAGGCTTCCCCACGCCCTATAAAATCACGCCAACCGTTGTCATGCTGTCCTCGGGGTGAAGAATAATCATTCTCCTGTTTGAGCATACGACGTTGTTCCAGAGTCACAGCTACAGAAGGGTTCAACAGAGTCATAACGGCAGCATCAATTGCATGGTGGCGAACATCAAAGCGATTCTTATCACGCTGCCCACGTAGCATAATGCTTTTATCAATACCACCAGCCCGGCGTGACTCACGGGTTAAAGAACCTCCGTAAACGTCAACAGCAACAGGTGCAAAGCCATCCGGTAGATCATCGTTAAAATGCTGTTCCAAACGCTCACGAATAGAAGTTGCCGCATATGATGTTGAAGCCAGCGAGCGCTCATCAATAGGCTCATCTTCTTCCCGCTGCTTCAACCGTCGAATAATAGCATTTAGCGTACGCCTCTTAGATTTCGTCTTAAACGCTTGCAGTTCGCGAAGCCGCTGAATCGTACGTTCCAGTCTAGCGGGACCAGCCCACACAGCAAATGGACGACTTCCCTTACTTGCATTGCATGCACGACAAACAGCGGCTAGGTTTTCACGCTTTGAAGATCCGCCTCCGGCACGCGGCACAATATGGTCAAGCTCGGCTGTCAGAACGCCAATTTCTTTTCCACAGTATAGGCATTGAGATTCTTGATCCTGAATAATGCTGTTACGACGAATATCAGCACGATTAGGAGCCTCAATACCGCCCTCACGCAGCTCTTGCCGAATACGCTCATTAGCATTACGGTTCCTTGCAATTTCCTTGAGAACATCAGCTCGCTGAGAGGGACCCATTAGGCCGGTACGAGCATGCTCAACGACAATCTTTTGAGGACGTCCCCACGCACGTTCACAGTCAAGGATAAAGCGACGGACGATTGTTAACACGCGATCTACGGTCGGCTGCCCTGTAGGTTCGTCTAAACGATCACGGGGCGGGCGCCATGTATCGGAAACTCCGAAAACATTCTGCCGAGCTTCATGCAAACCGACACGATGTTCATGCATATAAGCATTAAGCTTGTTCAGTGTATCGATACTGTAGGCAGCCCTACCGGAATCAAATTTTAGATCTTGAAGAGTCTGCTTCTCTTCGTCAGACCAACTTTCAAAAACCTCCAACAGACCCGAATTCTCAGCGATACGAGCTGTATCATCCGTAGCATCAGAAACCAGCAGGATGAGCTGAGAACGTAAATCTAGATTGGCATCGTCATCCCACCATTGCCGAGCTTGGGTCTTGCGTTTGAGTTTCGCCTCAACAATAGCTGAGGAACGATCATATGGGGCAACGTTCAGACGAACATCATCGATCACTGGAGCGATAAGAGTGTTTTCGGCGATTTCCAGTTCGTCTGCGACTTCTCCCCACGTAGGAGGTGTAGTATCTGAGTACTCCATAAGGTAGTCAACAGCCCTATCATATTCCTCTTCAGTTAGAGGGCGACGTTCAGAGCCTCCCACACGAATACGTAAATTTGCGACAGCATCACGAATACGGAATTCTTGGAATTCGAGAGAAGCGCGGGACGCGCGAATCTTCATGGGTTGTAGTGGGTCTTTTCCTACACGTTCAGTAGGTACATAAGGACGAACTTGTGTAAAGACAGCATGTGCAAGTTCAGGATATTGGTCTTCAATCCCCTGAACCTTACAGATACGACGAAGCTCCGCTAGTACGTCTTCCTGACGAACCTTATCAAGAAGAATCGGTTCCTGACCCCGCACATTGAGTTTTTCAGCATTCTTACCAGTTTTAGGATTATGCTCATACCTTCGAGGACGCAAAAGGATATTATTGTTCGCTGCAAGTGCCCCTAGCATGCCTAAAGTGGCATTATCCGAAACTCGTTCACCCCACTCGTGCTGTGCACGCTCCAGGATCCTCCCGAAGGTTTCTGATGGTTCTTGCGATGCCTCTTCAAGTTGAGAAAAGCTCCACCATGGGTTACGCCACCCACGATGACGAGCCATATGGCGCACCGCACGTACCAGGTGTTCACCACGCTCATGAGGGTCTTCAAAACGAGATTCTGCAAGACGAGCGCGCGAAGACCATGCCTCATAAGTCTGTGGCTCTTCATCACGCGGTACAAAATATCCTAGATCTCGCAGCTTCTTATCGAGGTCTTTTAGACGTTTCTTCTTACGGCGACGCATACGCATGGTACGACGCGCTACACCTGCAGTTTCTTTACGGCTCTTAGGTGTTTTACCGGTTGCAGGATCCATCCCACCATCATGGCGGAAGGTTACCATTGCTAGTTTCTTGAGAGGAAAACCGTCATCATCAAATTCAATGGCGGCAAGCCCTACCGAGCGGTCCCCCACGTCGACACCAATACGGTAATTCAGACTATCTGCAGACATTCTGCCTCCTTACAGTAAGTGATAGATAGTTCTATGAAACACGGACCTTGTGTTTCGATTGAGCTGAGCTTTAAGGTTTTACCCTCATAGTTCTAACATATACCTTATTTTTGGATTACGCGTTCAGCTTCGTCATGCTTAGCCTAAATTTATCTAAAACCTTCATGTAACAATCTTTATTGCGTATCTATAAGAATCTCTGCTATTCTTTGAGAGAAGATTCCCAATAAGGCACATTTTTAGTGCTGACTTCTCACCGTCCAGGGTTCATTGAACAATGGGCGGTATGTTTTTGCCAAAATTTTGCTGTCTATGAGCCCATTACCAGTTCAAAACATTCTGATCAAACTAAAAGCCCCAGCTCTTAGAGAGCTGGGGCTTTCTATTTGTGCGCGATACTGGGTTCGAACCAGTGACCTCTTCCGTGTCAGGGAAGCGCGCTACCGCTGCGCCAATCGCGCCTACAACATCAATGTGTTGTTGCGAGGTGAGGACGGGATTCGAACCCGCGTACACGGCTTTGCAGGCCGCTGCCTAACCACTCGACCACCTCACCGCATACATCTCTCGCGAGATGAGTTCGAACTCTAGGAGTCCTACGAGCGGTTGACGAGACTTGAACTCGCGACATCCACCTTGGCAAGGTGGTGCTCTACCAACTGAGCTACAACCGCTTATCAGGTGCTTTTCAAGCATCAACAACAGGCTTTACCCGTCGCACTGACAGATAAATACTATACGGGTTTTTTCGTCGTTTGCCAAATCTTTTGCCGCACTTTTTAGGCAGAGCGTCAGCACTAAAAACCTTACGACCTTCTACACAAACAAGGTCGCAAATATCAAGCACAGCATTCTACGCTATACCGCAATGCCATGAAGTCTAAGCCTCTGATTCCCCTAGCAAGCCTTCACGGGCGAGCGCCGTCAGACGCGAGACGGCACGGAAGTACTTCTTCTGGTAACCGCCAGCAAGCATTTCGGGTGTGAAGACCTGGTCGAAAGGTACACCGGATGAGACGATCGGCAGGTCTTTGTCGTAAAGACGGTCAGCGAGCACAACAAAGCGCAGCGCTACCGCTTGCTCGGTAATCGGGTGTACATCGCGCCAAGCGATACCCTGCAGACCGTCGATAAACTGGCGGTAACGGGAAGGGTGCACTTTCGCTAGGTGTTCGACAAGCTCTGAGAAGGTATCGATACCCACGGTTTTTCCATCGAATACTTCCTCAACCTTAGCCTCGAACACGTCGGGAGTTATGGGTTCCGGTGCAGCTGGAAGACCGCGATGACGGAAGTCTTCACCATCCACACGGTGTACTTCGAATTGTTCGGCAAGTACTTGGATTTCACGTTTGAAGTCTTCGGCGGCAAAGCGTCCTTCGCCGAGGGCACCGGGCAGAGTGTTGGAGGTTGCTACGAGTTTGACGCCAGCATCTGCGAGTTCGCGCATCAAGCGGGACATGAGGACGGTATCGCCGGGGTCGTCAAGCTCGAATTCGTCAATGCAGACGAGCTTGTATCCACTGAGCGCTTCTACGGTTTTGCGGAAGGTGAGAGCACCAACCAGGTTGGTGTATTCAACGAAGGTACCGAAGGCTTTGGGTCCGTCAACATAGTGCCATAGGGAGGCTAGAAGGTGGGTTTTCCCAACACCGAAGCCGCCGTCTAGATAGAGCCCGGATTTTGCGGAATCTTTCTTTTTACCGCCAAAAAGTTTGCCGAAGAACCCGCCGGAATTTCCTCCTTTGTTGATTTTATCGCCGAAGGTTTTGAGTTTTTGTACTGCTTCAGCTTGGGAGGGCTGGTTTGGATCGGGAATATAGCTGTCGAATGACACTTCACCGAATCGTTCTGAGGGACGAAATCCAGCGAGAAGCTCTTCTGCTGAGACGTTTGGGATACGTTCGGTAAGGTGTTCGTAGGTGACGGGCACGATATAACTTTCTGAGTGACGTCTATGTTACTTGTCTTAAGTTTAGTACGGATGTGCTGAGCTTGCCGCAGCCCGGTACTCAGAGTGCTCTCTCCCTGGGGGACAGATACGGTAAAACCGCAGTAAAACCCGGGACTATGCGTTTTACGTGGTTTTAGTCATGTGTGATCTAAAGCCTTGAAAACACAGTCCCGGGTTTAGTCGTCAGGGGTGAATTCTGTGTGAGATTCGGCAGAGACTTATGAGAAGGTGAGCGAGTACAGCTGCACTCCGGGCGAGACCTTGAGCTCAATAACTCCGCTACTTTGCTCATCGCCGCGCACAATGTGGTGGGCGTTGGGAGCGCCGTCTACGTGAATCTTTTCCGTTGTACCATTGCGCCGCACTTCGATGGTACCGCTGCCGCCGGCAACAACCTGCGCTCCGTGGGCACGATAGTTAATCCGCAAAGTGCCGTCGTTTCCTTGAGGCTCAATACGTTCGGGGGTTATAGACCACGTACCGTTGAGGTCGTATTGGTCAACAGCTAGACGATCTGCCGGTTTGAAGGTTCGGGTTCCGTTAGAGTAGCTTTCTTGCCCCGCAAAGTACATTGCGCGTTTAGAGCCTAAATACGTTTCAGGGGTTCGCGCATCATGCGCGTTTTGTGTTTCCTCTTGTGCGTCATCCTTGTGAATAGGGTCTGGAAGCTGCACTTGTGGGTTTGCGGCTTTGAGAAGTTCGCGTACCTGTGCCTCAGTCACCTTATGCCCACCTTCACCATAGTGAACAGCACGAAGTTTACCTTCACTATCAATGAGATAGTGTGCAGGCCAATAGCGGTTGCTGTAAGCACGCCAAATAGCATAGTCGTTGTCTTGAACTACCGGGTATTTAATACCTAGGTTCTCAATGCCCGCCTGGACGTTCTTACCTTCGTGTTCGAACGCATATTCCGGCGTGTGTACTCCCACTATTTCTAGACCATAATCATGATATTTGGCGTAGAGTTCATTCAGGTGCGGTGCCGTCCTCTGACAGTTAATGCACGAGTATGCCCAAAAATCAACGAGTGTAACCTTTCCACGCATATGAGCGAGACTTGGCTGATTCTCAGTGTTAAAGTTACCCGTGCCACCTGCTAATTCCGGGGCAGAGCCGCAGTCCTGCAATTTTTCTTCATCGGGTCGGCACGAGCTTATCGACCCACCGGTGGAAGAAGAAATAATATTATTCTGCGTATCTTGACTGATAGTCTGCTCAATCCCTTCCGTATAATTCGGAATTGCGCGCTGTAGCTGGGCGGGAACGTTGAATACTAGTCCGATTGAAAGAGCGATCAAGAGTACACCCGATGCTGTGCGCACTCCACGCTGGTGGGTGCGGAACGTCTTAACTCGTTCTGCAATGCTCCGCCCCGCAAGAGCGAAGATCAACAGCGGGATCGCTGTTCCGAAAGCAAAAGATAGGGTGAGCGCTACGGTTTCGATACCGATGTTTCCGGTTGCGCCAGCAAGGGTAATAGCTGCAAGAACCGGACCCGCACAGGGCACATAGACGAGACCGAGAGCAAGCCCCATGAGGAAGCCGCCACGTGTGGTGCTGCGTTTCGCTCCGAGTTTTGAGAATTTCGCGAAAGGTTTTTCAAGCAGGCGCTCCAACGGGGGTATAAGCATGCTCAGCCCAACAATAATGAGGAAGGTTATACCTAAAATCCTTAGCGTATCTTGCGGCAAGTGCAGGGCAGCAAGAATAACCGAACCGAGCAGGGTAAAGAGGCTGAAGCTCAGAACAAGCCCGCCTACAACTTGATAGGGACGCCAGCGTGATGCAGTACGCTGCATGGGTGCTGGAGCTGCGTTTCCGAGAACTGCGCTTCTGCGCGAGAATAAGGCTTGCACATTGTCCGCAGAATCTTTTGCTATGCCTGTTTGTCCAAGTTCGGTAGATGCAGTGCGCGCTGAATCTGCACCGCCAGTGACGAGAATAACGGGCAAGATAGGCAGGATGCAGGGCGAGATCCCAGTGATAAGACCACCGAGTATGCCAAGGATGATGAGCGATAACAGCATAGTTATTTTCCTCATGGATTGGTAATGCGAGGCGATACTGCCTCACGTGTTGTCATGGTTATATTCGGAACGAACTGCGGTTTCGGTTTGGTTGAAATTATTTTTATAGCGATGCCTGCACAATTGGCAGAGTCTTGATGAGGCCTTTTACTGCGCAATATTCAAGCTCATGAATGTTTTTCTCAAGGTGTTGCGAGAGGTAGTCAGATACATCATTTAAAAATTTTCTGAGGTTTTGCAATCCGAGCGGGCTGAATGTTCCGAATACCTAATGAGTCCAGTTTAGGATTCTGAATATTTTGCAATGGTACGGGCGCTCCTCCGCGTTACCTGTGCCGATATAAGATTGGAGTTACGTATGTCCGTTATTCTTCGCACTGCGTCTTTTGCAGCTGTTTCTCTAGCCCTCGTTGCTGGTGTTTCTGCATGTTCTTCTAACGCTTCTGATCAGAACTCATCGCCGAGCGCATCGTCGAGCTCTTCTGCATCATCCACCCCCTCTTCTTCTGCCATGATGAGTTCAGACGCTATGATGTCTCCTTCAGCTATGCCAAGCCAGTCTGCCATGTCTGGGGACAAGATGGATGGCGACCACGGCAAGATGGACGGCGATAAAATGCAGGGAGATCATGACAGCATGAAGCATGATGACAATAAGATGGACGGTGACAAAGGGGGCAAGATGGAAAACAAAGACGCCATGATGTCTCCTTCGGCTTCCGCCATGTCGAAGTAATATTTTGCCGGTATGCTGCTTTACACCCTGGAATATTTTCTAGGGTGTAAAACATACCTAAACTTCGCTTATCACCGACACAATAATCAAATGTCATCATAGGGCGTGAGATGATATGACCATGACTTTTTTGGATCGTCAGGTGACTTCGGCGTATCAAGAAGCTCAAAAAGCCACCCAAATTCCTCAGGAATATCAGCGCTTAACTGCGTTGATGGAGTGTGCTGCCGCAGGAAACGAACACTGTTTTGAAGCTCTATACGATGCGCTTGTTCCGCGTCTGTACGCGCTTATTAACCGCATTCTTCATAACCGAACGCATGCGGAAGAAGTTACTCAAGAAGTTTTTCTAGAAATATGGCAAAAAGCGCCTTTATACCGTGCAGAACGGGGTACCGTGTTGTCGTGGGCTGCAACTATTGCTCACCGCCGTGCGGTTGATAGGGTGCGCTCCGTTGCAGCCTCCACAGAACGCGATTTCACACGCGGTCTTGAGGAGTACCGCGAATCTTATCATCATGTTGATGACGCAATAGCTGCTTTTATGGATACGGAGGAGGTTCATCATGCTCTATCTGATATTCCACGCGAACAAGCCCAGCTGCTCACCATGGCATATTTCGGAGGTAAATCACAGCGCGAGATCTCCAATGAAACGGGCATTCCTCTAGGAACTGTCAAAACCCGCATGCGCGCTGGCATGCAGAAACTACGTGAACGATTGGAGGGCACCCGTGAGCACTAAAGACTATCCCGAAGATTTCCCCGATAAACTCGACTACGCCCTCCACACGCTTTCACCAACGCAACGTATAGCGTTTGAATCGTGGGCCCCCAAACACGAACGCGAAGATGCTAAGGCCGATGCTGCGGTCCTCTCTGAGGTTTTTGGTACTTCGCTCACTCCGCAAGAGCCGTCCGCTGAGCTTAAAGCTCGTGTGATGGCGCAGGTTGCGCATACCGAGCAAATCCAGCCAGCTAATGAGCTAGGTAAAGATGATGTGAATGCCGAGCATAAGAGTGACCATGCCGATTCCGAAGGTTACTTTGTATCAGATAATGCAGACAACGCTCAAGCTATCGCGGACTCAGAGGATTCCGCTTATGCACGAGCTAAACGGCGTTGGTTCGGGGCTCAGGGTAAATTCTCACCATCTCGCATGACGGCTGCGGCAAGTATTATTATCGCTGCTGGTCTGGGCATATGGGGTTTCACGCAGCATCAGCAACTAGAACGTACCTCCCAGGAGCTTCAAGCCGCGAGGGTGTCCTCTTCGGCCCCAGCACATCCGACAGCTGCACGACCTGGCGACCAGTCGATCGTCGAGCAAATCAGCATGGCTCCTGACCTTTCAATGGCCCAAGGTAAAGTCAACGGTATGCCAGTATCGGTCATGTACTCTCCTTCCCACAACATGGCGGGTGTTTCAACGACAAATCTGCCTGCGCTGCCCGAAGGAAAGGTCTATAAACTCTGGTTTTACGATGCTCAGGGCAATATTGTGGGATCTGGAATCCTCAATTCTGCTGGCCGCGGTGCCGGGATCACAACCATGACAGAGCACGATCTGAGTACAGTCACCGACTTTGGTATCTCAATTGAAGATGAATCGGCTAATTCTCCTAGTCAGAAACCCGCTATGCTGGAAAACGTTGTGTAGCCTAACGCTTGCAGGCACGCCATCCCTACGCAGGTAAAGGTGATACATACCTTAGGGGTTCACCTCACGTTTTCGTAGAATAGTCTTCATGGCTAAAAAGAATAAAGGCGGCAAGAAAGGTGCCTCCACCGCTGCGGTCGCGCTCTTGAAGGAAACTAAGACTCCTTTTGAGATTCGTGAGTACGAGCATGTGGAGGGAGAAACCTCCTTTGGGTTGGAGGCCGCGCAGAAACTTGGCGCCAATCCTGAGCAGGTATTTAAAACGCTTCTTATTGTTCATGACAAAGATTTTGCGGTGGCGGTAGTGCCGGTGAGTGGGCAGCTAAACCTGAAAGCGGCGGCACACGCCCTTGGTTGGAAGAGCGCCTCCATGTGCGATCCGAAGGTTGCCGAGCGCCGCACTGGATATGTGGTGGGCGGTATTTCGCCGTTAGGGCAGAAAACTCCTTCCCCCACGCTTTTGGATGCCAGCGCTGAGCAGTATCAAACCATCATGGTCTCTGGCGGTAAACGCGGGCTTGATATTGAGCTCTCCCCCGCCGACTTGCTCAAGCTTACCGGCGGCAGCTATGCGCCTCTTCGCGCCTGAGCAGCCGTGTCTTGAGCTGTGGATCCCTGCAGCGGAGGACGCCGCCGAATGGTATGCGCTGTTCAAGGATACGCGCGTCATGGAGTATTTGGGGCGACCCGCAGATTCACTCGCCCACTATGAGGATATGGTGGTGCGTGCTCGCGCCGAATACGAGCGGGAAGGTTTCTGCCTCTACACGGTGCTGGCCGACGGTGAGGTGGCTGGTTTCACCGGAGCCCACCGGTGGTTAAATGATTGGGGCCCGGCTGGAGAGATTGAGCTGGCCTGGCGGCTTGGGTGCGCCTTCTGCGGTGAGGGCATCGCCACCCACGCCGCCCAGCAGGTAATGGGTGAGCTTGCGGAAGCTGGGCATCAGCAAGTATTTGCTGTTATTCACGCCCGCAACCGGGCGTCGGTGGCAGTGGCTCAACGTTTAGGGATGCACCAGCGCAGCAACTACGAGGCGCGGGTAAACGGCTTGACCTTGCCCATCACCGAGTGGGGCACGGACCTGTACCACCGGGAACAAAACCCGAGCCAGCACCGTTATAACGACGACAGCTCATAAGAGAAGATTTGAAGGAGTGGCAGTGGGAAACTCACTACCGGGTGTCGGTAAAATTGCGAAGAATTGGCGTCAAGTTCTCAAGCCCGAAGAGTACGCGGTACTGCGTGAAGGCGGCACTGAACGTGCTTTCACCGGCAAATACTGGGATACGAAAACCAAGGGTGTGTATTCGTGCCGAGCCTGTGGGACCGAGCTTTTCCGCTCTGCTGAGAAGTTTGAGTCGCATTGCGGCTGGCCCTCTTTCTTTGCTCCACTCGCCGAAGATCGTGTGCGGTATCTGGAAGACACCACGTTAGGGATGCGGCGAGTAGAGGTACGTTGCGCCGCCTGCGATTCGCATCTGGGTCACGTGTTTGAAGGCGAAGGATACGATACTCCGACTGATCTGCGGTATTGCATCAATTCTGTCTGTCTCACATTGGAACCGCAAAAGTCGTAAGCTAGAGCTATTTACGAGACAATACTGCTGTTAGCCCGGTGCCGGTCCTTGGGTTTTCGGTATATTTGAAGAAACATGTAACGCACAGCGGCAACGGGTAGAATGGTGGAGTCATTGTTTTCAGCCCCGTCGAGGGAGCTACCAGAAACGGATATTCAAGGAACCACTTTCAGATGAGTCTCAGCCCGAGTACCGAGCCTATCAAACTCCCACCTATGCTCGGATTACCTGCTGATTTCACGGTTCCTGATGTTATTCCGCTAACTACCCCGTCAGTTCCGGTCCCCTCTATTATCAACACGGAGAGGGCGCTTGAACGTGCTGCTGAATCTTTGCGTGCTGCATCCGGTCCGGTTGCAGTCGATACGGAACGCGCACAGGGTATACGGTACGGGATCAGGGCTTTCTTGGTTCAGCTAAAACGCGAAGATAAACTCTACCTGATCGATCCCGAAGCTTTTTCTGACCTTAGGATCATCAACGATGCTCTAGCAGATGCCGAATGGATTATTCACGCAGCAACCCAGGATTTTCCAAGTCTGGATCTTCTTGGAATGCGGCCGCGCCGTCTCTTCGATACCGAGTTGGGTGCTCGTTTAGCGGGTATGGAGCGGGTGAACCTGGGGGCAGTTGTCGAAGAGCTTCTGGGGTACAAACTTGAGAAAAAACACTCCCAAGAAGACTGGTCGCATCGTCCTTTACCGGAGTCTTGGCTCAACTACGCATGTCTTGATGTTGATGTACTGGCAGATTTACGCGATGCCTTGGAAGAGGTTTTAGAAGACCAGGGAAAACTTGAGTACGCCCGCCAGGAATTTGCCTATCTCTGTTCACTACCGCCCGCTGACCCTGCTGCGAAGAAAGCCGAACGGTGGAGGAAAACGAAGGGACGGAATACGCTCCGGTCCGTACCGCAACTAACAGCCCTGCGGAATCTTTGGTTCGAGCGCGATAAATTAGCGCAGAAGAAAGATATAGATTCTAAGGCTTTACTCTCAGATGCCGCACTTGTTGAGGCTGCCCAGAAAATGCCTCGTAACGTGCCAGCTATCATGGCAATTCCGGGGTTCCGTACCCGACTGCTGAAACGTGAAGGCCCCCGCTGGGTGCGTGCAATAGTATCAGCTTCTCGGGGCGAGGACCCGGCGCCCTATACCATTCCTGCGACTGCGCCTCCCCCGCTTAAGGCTTGGGAAACGAAACGCCCTATTTCGCTAGAGATTCTTAATGAAGTGCGGAAGATAGTACAACGAGAGTCAGAGCGGCTCAATATTCCAGCACAGAATATTATCAGCGCTGACTGTATACGGCGTCTGTGCTGGGATCCGCCCGAGCCTTACTCTCAAGAGGCCCTTCTTGAGGCTCTTCGCTCGCACGGTGTGCGCCCGTGGCAGGTTGAAATCCTCGCCCCGGATCTTCATGAAGTTTTCCAGCGACACCTTGGCTAATGCCTTAACACATGGATCTCTCAACCCAAGAAAAATATGGAGGCGCGCGCCACATAACAAAACGGCTTATTCGCGTGCATACGATTTATCCTCTAGATTTATAAAAGAGCGACACGCAGCCATCCCACAGGTACGGTCGCCTCAGCATCACACAAGCCCGGCTTCACACACCGGGGAATTCAAGGAGGAACGATGAACGAAGTACCATCGTGCACCTGCTCGTGCGCACAATCAGAAATTTCTGTACACGAGCCAAACTCTCAGAGCATTCAGGATCTGGAGCATAAACTTTCGCGCCGAAATGCACTCGTAGCGGGGGCCACAGCTACCGCAGGAGCTCTTGCTTTAAGCGCCTGTGCTGAAGGTTCCAGCGGTGGTGGCGGAGGGGGCGGTAACGGTGCTGCCGGGCCAGAGTCCCCCACCGATATTGCGGCAGCTTCGGAGGTACCCGTCGGCAAAGCGGCGAAACTTACCAAAGGCGGCGTTACCGTTATCGTATCTCAGCCTGAAAACGGTGTCTTCAAGGCTTTTAGCTCCACCTGCACCCACCAAGGATGCCAACTCAACGTACAAAACAACAGCCAAATTGTGTGCCCCTGCCACGGTTCTCAGTTTGCTCTCGCCGATGGCGCAGTCAAAGGCGGACCGGCTGAGTCGCCGTTAAAATCCTATAAGGCAGAGGTGAAAGATGGCAGGATCGTTGTTGGAGGATAATACCTTTCACATATGGGTATTGACGGTATATTAGTTTTTAACGTCTAGATTTCATGTCAATAAAAACGTTGGGGTGTGTGAAAATCTACACACCCCAACGTTTTATTTTTTGCACTCGGTCAAGCACCACAAAAAATTACTGAGTATGCCGAGGCTTTTGCCCTTCTTCGCGTGCGAAGGGAACCTTATCGCCCGCAAGCTGGGCAAGAATATCGGCAGTAATGGTTTCCGCGCACAAACCAACATCTTCCAGGATTTCCTCACGTGACGCATGCGGTATAAATTCTGCCGGTAAGCCGAGCTCACTCAACGCCGTGTCCACGCCAGCCGCACGCATCTCTTGGCGAATGCGTGAACCCACACCGCCCGCACGCACACCATCTTCGAGAGTCACAACGATGCGGTGGTCTCGTGCAAAATCCACCACCGAATGCGGAACCGGCATAACCCATCGCGGATCAATCACCGTCGAATGAATGCCCTGCTCGGCAAGGCGCTCAGACACTTCGAGCGCTACCCGTGCCATGGCGCCAACGGCAACAAACAGCACATCGCGCTGCCCAGTTTCAGGATGCGGCCGCCCGGTGCGGGTCAGCACATCCACCCCGTCAGAGCGGCGTTCCAGGGCAGCGATATCTTCACCCACCGACCCCTTTGGGTACCTGACAACGGTCGGTGCATCATCAATAGCGACGGCTTCACGAAGCGCTTCACGAAGCGTCGCAGCATCGCGTGGAGCGGCCAAGTTTAACCCAGGAATAAACTGCAGAAGCGATAAGTCCCACATGCCGTGGTGACTTGCGCCGTCAGGTCCAGTAATGCCGGAGCGGTCAAGAACCAGAGTCACGCCCGCCTTGTGAAGGGCAACATCCATCAAGAGCTGGTCGAAGCCACGGTTTAAGAATGTTGCATAGAGTGCCACCACAGGGTGCATACCGCCGTATGCCAAGCCTGCGCTCATCGCAACGGCGTGCTGTTCTGCGATACCAACATCAATGACTCTGTTCGGATGCGCTTGCGCGAATTCACGTAGACCAACAGGAATGAGCATGGCACCGGTAATGCCTACAATGTCTTCGCGTTCATCCGCGATCTGTTTGATCTCACGACCGAAAACACTCGTCCATGACTCTTCGGTGCTGGTTGAGACAGGCTTACCGGTAAGAGGATCAATCCTTCCTACCGCATGGAATTGATCATCATCATTCGCACGTGCCGGAGCGTAGCCGTGTCCTTTCTCTGTAATAGCGTGCACAATCACCGGGCCGCCGTAGTTCTTAGCGGCACGCAAGGCGGTCTCAACAGCTTCTTGATCGTGCCCATCAATTGGACCAACATATTTCATGCCGAGATCTTCAAAAATACCCTTGGGGACCACAACGTCCTTAATACCGACCTTCATGCCGTGCAGCCCCCGGTAAATCATCTGCCCCAGCGGGCCGCCACGCTGCAGACCACGGCGCATAGCATCAAGCGCCCGATCATATCGATGGTCAAGACGCATACGGTCAACCTGCTGCTGCACCTCGTGCTTAAGTGCCGTCAGCTGGTTAGCAAAACCGCCAATAGTAGGCGCATACGATCGACCATTGTCATTGACTACAATAACGACTTTACGACTACGGTCGGCAGCGATATTATTCACGGCTTCCCAGGCCATGCCTCCGGTCAACGCACCATCACCGATTAAAACCACCGTATAGCGGTCATTTTCTCCGTTGAGAGCGTAGGCGCGTGAAATACCATCAGCCCAGGAAATTGATGATGAAGCGTGCGAGGACTGAATAATATCGTGTTCAGACTCGCCACGATCCGGATACCCCGACAACCCGCCCTTTTGGCGCAGGGTGTCAAAGGCGTGACGACCGGTCACCAGCTTGTGCACATAGGACTGATGCCCTGTATCAAAGAGAATAGAATCGTGGGGCGAATCAAAAATACGGTGGATACCAAGAGTCAGCTCAACAACACCAAGATTGGGGCCTAAATGACCACCCGTTGCAGAAACATTCGTTACGATAAACTGACGGATCTCTTCAGCGAGTTCACGCAGCTGCTCGTAGCTGAGGGGGCGCAAATCCCGAGGTTCACGAATATCGGACAAGAGCCCTGAGGATTCCTTGTTCGCCTCGTTCTCAGCAGACATACACTCTCCTTCTGCACGGTTGAGGTCAACAATGTACCTCTAGGTCTAACAGTTAAATTCTAACGGGTTAGGTTATATATACCCATTTGAAGGTTGCCGAAAAAAGTCATGGTTACCGTGTTCGCCATCTTAGGTACATACAGTTTTGCTGTCTCTACGAGAATTTACTTATGACGTTTTGACAGACGCGCTGGACGAATACGCGCAGGCGCACGGTGAAAAAGAGCGAGCGTCTCAACATGATGCGTATTAGGGTACATATCAAATGCCCGGACCTGTACGAGATCCCAGCCTAGTTCACGCAAAATAGCTGTATCGCGTCCCAAGGCTGCAGGATCACATGCCACATATAGAATGCGCCCGGGCTTGAGTTCGTTGAGGCGTTCCAAAACTTTGCGGTTAGCCCCTTCGCGAGATGGGTCAAGTACCACGGCATCCGGGGTAGGTATCTGGCCAAGGCTATGTGCTGCTTTAAGATCTTGAAGGCTTTGCGCAACGTCTCCACGAATAACCTCAACACGGGTTTCCTTGGAGTTATCGCTTCGGGAAGGACCATCCGGAGCGAAGTTGGAACGCGCATCACGGTGCGTTACCGGGGAACCTTCAACGCTGATAACCGTTCCTTCTGAGCCGACAGCATCCGCAAGCGCTGCTGTAAATAGTCCAGCACCGGCGTATAGGTCGAGGGCGCATTCGCCTAAGGTTGGGCGGAGCATGGTTAACATGGTGCCCATGAGAGTTGAGGGGGCACAGCGGTGAATCTGCCAGAAGCCACCTGCGGAGACCTGATAGCTGAACCTTCGCGGACCAAAACTTACTTCTTCGGTTACGGAACGTAACCCACCGCCAAGGAGTATATCTCCCTGACGCACACGCCGATAAGGGCTATGCACGCTGGGCTGCCCTGAACGCTTGCTCGGTTTTGCTTTCGATCCGCTGTAGGGGGTGAAGAAAAGTGAGATTTTACGTTTAGCAAGCTCGCCCCAAAGCTGGATGCACTGCCTTTCAATCTCTTTGGCGACGTGGGTTGTCTCAAACCGGGGATCAACCATGAATTGGAGCAGAATACGCCCACGTGAAGACAGCGTTGCTTCTAGTTCGCGAACCCCCCGCAGGTTGAGCTTGTGAAGTTCTAGGTCACGCAGTTCACGTGCCACGAGGGGAAAATCAACTACGGGTACCGGCTGCGAGCTGTGGTAGGGGTACATGCCGATGCGCCAATACGTTGTACCGTCTTCAATGCTTTTAGCGGTGGTGTACCGTATACGAGATCGCCAGGAGAGGTCGCCTTCGACGAGGTCTCGATTAGGCATAGACTCAACGATAAGGTTTGTTAAGAGTGGTGATTCTAGAGGGATGCCGCCTAAGCGATGAAGCTGAGTTCGTACGATCTCGGCTTTGTAACGCCGTTGTTCAGAGGGTTCTAGGTGTCCATACTCCATCCCGCCAAGAAGCTCTGCTATGCCGGTGAGTTTCTGACGTTCTTCGGGGGTTTTGAGGGCATCTGCCTGTGCCCAGGGATGCTTACGGCGCACTGGTGCAGGCACTTTGACGGCTACAACATCTGCAAAGTAGAAACGGTTTTTGGGGCCTACTGCTGTAATTCGAACTTGGGCTTCTTCACCCACTACACCGTGCCGTACGAAAACGACCCCGGCGTGCGTACGTGCAACGAGTGCACCTCCGTGAGCGGGGGTCTCACAGGTTACCTGGATTAGCTCGCCTATAGTGTACCCCTGCTCCGAGGTAGCGTTATCCGCACCGGAGTCACGTACTGTGCTGATTTCAGGGGTGTTCACGCGTCTTCTCCTTACAGAATTCTGATGTGAAGCATTCTACACCGCTTATTTTTAAATAACCGTTCAACCCTGCCATAAGCATGAGAAAATCTCAAGGGTTCTCATGGAATATCACGTTTCTTTTGTGTGGGTTGAGCCCCGATACATCGTATCGTTTTTATGGGAATGAACAGAGGTATCAATGTCCTCGGTATCGATGGACGTTGCATTCTCATGAATGCTCCACGGAACAGTCACAAGAATAACATTAGGTTCTTGCTGTAAAACTTTCTTAAGCTGTTTGACAGTTCGTGGATGAATGAGGCGCTGCCACCAATGTTCCGGAACAAACTCTGGAATGTAAACAGCAATAACATCCCGCGATGTATTGTTCTGAATGCGGCGCACATAGTTATGTACGGCTTGGACGGTATCTCGGTAGGGTGAATCAATCACTGAGAGCCGCACAGGAATCCGCATGCGATCCCAGCGAGTCTTCACATCGTCAAGAGTGGTCTGGTCGTTATTAACGGTCAGAGCTTCCAGTGTTGAAGGGTGGGATGCGCGCGCATAGGCTAGGGCACGAAGCACGGGTTTGTTGAGGTCCTTCGTGTAAACAATGGCGTGCACCCGTGAAGGCAGCGAGGATAGATCGGCGGTTTCTAGATCTTCATATGGTATTTCTGCTGCTTTGATGACGGCATCGTAGTGTTTACGGGTTATCATCATACCCCCGAACAAGGTAGCGATTATAAGAAGCGAAAGCCAGGCACCTGCCATGAACTTAGTGACAACAACAGTAATGAGTACAGCGGCAGTCACGATAACCCCGATGATACTGACGGCTAGGTCACGGATCAGGTGTCGGCGCGAAGTAAATGCCAGTGTAATGCGCAGTTTTCGGATGCGGTAGCTCACTACCGATCCCTGAGTGAGCAGCATCGAGAGGAACATACCCACGAGATAGAGCTGAATGAGCGAGAAAATATCCGAGCCAAAAAGCAGCGTTAGACATGTTGCCATAATAGCCAGCAGGAGAACCCCGTTACGGTAGAGGCCCACAGAGTTGATGCTCCGTAGCTGAACTGGCAGATACCTGCGGTCAGCGAGAGCAGATGAACTCAACGGAAAACCGATAAAAGCTGTAAAAGATGCTATGGTCAGCACTGCAACTGTGGCAAAAACAAGCAGCTGAGGTATGAGCGGGGCACCATCATAGATAGCGAGTGCTATCTGATAGAGCGCGGGTTTCTGATGGAAGAATTCGCCTGGCGCGCGCCCCTCAATCAACAAATATTGTGTGGTGTCATGCACCATAGTAACGCCGGTAACTTGGGCTATGTAAAGTATGCTGACGAGAAGCACACCCGTTATGGTACCCATAATCATGAGGGTGAGGGCGGCATTATGTTTTTTGGGGCGCCGGAAGAAACGCACGGAGTTTGAGATCGTGGAAACTCCGGAGAGCGCAACGGCACCCGCTGAAAAAGACCGTGAGATCAAGAAGAAGAACGCTATGCCAATCAGCTGTGAATCGACGTTTTCGGGGAGTACCGAGTAGTTTGCCGATTCTGCTTTAGCAAGCACACCCATCCAGGATTTTATAATTCCAATGCACAGCGTAACGCCTAGGATCGCGAGGAAAATATAGAGCGGCCAGTGTGCTATCTTTCCCATGAGTTGTAGACCGCGCAGAGACACTACGGTCAAAATAATGATGAGCAGTATTGCGATGGCGCTACGATGATCTTGTAATTCTGGGTAGAGTGCCACCAGGAATGTTGCCGCCGACGACATGGAAACGGCAACCGTAAGCACGAAATCAAGAAGTACCGAGGCCCCCAAAATAACGGCGGGTTTACTGCCCAACCGCCGGTGCACTAGTTCAAAGTCGCCTTCGGCAGCGACCTGATTAATGTTGTATCGGTAGGTGCCTACGATCATAAGACCTACGACGGCGACCGCTAACCCAACCCAAGGGGCATAGACAATGGCTGCGTTACCCGCAACGGCGAGCATCAGAATAATCTCGTCGGCGGCGTATGCGACAGATGAAATACCGTCAGAGCCGAAAAGGGGTAGGGCAAAACGCTTAGGCAGCGACATGGCCGCTACTTGACGCGAATCTACCGGCTTACCGGTGAAGGCGCTGCGAATTTTTTCCCAACGATATTTCACAGGTTTAAGGCTATCCGCCTGCGGGGTAAAGCTCAATTTTATTTGCCGCGTGTTTCGCAGGTCATCGGGCGTTTAGTGGTCTTACTCGGTACACTTAACAGGAAAACCGGTCGTCTGTTGAGGAGGAAAGCACATGCCCCATTTCGTCATTATGGGTTCTGGTCGTGTGGGAGTTATGCTTGCCCGTACTCTAGAGGCTTCGGGGCATACGGTAGCCGTTATCGATCAAGATGAACGAGCTTTCCAGCCCTTGCGTAAAGGGTTCAGCGGGCAGTTGGTGACCGGCGTCGGTTTTGATCAAGAAACGCTCAAACAGGCGGGTATTTCGGACGCGTACGCTTTTGCTGCTGTATCTTCGGGAGATAATTCAAATATTATTGCCGCCCGCGTGGCGCGTGAGACTTTCAAAGTAAAAAATGTTGTTGCCCGAGTCTACGACCCAAATCGTGCTGAATTCTTTCAGCGTCTAGGTATTCCCACGGTAGCCGCCGTGCGGTGGTCAACGGATCAGGTGCTTCGTCGTCTGCTACCGGAGCAGGCACTCAAGGGTGATTTTCGGGAGCCATCGGGCAGGCTCATGCTTACTGAAATTCCGCTGCATGAACAATGGGCAGGTCATGCACTCGTGGATATTGAGCGTGCTGCCGGGGTGCGCATCGCCTACATTACCCGATTCGGTGAAGGCATGCTTCCACGCCCAGATACCGCCTATCAGCAGGGAGATACCGTACACATTATGATGCGCACGGACGATATTAACGAAGTCTCTCGGATTCTTTCGCGGTCGCCTCGTACTGATGAAGACGTCGAGTACAGTACCGATCCGCGGCTGGATTGGTTCCATGCGAAGCCGATAGACCCGGCGCAGCACCCCGGCGATCGCCGTCGCCCGAAAGCATAAGGAGCTTATAACATGAAGGTACTTATTGTTGGGGCCGGTTCCGTGGGGGCATCTATCGCTAAGGAGCTCAAGGCGAATGGGCACACGGTCACTATTATTGATTCCAAGCCTGAGATGAAAAAACGTACCGACCTGCCGGGAGTGCGCTGGCATATTGGTGACGCCTGTGAGCTATCTGTTTTGCGCCAGGTTCACCCGAATACCGCTGATGTGATTGTTGCCGCAACCGGTGATGACAAAGTTAATCTGATGGTATCTCTACTGTGCCGCAGCGAGTTTGGTGTACAACGCACGGTAGCGCGTGTAAATAATCCCCGGAATGAGTGGCTTTTCGATGATGCCTGGGGCGTGGATGTGGCAGTTTCCACTCCGCGTTTGATGACGGCTCTCGTGGAGGAAGCCGTCGAGGTGGGCGATGTGGTGCGTCTGCTTACGCTTCAGGCCGGCGGGGCGACGTTGGCGGCGTATACGGTACCGCTCGATCATCCTGTGATTGGCTACAGGATAGACCATGTGCAATGGCCAACCGATACGGTACTCACCGCCATCTTGCGCGATGGTGTTCCGGTTGCACCTTCCGCCGATGTTGTTATTGAGGGTGGCGACGAACTTTTCTTCATCACGACGCTTGACGGAGAAGACCAGATTCGGGCGCTCTTCGCCTAGGTTATCTCTCTGCCCCTCCTAGATCACCAACGAAAACGAGCTATTTCTCAGCTGAAACGCGCGAAATATAGACGCACGTTTAGCGTCTCTAATGATGGCTGAGGATTGTGTGAGGTCTAAAAGCTTCCGCCGTCTCCCCCGCCAAAGCCTCCGCCGCCACCGTCAAAACTTCCGCCGTCACCTCCGCTAAAGCTAATTCCAGAGTCCGAGGAGCTGTTGTCGGCAGGAGTAAAGCCGTCGCCGTACCAGGATCCCCACGAGTATTGCCAAGGATCGACATCCCAGCCGCTCGTTTCGGGAGTAGCACTGTTTGCATAGGTTCCGTGTGTAAGAACGTTCTGAACCGGGAACCAGTAGGTTCGGCCACTCCCGGTTTTCTCACTTTCTTTTTGGTCAAGTTCCTGCAGCTTCTTCAAAACAGCATTTACACTGAAAACACCAACAGTTGTGGGAACGGCATAACGTTGAGCTTCAAGCACGAAATTTTGCGCGTCGAGGCGTCCTGAGAGTTCTGGGTATAAATATTTTCCGGTTTCTTGTGCCCATTCATGGGATGCCCGCACCAAACGGAGCGCTTCTTGGCGGTCTTCAAGAACTCGGGTAGTGCTCTCATGCTCAGTCTCTAAAAGATCTTGGATGCGTTGCAGCTGAGCATATTCCTTAATATCTTCTGGCTGTAGAGAGAGATAACCCAGAGGCGCATACATTCTAGTTTCAATGAGAAGACGTTCCGCAATTTTTTGAATTATAGAAATTAGAGTCTGTTCAAAAATATCTTTTATATCTTGTGGCATAGGAATAGGAAAACCTTGATATATCCTCATAACCCACTCCAAAAAATGGTCTGCAACAGCATAAAATTCTTCGGACTCAAGAGACTTCGCATAGTTACTTATTTCTTGTATGCGACTATCAAAATATTTTTTGAAGAATCTATTTTCATGATTTTGTGCAAAATCAAAAAGATAATGCGCAAGATGAGAAGAACTTTCTTCAATATGTGCGGGAGCATCAACAGATTTTTCCCATTCCTTAAGAAATTCTTGAAGTTTAAAAAATAGAATCCAAAGAGCAACTTCTGCATCCTGCGCAATATATGCACTCTTGAATATTTTGATGCGCTGCTCGTCCGATACGTTGCGAGAAACTAACAAAAACTGTTTTTCCGCTTCAGTAAGATTATCATCAATATCGCTTAATAGATTATCAAGTGCAGCAGAATACATAATAATTGGTTCAACTATTGAACTCTTCTGCTGCCGTCCCTGCAGTAATACATCACTTAGCTGCGGAGCTAATGAAGCAACTTTAGTTTTAGCATTTTCAAAACATTCTCGGCGCAGCTCTAAGTCTTTGCTTATGTGAGAGCGCAGTACGGGAATTTTAATCTTATTTATAGGATCTTCAAGACGTTGGGCTTTACTCCGAATAAAGGCATAAGCATGCCTTATCGCTTCATCATCTGCTTTAATAGATTCATGTCCAGACTCCCAGTGGTTCTCAGCGTCATGTAAATAACGGTATGCCTGGGCCAAATGCCGATGGTTGCTATATGTTTCCACGGTGTCCTCATCAGAAAGATTCAAAATATCTTTATGCAACAGCATAATATAATTTACATAATCGACATAACCTGCCCAGAATACGTATTCTCTAACACGAGTTTTGCGCCCATCAATTTCTAGATTAAAATATTCTATAGACTCCTGTGAAATAGGTTTTTTATAGTTCAAATACCTCTGGCTTTCACTTTTAGCCTCCCCCAATGTTCGTATAAAAGCAAAAGAATCTCTAGGCTTCACCACCTGGGTATACAGATTTTCCGCACTATATTCTTGGCTAACAAGGAAATAAAGAGTATGGATAATCATGGTATCTAATATTAAAAGTGAGAAAAATGTATATATTGTAAATACCCAAATACTTTTATCATCGAATGAAATAGCTAAACCCATAAACATTAAGGGAAGATACCCCCAGGCTACAATCTCAAAAAATTTTGTCTTTGTAACTTCATACCTATAAGCACCTAATATCAACTCCCATAGTACATACCACAAAAATCGCGAAAGAATAACAGACACTGTAAAAATAACAGCACCAGATACGACATTTACTGGATTATCTCCACGTAATGTAATAAGAATTACTGCACACGCGCTAATAAAAAATGCAAAAATTAAAATAGATTTAGCATATAATGATTTTAAAATACTTATCATAACTTACTCCTTGGGTGGTTGGATAGACCAAGAGGCTACAAAGACGTCACTAAGCATACTTTAAGCATGCTTAGTGACGTAAAGAGTTTTATAAGGTTTCTGCCGGATCAGATACTCGCCACGCCAGCCAGATACCCGCCGCGTACAGAGGCAGCCCCATAACGATGCGCATAGCACCTAAGACTTCGGTAGCGTTCATATAGTAAAGCGGTATTTGGATCGCAAGTCGCAACAGCAAGACAGCCGCCATAATCCACGTTGCCAGCTTATAGGCTTTCAAACGTTCGGGTTTCTGCCGCCAGGTAAGCTGCTCTCCTCTGATATACCCGAAAATGAGTCCCGCCAGAGGCCAACCCACGATAATCGAAGCTACGAACGCAACACTGTAAATGCCGTTCGTCCAAAAACCCGGCAAATAGTAATCGGCAGCGTTCCCTGTGCGAAAAGCAGTGAAAGCACAAATTGCAACACCCACAATACCCGACACCGCAGGTATGAGTTTACTGCGCTGTATAAGGCGCAGCACGGTAAAAATACCTGCAGCTGCTACCGCGATAACTAAGGCCAAGTTTAAATCTTTGGTGACCGTGAAGAAGATAAGGAAGAGTAATGAAGGCAGAGAAGTTTCTACGAGTCCACGCCACCCGCCAATTGCATGGAGCACATCCACATGACCTGACTCTGTGCGGCGGATATTGCTTCCCAAAGAAGCGCCCAGGCTCTTACCTAATGACTCTTGCCCCGATATCGAGTTTGTCTCTGCACTCTGGGCACCGTCAGAGGCATACTGGTTATTCAAATGCTGAGGGTCATGTGGAGTATTAACCACGTCGAGGATCCTTTTCTAAGAAGTATTGGGGAACAATCTCGTATCGAGGGTTGTACATCACGGGCGGGTACGTGTGCGTTGAGATAACCCCAGAGCATCGCAGCAGGCACCCCGCCAGTAAACCAGGAACTACACGCTGCCCGTGCCAAATAAGGGTTACTCTTTCTCCCACTGAAAACGGCGGACGTGAGGGGAACCGCACTTCTAAGCTCTCCGTCATGGGGGTCTTCCCCAGAACTGATTGTTGGTCTCCATCAGAAATAACGGTCTCAGCATTCTGCGAGTCTTCCTGCTCATCGTCAAAGTCTTCACCAGGAGGCTCAACAATGGGCATACCAATCAGAGCTAGAGGACTGGCCCATTGAAGCGGTTTTGATTTCGCCACGATAAGTTCTGCTTGGTAGAGCGGTTTATCGTGAACAGCAGGGATCCACACCTGATCGATACGGCCAGCTAGGCGAACACGAAAACGTTCGGGGTACTCCGCCTCAACTTGAGAAGAAGTCCCCGAACCGGGTGCAGCGTGGCTGTTATCTATGCGCGGCATTACCCAATCTCTGTAATCTCGGGTCCGCGACGAGGCATTGGGCGTAGTTCGCGTTTATCCTCGTTCTTCTTTTTCTTCGTTTCAGTCTCTCGACTACTCTCCTGCTCCTCAGGTTCCTGCTCTTCATCACCTGAGTCGTCTAAGGTATATATCTGTTCCGGCATCGTCATGGGTAATAGCTCACGTGGCGGGCGGGGGTCGTCGCCACGATTGACAATAGCGGTACGGAAGACCTCTTCAATCGCTTCAGCAGCTTCTTCATTGCCTAGAACAGCCTCGCCAGAGATAACACCGCGTAAGAACCATCGAGGGCCATCGACGCCAACGAATCGTGCGATGCGCTCCCCTCGTTTCCCGTCCTCAGTCGTAGCGGGAAGGCGGGTTAGCATCTCGGCGCCGAACTCGCCCGTATACATTTCGGCGGTTCCACCCTGCGATGCCACAGACTCGGCAAGATCATGCCGAATATCATCCCATATGCCAGTACTACGAGGCGCTGCGAACGCCTGAATCTGGAGGGTTCCACCAGCACGAATACAGGTTGCGGCAATTACAGCTCCCGTACCTTCGTCCATCTCAAGACGCAGATTTAGACCGTCAAGCATCTTAATATATAGAGCACCAAGGTCGATGTATTCTTCGGTATCATCAACCTCACCAATATCGTGGGGGCCTTCAGAACGGTCGTAGATAACTACCTCGGGCTCTTCATCATCACGATCGACCTTGTTAAGGCTGGACTTAGACTTAGCTTTGGTTAGCTCAGCATCTTCTTTCTTGGAGTCTTTAGAAGTAACCTTAGTAGTTTTCTCTTCTGCTTTCTTACGCTCATCGTCAGAGCTTTTCTTGCCAAAACCAAACACTGAATATCCCTTACTGGTAGATGTTAGTGCGTCTCATATTGTATGCAGATATTGTATATTTCTTTGTGCGATTAAAGTCTATTATCTGCCGAATTACGCGGTAAAAGATTATTTCAAGCCGCTTGAGCCAAATCCCTGAGATCCTCGTTCGGTTTCGTCAAGGTTCTCTACCACCACAAAATTAGCGTGTTCATAACGCTGAATGACAAGCTGGGCAATACGATCACCACGCTTGATTTGGAAAGACTTTGCACGATCCGTATTCAATAACGTCACCATAAGTTCACCGCGATACCCAGAATCGACAGTTCCCGGTGCGTTAACAATTGTGATGCCGTGTTTAGTAGCAAGCCCCGAACGCGGATGCACCAACCCTACATATCCTTCGGGAAGAGCAATAGCAATACCGGTAGGTACAAGTGCTCTCTCTCCAGGCGCCAGTGCAAAATCTACTCGTGAACGCAGATCTGCGCCCGCATCACCAGGATTGGTGTAAGACGGTGCTGGGAGATCTGCATCAAGCATTTTAATCTGGACATCAATGGGATTAATCATGTCTTTCACTCTACCGAACATACGGGGCTACGTCATCTCTGTCCCCTTAGCGTACAGGAGTTTCACATAAGTACTGCACGGTGCTGGAGTGCGCAAAAAATAACCTCGGTTAGAATGTTGAATATGATTTTCTGCCCAGATGGTGCACACACTCTTTTTCTAGACGCCAGCTGAACAGATACCCAACAAGCTTAGAAGGACTATTACGATGGCTTCTTCGTCACCTCATACGCTCTACTATGAGCGTCTTTCTCCTGGACCAGGCATGTGGTTTCTCACGCTGTGTGCCGGAGGTGCATCTTATCTGGTGGGCGCTCCTATTGGTATTCCGGTGGGTATTATTGCTGCTGTCGTTGTTACGCTTCTTCTCGGGTGGATTTTATATTTCTCCGCGCCCACTATCGAAATATCGCAAGATTGGGTTCGTGTGGGGCGAGCAAGTATTGAACGGACCTATGTGGGTGAAACACACGCATTTCGTGGCGAACAGGCCCGTATTGCGGCTGGTCCCGACCTTGATGGGCGCGCATATATGTGTTTTCGCGGGTGGATAACACCGAAAATCCGCCTCGATATTACCGACCCTGCCGATCCGACCCCCTACTGGATTGCTTCAACCCGTAATCCCGAAAAAATAGCCGAGATTCTAAACGGCTAGTTCTCTTCTCAGCTAAAAGGGCGGTCTCCCTAAGGAAACCGCCCTTGAGTCGTATGGTTTAGCTTCTTATCCTTCGCATTCTACGCAGTACAACAGACCGTCTTCTTCACGCGCAATCTGCGAGCGGTGACGAACCAGGAAGCAGGATGCGCAGGTGAATTCGTCTTCCTGTGCGGGCAGAACCACTACGTTGAGCTCTTCATTGGAGAGATCTGCACCGGGCAGCTCAAAACTTTCTGCCGCGGTATTCTCATCCTCATCCACCGCCCCGGACTGCATCTCCGAACGGTGCGCGTTCAGCTCTTCGTAGGATTCTTCGTTCTGTTCGTCATCCTGCTTGCGGGGTGCATCGTAATCAGTTGCCAAACTATCACGCTCCGTCGTTTTTGGTGGGCTGAAATCCTACCGCCCACGGTGGTCTAAATAGGTAGTACCCCATCACATATCGGCGTGTTATGCGACGGCGGCATGCAGGTATTGTTCACTATTGATACCCGTTTTGTCTAATCGGGACGCAGTTAGTGAACTTTTAGCCGTCATAAAGGCCTCTTGGAAGATATCAATTTAGGATTTTTTCACGATGTTTTGGGGGTTTTACTACCGTTTTTTGCGGCTCTCACGGTACCCTTGGTAGGTAACTTTATGTTTTTAAACCGGCATAACGGCATGGTTGTGGTGTTGCCCCACCCATGAATTTGGAGGTTCTTATGCTTGAATTGCGTCTGATTGGCGTACATGATGACGGTGAAAATCTGGTGCTTGAGTCTGCTGACGGCACTAGGTTTCTCCTTCCAATTGACGCGAATCTGCGCACAAGCATCACTAAGGCACGACGCATCCAGCCGCTTCGCGGGCGAGGTACTAAGGGGTCTTTCGGTCCGCGTGATATTCAAACTCGCTTCCGACAGGGTGCAAGCGTAGAAGAAATTGCTGAAGAATCCGGCTGGGAACCGGAACGCGTGCGCAGGTACGAGTGGCCTATCGTGGCGGAGCGCTCGCACATTATTCGCGCCGCTCAAAACGTGAAAGTGGGACGACGTGATTCAGCTTCTGGCATAGGGCAAATTCCCGTCACTCTCGCGGCTCGTATTGCTGAGATTGCGCACCAGCACGGTTTTGAGGATGCCACCCAGGATTGGGAAACTCGGCAGAAAGAAAACGGGCAGTGGCGAGTCGAAGCCGACTTTGCGCTCTCCGATGAGGCACGCTCCCACCTGCCTGAAAAGGTACGGTTCCCCGCTCGTTGGACCTACAACCCGGCTAATCAAGGGCTGTACGCATCAAATGAGGCAGCATACTTCCTGATGGGAAGCCCGGCTGCGGTGGCGGCCGCAGCTAAGAAAACTTCTTTAGACGGCGAAGATGAAGAGCACGAAGAGCATCCGGAGGCAACCGCCCCGGTGCAGCAGCGGCTTGTGACTACTCATACGACTCCGGTACACGTTAATGCGCCTACCTCTTCTTTGAAGGGCGAAAGCCGTGACGAACGTAAACTCAATGAGCTTCTCGAGCGCGCCCGCTCGGTACGCCCGGTTACTCCCGTGGTGGAAGAGCCGGAAGTGTATGAGCCTGAACCGGATACCCCGCAGTCAGTTGAATCCGTTGATGAGCATGACAGCAACGACTCTGCTCCTTTGACGCCCGAGCATGCTCATCACGCTCCAGAGCCCAAAGGTGAGCATCACCAAAGCAAGACTAGTTCTTCGAAGAAGCAGCGCCGAAGCATTCCCGCATGGGATGATATCCTTTTTGGCGGGCGCAAATAGTAGTAATTTCTTACTAGGATTCCTGAAGACACAGACAGTTTAGCCTGCCGTCCTTGCCGTTACGAGGTCGGCAGATACCGCAGAGGAATAAGACGCTCCGCATCAGTCAGCGAACCGTGCTGCCCCACCATAGCGAGTGCGCGTTCCTTCTGGCGGCGCATATCGTAGAGCGCATAATCATCACGAGCGCAAACGATCAGATCGCCAATTCGTTCTCGCGCTGCATCACGAATTACCGTGCCGTAGTAGCCCCGCTCATACAGGTCATGCGAGTCTAGCACCCAAGCGTGCTCACCCCAGTGCCGAACCCAATATTGTGCGCTCTGGCGGCGGGCATCCGGTGAAGTATCGTGCATATAGAGCTGTACTGCTCGCGGTTCCCCCGCCGTCATAGCGACATTTTCCAGAAGCTCCTTGTTCACCGAATAATCGATGCGGTTTTCCTGTGGAACATTTACCATGCCGTGATCGGCCGTGAGGAAAATACCAGCCCACGCCGGAGAACGTTCGGCAAGGCGGCGCAGTGCCAGATTAAGTTCTTCAAGTTGTTCAAGCCATTCGTCGCTTCCCGCACCGTAGCGATGCCCCGCTTGGTCAAGCTCTCCCCAGTACAGGTATATCAAGGTCGGTGTGCGCGAGGTCAGAAGTTCGCAGGCATAAGTGATACGAGCGTTATAGTCGGCTGCGCCCACGAACTCACCGCCGCGCAAGTTTGCTTCGGTGAGCCCGCTCCCCCGGTATTTCTCCAGTGAAATCGTCACCACGCGCCTATCGATACAGTACCGCTCGAAAACGGTGGACAGGGGTTGCCAGGCGTGCGGATCAACATTCTTATCCCACCCCGAAAGATGGTTCATCACGGTATTCGTCGTGGGGTTGCGAACCTCGTAGCCAGCAATCCCATGAGCCCCCGGCGCGGAGGCGGTGCCCAACGAACCCAACGACGCTGCAGTCGTGGTGGGGAATGCCGCATCCAATGCCCCTAAAGAAACTGTTTTCTTTAGATAAGGCGCATAAGATCCGTAGCTTTGCAGCAGTTGTTCTCCCAGACCATCGACCATGATCAGGCAGATATTACGGAATCCGTTAGGGTCAGCCCCAGCTTCAGTTAGTCGCTGTGCCAGGTTGAGCGGGTCTGCATCCAGGCTGAAATCTGGTTCATCATCTAATGTGTGCTGAGCACGCGGTAAGCTTCTCTGCGCTACCAATGATGCGGCTGATTCGAAAACATCTGCCACGCTGTTGCTTCCATAGGCAGGTGGCGGGGGCACCGGATTTCCAGCGTAATCGAGGTATTCAGACATATCAGCGGCTTTCGCTCACCTGAATATGTGCACGGTGTAGGGCGCGGGCAAACTGCTGCGCTTGAAGGATGGCTTCGGGACCGTCCGCTGTTGCCGAGACGCGCAGGGCTAAATCTTCTCGGCTGGCGTCACCACTATACCCGTGATCTGCGGTGCAGTGTGGATCGGGGCAGGTAGCGGGTGCCAGTTCCAGGTGCAGCGAGCCCGTCCATGCTATCTGCATCGAAAGTTCGGTGGGAACCGTTCCGGGCTTATATGCCTGCGGATTATCGTACCCGTAACTAATAGTAACGGCGCGCAGAGAACTCAGCTTAACCGCTTCAACGCCCACATGCGCTACGGTCTGCTGCCCTTCTTCTTCAAGATGCTGGTCGTCTAAATGGGCCAGAATCAACAAAGATCCACTAACAACTAAGACCGTGATATGGCGATGCAAATTATTATGGCTGAAATGCGTTTCAACCTGCACAAAATGGGATTCTGGTTCTAAACCGGCAAGGGCTTCATCAACAATGTCACGCACTAGATCTGGGTAGAAACCTGCACGCTCGATATCGGCCGTGAGCTTTTCCCGCGGATCATATGCGGTCGCTGTCATGAAGACTCCTTAGGGTCATAGGTAATAAGGCAGGTTCGTGTGCGCATGTGTGGTGCTGTTGTTAGACACTGTAGTTTATACCTTAGTGCTTTACATGCTGCCTGTGCTACTTTGACGGGCATTTAGGCGGATTTTTCTGCGCTACCTGTAGAATAGAATTACGAATACGCCCACCCCACATTGGGTGCATTATTGTGCGCCTCAAGGAGAGAAATGGCACGCCGCAGCAAGTCCGCCGTTGAAGATTACCCGGTTGATATTGTCGAAAATATTGTCGATATTGATGTCTCTGCCGAGATGGAATCCAGCTTTTTGGAGTACTCCTACTCGGTTATTTATTCGCGTGCTCTGCCGGATGCGCGCGACGGGCTGAAACCGGTGCAGCGGCGCATCCTCTACATGATGCAGCAGATGGGGCTGCGCCCGGATAAGGGGCATGTGAAGAGTGCCCGTGTGACCGGCGAGGTTATGGGTAAACTGCACCCGCACGGCGATGCCGCTATTTACGATGCGATGGTGCGTTTGGCGCAGCCTTTTGCGATGCGCCTGCCATTGGTGGATGGGCACGGTAACTTTGGTTCGCTTGACGACGGCCCGGCGGCTGCCCGCTACACGGAGGCACGTATGGCCCCCGCAGCGACGGCGCTGACTGCGGATCTTGATGAAGACGTTGTTGATTTTGTGCCGAACTACGATAACCAGTTCATGCAGCCGGGCGTGCTGCCAGCGGCGTTCCCTAACCTGTTGGTCAATGGTACGACCGGCATTGCGGTGGGTATGGCAACGAACATGGCTCCGCATAACCTGCGCGAGGTTATTGCGGGTACGCGGCATTTGATTGCGCACCCTGATGCCACGCTCAAAGAGGTTATGAAGTTTATTCCCGGCCCTGATCTGCCCAGCGGTGGCACGATTGTGGGATTGAGCGGTATTAAGGATGCCTACGAAAGCGGGCGCGGCACGTTCAAGACCCGTGCCAAGGTCTCTATTGAGCAGGTGACCCCCCGTAAACAGGGTATTGTGGTGACTGAACTGCCGTATATGGTGGGCCCGGAAAAGGTTATTGAAAAGATCAAGGACGGCGTTAACGCCAAGAAACTGACCGGTATTTCTGATGTAGTCGATTTGACCGACCGCAAACACGGGCTGCGCCTTGTTATTGAGATTAAGAACGGTTTTAATCCGCAGGCTGTGCTGGCTTCGCTATATAAGCACACGCCGTTGGAGGATTCTTTCGGCATTAATAATGTGGCGCTGGTGAATGGTCAGCCGCAGACCTTGGGACTGCTTGATCTTCTGCGGGTGTACATCGATCATCGTCTGTCAGTAGTGCGCCGCCGCACCGAATTCCGTCTAGGTAAGCATAAGGATCGTCTGCATTTGGTGGATGGTCTGCTGGTTGCCATTGTCGATATTGACGAAGTTATTGAGATTATTCGGTCTTCGGATGAAACCGCGCAGGCTCGCGAGAAGCTGATGGCGGTCTTCGACCTGACGGAGGTTCAGGCGAACTATATTCTTGAGCTACGTCTGCGCCAGCTTACAAAGTATTCCCGCATTGAGCTTGAGGCTGAGCGCGATAAGTTACGCCAGGAGATTGCTGAACTGGAACGTATTTTGGGTTCCGATTCTGCGCTGCGTGAGCTGGTATCTGACGAGCTTGCCGAGGTTGCCGAGAAGTACGGTAACGATCGCCGTACCGTTTTGAAGACGAAAGACGATATGCAGTCTGCGATTGAGGCTGTCTCAAACGGGGCCTCAAAGGCGAAGAAGAGCCTCGGGTTGGCGCTTGAAATTGCCGATGAGCCCTGTTGGGTGCTGCTGACGGCTTCCGGCATACTGGGGCGCACGGTGGGTAAACCAATGCGTGAAGCTCTAGTTGATCCGGGCAAACGCATTAAGCATGACGTCTTCACGTCTATTGTTCCCACGACGGCGCGGGGCGAGATTGGTGCGGTGACCTCTACGGGGCGCATGGTGCGCCTGTCGGTCATGGATTTGGTGGTGTTCGATGATTCTTCGGGAACTCCTGTATTGACTACGGGCGTCAAAGCTACCGAGGTTGTTGCCTTGGCAAAGGGCGAGAAGCTGGTGGGGCTTGTGCCGTTGAATGAGGTAATTGCGCTGGCAACGGCGAACGGCGTGATTAAGCGCGTGAACCCGGAGTATCCGCTGAATCAGACGGAGTGGGATGTTATCAAGCTCAAACCAAAGGATACGGTCATTGCCGCAACCGTGTGCTCTTCCGACGATAATGCCCTAACGTTAGTTACTCAGGAGGCGAAACTTCTGACCTTCGATGCGGCTAAGGTTCGCCCGCAGGGCCGCGCGGGCGGCGGTATCGCTGGTATTAAGCTGGGTGCGCAGGATGCGGTAATTGCGCTCGGCGTGACCGCCCCGGGTTCTGCCGCAGAGGTTGTGACCGTCACGAACGGGCAGGATGGTATGGCGAGTGCGAAGGTCACTCCCCTAGCGGAGTACCCACAGAAGGGTCGCGCGACCGGTGGTGTGCGGGCACATCGTTTCTTGACGGGAGAATCGAAGCTGGCACTGGCGTGGGTTGGCGTTGGCCCTGCAAAGGCTGGCACGCCGGGCGGTGTAGCACGCTCCTTGCCGACCGAGCACGGTTCACGCGACGGCTCGGGTGTGCCCCTTACCCAGGCGATCGGCGCGGTAGGTCCCAACTATGCGGCTATCACCGAGCAAGCAAAAATGGCGTCCGACGGAGAAAAATTGTTCTAAGGTTTTGGCACTCTTTAGATTTTATGGTGTGTTTACGTCCTGTCACATGCTCCAGCTCAAACATTGCGTGCTCGCTACCGCTCGCGCCGCAAAACTCGCGAGTCGCATACGACAGGACAGGAACTAACTTCTAGGGAACGCTAATGTCCTGCATTTTATGTGTATATTGTGCGATCGTGTCGCGCTGTGAGGAGAGAACGTGAGTAACCAAAAGAATCAGAAAGCTAATGAAAAAACAGATTTACCTGAAACTTTTACTCAAGATTCAGACTCAGCAGTCCAGGATCAAGTCAGTTCTCTTCTTGCGGAACTGCACCAGATAAACCGTGAGGATAACCCCGAGGCATATGCCGATGCACAAGTCAGTCTCGGTAATCTTTATGATTTCCAGGGGAATCAGGAAAAGGCCGAAGAAACACATCAAAAGGCCATTGAGGCGTACCAAGAAGTTCCCAAAAGCGATCGACAAGCCTACGCGTGGACGCAGTACAAGCTTGGCGCCCTCTATGATTCACTGGGACAACAGAACGAGGCTAAAAACGTGTGGCGAAAGATCCGCCGCAACGATAATTCAGAAGCATACGCATGGGCGCAGTTAGAGCTTGGAGCTCTTTACGACATCTTAGAACAACAGGATAAGGCCAAAAGCGCATGGAAGAAGATTCGTCGCGATGATAATCCAGAAGCCTATGCTGATGCACACGGTAAGCTTGGTCATCTCTACGATATCCAGAAACAACAGGATGAGGCTAAAAATGCATGGAAAGAAGCTATCAAGACTTACAAAGAAATTCTCGAAGACAAACCTCATCATGCGTGGGCACGTTACAAACTCGGTAACCAATATTACTTCATAGAACGCATTAACCAGGCCAAAGACGTATGGAAAAAGGTCAGCCGCAGCGATAATCCCCAAGCTTACGCGTGGGCGCAAGTCAACCTTGGTGCCCTCTACAAGGCTCAGGGGAAGCAGGAAAAGTCCAAGGACGTATGGGAAAAAGTCTACCGCAGAGACAGTCGCCAAGCTTATGCTCGGGCGCAGTTCAGTCTTGGATCCATCTATCAAGACATGAAAAACCTTGATGCTGCAATTACTGCATATAAAAAGGTTCAGCGCGAAGACGACCTTAAAGCCTACGCCAAAGCACAGTTCAGCCTTGGTGAGATTTACGTACAAGATAAAGAAAACGCTAAAAGAGCGAAAAAGGCATACCTTAATGCACGAGATTTTCTATACTATGCATCTGAACGTGCCCTTAAGATTTTTACTTGCCCTAAGAGGGTTAGAGAAGAACTTAACACCCTAGCCAAAAATACCGAAAAAGTCCTAAACTCTCTTCAAATAATCCCAGGTTTTGAGTCAAAAGTTGCACACTATAGCCGTGTGTCAACAGCATTTAGCTTACTCGACAGCAAAGAACCTTCTAAATTCCGCCTCAACACCATTCGTGGAGTCAATGATCCGACAGAAGGACTGGTTTTAGGTACTTATTGGAATAAACAAGGAATTTCAGAGAATATCCACGCTAATGATACCGCCACATTTATTAGTTGTTTTACCTTTAATCATGACAGCCTTAACCAGTTCCGCCTCTATGGCAAGGAAGATAAACAGGAAGCAACAGGCGTTAGCTTGGTATTCAGAAAAAAGTTTTTTAGTAGCCAATTAGAGGTTATAGCCAACCCCTCGAAAAAATTATATAATAAAAAAGAAAAAACTGAATCCAATAAACTAAATAAATTAGAGAATGCTAGTATAAGTTTACCTATAGACAAATCTACACTCCAGACACTCTATCGCTGTATTTATCTAGACCCTGAAACTGGGTATTGGACTCTGTCTCAACGGGACAAATCCACTTTCTATCGAGCTCATAAAAATGATGTAGATATGAAAGAAAAATGGAAGAAATATTATAATGAATTAATTCCAGAGAAAGAGGAAAATGTCGAAAAATATTTATTTGGCCATGATGACTCTGTCCTATCTGTACTTCAATCCATCTTTGCAAAAGCTCGCTCATACAATAAAGATAAAAATCAGAAAATCCTTGAAGCCGTCCGTTTTATCCTTCTCCCCTTGCAGTACCTGGTGAAACATATTGCATTTCAAGAGGAACAGGAATGCCGGATCATGTACATCACTCAGTTCCGCGACGAGGAGATTCACAGCAACCGCGAAGAACAGCAGATGTACGTTGAGTATGAGGAACCTGTACTGCCACATATCGATAAAATCTATCTCTCCCCCGGTGCAGCGAAGTACCAAGACCACTTTCGCATCCTGCTCGATCAAGGCAGCGGTAAAAGCAAGGTTCGCATCTCCCAGAATCCATTTAGGAACAAGGAGTAAAGGAGCACGAGAGTTCTTCCTCCGCATGAAAACATGGTGTCTACCCGCAAAAACTTATTCTAATCTTCATCTTTCTACGGGGGCGTCAAACTTCACACAGAGGTTGCACACCGTTACTCTTATATATATGCGTTTCAGGCAGAGGCTTGTTCCCTGCCCGAAATTCCACAGACACCGCCTATGGAGATCACCGTGACCGAAGCAGAGAACCCGTTAGAGCAGATGACCGTGCAGGAGCGTCTTAACCTGAGCAAGGAGCACTACAAAGCTGGTGCTTTCGATAAAGCTATCGACGTGCTGAGCACGATTTCTGCCGACGAGAACCCGCAAGCCTACGCAACAGCCCAAAACAATCTCGGTATTGTTTACCGGGACCAGGGCAAGGTAGAGCAGGCGGTCGAAGCCTGGAACCGCATTCCCAAAGATGTTCCCGAACTATACGCTAAGGCGCACAATAACCTTGCCTCTGCCTATATTAAACAGGGCGAAACTGATAAGGCTCTTGAAGCGTGGAAGAATATTCCCTCTGCTGCCCCAAAGCAGTACGCAATGGCGCAGTTCAACCTGGGCGTGACCTACGCACAGCAAAACAACGTTGATGAAGCTATTGAAGCCTACCAGCGTGTTCCCAAAGATGTCACTAATCTTTATGCGCACGCGCAATACAACCTAGGTGCCACCTACACACAGCAGGGCAAAATGGACGAGGCCGCTGAAGCTTATAAGAACGTCCCCGATGCAGCCCCCGCAAAATACGCGAAAGCGCTCAACAACCTGGGCGTGCTCTACGAAGGGCAGGGTAAAGCCGAACAGGCTTCTGAAGCCTACCAGCAGGTACCCAGCACCGTTCCTGACCAGTACGCGATGGCTCTCAACAACTTGGGCGTAACCTATTACAACCAAGGCAAGACAGAGCAGGCTCTCGAACTTTGGGAGACCGTTTCTGCCGATATTCCCGAACAATACGCGACCGCGCAGATGAATCTGGGCATGGTGTACGACAGCCAAGGAAAGCTAGAACAGGCTATTGCCGCGTGGGAGCGCGTACCCGAGAGCTTACCGGAACGCTACGCTTCGGCACAGTACAATATCGGTACTTCCTATGTGGAGCAGGGCAAACCGACGAAAGCAGTCGAGGCTTGGGAACGTATTCCTGCGAGCGCCTCTGAGCCCTACGCCGTAGCCCAATACAACACCGGACTTATCTACGAAGAACAGGGCAATATCGACGATGCCCTAGTGGCGTGGGAACGTGTTCCCAAGGATGCTTCTGAGCACTTCTACAAAGCCCAATTCAATATTGGCGGTGCCTACTACAAACTGGGGGAAACGGACGAGGCAGTTGCCGTCTGGAAGAATATTCCCGAGTCTGCTTCGGAGCAGTACGAGATGGCACAAACCAACCTGAGTATCATCGCCGAGAACCAGGAAAAAGCCAAGGATAGCGGCGAAACCGAGCAGCAGGACGGGAGCGCCGAACACCAAGAAAAACCCTCCGAACAGAAGAAGCAGGAAGGCTAAGATAACGTGAGGATTACTCCCCTCACTATCAGCGATGTTCCGATTTTGCGCGGCATTGCCCGTGATACGTTTACCGAAACATTTTCAGAGGCTAACAAAGCCGAAGATATGGATCGCTACCTTGCGGAACGGTTCTCAGAAGATCAGCTCGCCCGGGAACTCAGCAACCCTGAATCGTTCTTCTACGTTGCCGAGGTAAACGGGCACGTCGTGGGTTACCTCAAGCTCAATACTGCACACGCACAAACCGAACCGCAGGCGGCGGACGCGCTCGAAATTGAGCGTATCTACGTGCTGAGCAACTATCACGGAAACGGTGTTGGGCAGGCCCTCTACCATCACGCCATGAGTGTGGCAGAAGACCGAAAGGCAAGCTATGTGTGGCTAGGGGTGTGGGAGCATAATCATCGAGCCCTGCGCTTCTACGAGAAAAACGGGTTCACCGCCTTCGGTACGCATATTTTTCAGCTGGGTAACGATCAGCAGACGGATATCCTGATGCAGAAATCTGTTGCCGTCTGAACGCTGTGCCTAGCCTGAATCCCTTCGGCGGTTAGGATATGAAGGATGCGCTTATCTTCGCGCTGAGGCTCCTTCCCGTATAGTTAGAGAAAACAGTTTTTGCTTGAGGGTAAGCCCCGGCAAAATAGGTGCTCATCAACACCTGGTGCAGGAAAGGAAATCATGGTCGATCAGCCTCATGCAGAGATGCAACGCTACGCCCAGGAACAGGTAGATCTTGGCGCACAATACTACGAACAGGGTCTGCTCGATCAGGCATGTGAAGCGTGGGAGAAAGTACCTGAAAGTGTCCCCGATCAATACGCCATCGCGCATGTAAATATAGGCATTGTCTACGATGGTCAAGGCCAGCATGAGCAGGCCATTAAGGCATGGCAGAAGGTTCCCGAAAGTGAGACTCAGCCCTATGCCGTAGCACAGTACAATATCGGATCTGTGCACGAGGCTTTAGAGCAGGATGAGTCTGCTTTAGCGGCATACAGCAAAGTTCCTAAAATAGATGTTCTGCACTATTCCATGGCACAGTTCAATAGCGCCGTGCTCCTGCACCTGCATGGTAACTTGACCACGGCTCTAAGTACCTATCAGAAAATACCTGCCAGTGTTCCCGATCAGTATGCGCGAGCACAGCTGAATTTAGGCGTTTTGTACCAGCAGATGGGGCACAATGATCAAGCTTTTGAGGCTTGGAAACGTGTTTCCCCAGATTTTCCTGAGCTCTATGAGGTGGCCCAGTCATACCTGAACGACGAAGATTCCTAATAGTTCAACAACGGTTGCGGTGAGGTATTATCACCGCAACCTGCTTTTAAGGCGCACGCTGTTTACTCGCTCAGTACCGCCACAATTTCTTGAACAATCTGCCAGTTTTCACCGCGCTTTTTCCAGGTGATGGTGAAAAGAAAATCCTGCTCCTGCGAGCCCTGACTCATCCTGCGTTTGAGCACAATAGTTCCAGTTTCGCCGTCAGAATCGGCAAAAAGTATGGTGTGCGCTGTGTTCAGGGGTGCGGCGCCGCTGTCTTTGAGTGCTTGAAAGAAATCGATATTGTCCTGTTTTGAGAGAATCTGCACCGTATTATCCGGCAGGATCCGCACAAATTTTAGGTCGTCGGCGTACACCCGCTGCAGAAAATCAATATCGTAGCTGGTACCGCGCGAAATCAATTCTTCGGTAAGTGTTTTCATCGTTTCGTCAATCATGATGCCCTCCATCATCTGAGGCGGAAATACGTACAAGCTCAGCCTAGCAAAGGAAACAGTCATGACTATCCCCTGGCCCCCTGCAGCTCAAACCGCTCACAACCCTCAAGCGGTGGCACATATCCTCAAGACCCTGCCTGAATGGTTTGGACGTGAAGAGTCCAATGCCGAATACATACATGCTGCTGAACGACTGGAAACGTGGACGGTAACCCATCCGGAAACCCACGAAGTTGTGGGTATCATGCTGATCACCCAGCACTACCCGGTTGAGGCAGAAATTCATTTGCTGGCAGTAGATGCCGCCTTTCACGGATACGGAATTGGCACTTCCCTAATAAGTGCATTTCAAAAGGAGGCACGTAACCGTGGTATCAGGCTGATACAGGTTAAGACGCTTGGGGAATCTTTTTTCAACGAACCGTACCAACGCACCCGAAATTTCTATAAAGCTGTAGGGTTTTTACCTCTTGAAGAGACAGACCTGTGGGGCGAAGATACTCCCTGTCTGATTATGGTAAAAGCAATCTAACTGGCTTGACGTACATAGAGCGTAGGCTTCATCCTTCCAAAAGCTTACGCTTCTCAATACGTCTAAAACGGGTTCTAACATTTCTTGAGCCCCTCACAACGTCATGTATAGACCTATTCCAATGTAACAACCGCATCGCAGCGGGCAATGTCTTCAGGGCGGTGCGAGACCAAAACAGTTGCCATTCCGCTGGTGCGAGTTGCCGTGTCCAGATCAGCCATAAGCGCCGCAGCTGATTCAGAATCCAAATGCGCGGTAGGCTCATCCAGCAAAAGCACCGGAGATTCCACGAGCAGGGCACGAGCCACCGCAAGACGCTGCCGCTGGCCTCCCGACAGGAACCCGCCACCAGCACCAACACGGGTGTGCAGACCTTCCGGCAAGGTGCTGTACCACTCCCCCAAACCTACACGCTGCAGAGCTTTTATCATCTGTTCTTCACTCGGGCGATCAGCACGATCGCGCGCCAAGAGTAAATTACCTTCAAGAGTAGACTCAAAAATATGCGCAGCCTGTGGGCACCATGCCGCATACCCTCGAAGCTGATCGTTCCCCAGCGCTTTCCCGTAGGAGCAAATTTCGCCAGCTTCCAACGGCAAAAAACCCAAAAGAGTCGCCAGCACGGTGCTCTTACCCGAACCTGAGGGACCGGTAATTCCCGTCCACTTTCCGGTATGCGCCGTAGCGTTAAGATGCTCAAAAACGGGCTTATCCATGCTCGACCACTGAGCGGCAGCATCAACAAGTTCAAGAGCAGGTTCCTGCCCCTGAGGGGCGCGAACACGCCCAGCATGAGATGTATCCTGTGTATCGTCCTCAAGGTCTGAAATACTATTTTCATCCGCAATACCGGGAGCAATCTGCGCCAACAGAGTGGCAAAAGAAGACCACGAACGCACCGCTTCTATATGCTGCACGGAACTTTCTATCATTGCCGTACACATGAGAACTACGGCGGCAGACTCCGGAGCACCTACCGTTCCCGATACCGCTAACGGATGCGCAATAATTGCGCACCACAGTGCTGCTCCGAACCAGCTCAGGGTCACAAGCGCCCTACCAAGACCTTGGGCATACGAGGTGCGAGTCAATGCGGCAACATTGCGGTCATTCAAACGTGTTGTAGCAATCTCAATGCTCGGCGCAACCCCGTTAGCGCGAATATCTTCTGCAGCGCTCAGCGCACCGGTGCCTAAACGCAGAAGCTCAGCTGTACTTTCTCGTGTGGTTTCCTCAGCGTGAGCGTCCGCGCGCGTAACAGCCCATGGCACAAAAATTGTTGTTATCAAAGCTGCGAGCGCTACGGGCACAATAGCCTGAGGTAGCACAACAATGGTGGTTATTAGCGCTGTTAACATCACAAGCACATGTGCAGCGGGTGGAATAAGAACACGCGGAATACTGTCGCGCAGCTCATCTATGCCGCCAATAAGCCTTTCCAGCAGGGCGTCGCCGCGAAGCAGGGCCCGCACGCTGCCAACATTAAGATAGGCCCCGGTCCAGGCGCGCACACGCAGAGTATTCGCTGCGGTCAAGACTTTAGCGTGGGTAAGTAAACGCTCGGCATATCGAGCACAGGCACGCCCTAGCCCAAAGAAGCGCACACCAACGATAGCTACCATAAGGAACATCATGGCTGGACCTTCGGCTGCACGCACGATAAGCCATCCTGAGAGCGCGGTCAGAGAAATTGCGGCAAGGGAGGTGAGGGCGGCAAGAATTACCGGCGGTAGCCCCTGTAATATGCCCAGCCCCGTAAGATTCCGCAGTGTTTTGAGGGTTTTCATGACTCCAACAGTATGTTCTGTGTTTTCTCGAACCATCTTTTCAGGAGCGTTGTGTAACGTTGGGCCATGCTCAGCAGAGGTATCGGCTGAGTCCTGCTTATGCGGGGCTGCAGCGGGGATAATCTTGGGCGCCTCATTCTGGACGATGCTCCACCGATACACCTGTTCATGCGATGGTTTCGCATGCGCTCCCTCGACTACTGCTGATGCCTGCACCACGCTATCGCAGTACTCGGTAAGTTCCGTTTCATGGGTCACGATTAGAACGGTTACTCCGCGTTCTGCGAGTGCGTCCAGGGACTGAGTTACAAGGTGGGCGGCGTGTGCATCCAGGTGGGCGGTAGGTTCATCTACTAGAACGGTAATCTGGAGATTTTGATGGTGATCGGCTGCACGGTGGAGGGCATCAATGCGAGCTAAGATGCGGGCGCACGCCAACCTGCGCGCTTGACCCGCGCTGAGCGATTCGGGGCTGAGCTCGCTCAGGTTTTCGAGCCCGAGCTTCCACAGATAGTTCTCTAGGCGTTCACGATCTGAGGGGCGTATCTGTGTTTCCCCCGTGAGAAGTTTAGCCGCATAGTCCTCTTCGCTGCGATCGGCGCTGAAGGCATAGAGCGCCATCTCGTGCAGGACCGTGGGGGCGGCGAAAATAGGATTCTGCGGAATACTCAGGGTGTTTCCGGCACCTATAATGCGGCCAGTTACTTTAATCGGTTCGGATGCGCCGGTTGGTACCAGTCCGTCTCGGACGCTCCCAGAAAGCACTCCGAGGAGCGTTGATTTACCGCATCCTGATGCTCCCAGAATGCCTACTAACGCTCCGCGCTGTTTTCCTACCGCGCTTGGGCGCTTCGAAGTACGTGGAATATTCAGGTTTACTGAGTCTAAGATCTGTGTACGTCCGGGGTATGTGACCGAGAGGTTCTCAATCACAAGGTGCTCGGGTGTTTCGGGAGTCGTCGATACTTTTTCGCAGGAAGCGCTCACAGAGGCTTCTGGTACAGGAGTGTCAAGGACTGTACGTGCAGATCGAAGTGCGGCTATGCCGTCTTCAGATTGGTGGTAGGCTGCACCTACATCACGCAAAGGCTGGTAGCATTCAGGGGCTAGCAGGAGTACAAGGATTGCGGTATCGAGTCCGAGTGTGCCCTGTACCAGGCGCACGCCAATGAGCACGGCGATCAGTGCCACCGAGATGGTCGTGATAAGTTCTAAAGCGAGCGAAGACATAAATGCGCTGCGAAGCGTCTGCATGGTACGTTCGCGGTATTGTTCACCCAGCTTCCTAAGAGCACGAGTTTGTGCACGTTCACGCCCCAGCCCGATCAATACGGGCAGCCCACGGATGAGTTCAAGAATATGGTCTGATAGACGGTGCAGCTCGGCTTGAGCAGCGGCGGTATCTTCACGTGTGGTTTTACCGATAAGTACCATGAAGATCGGAATAAGCGGCAGGGTGCACGCTAGGACGAGGGCACTTGTGATATCCAATGAGAGCACAATAAACCACAGCAGAACGGGCACTACGGCGACCGAGACAAAGGCGGTCAGGGTTTTAGTGTAGTAATCATCGAGCGCGTTCAGTCCCCGCGCCAGCAGAACGGCGGTTGCGCCTGTACCTTCAGGGGTGTCTGCCCCTCCTGTGGCTAAGACACGATGCACAAGTTTTTGGCGGATACTTGCTTTGGCTCCTACGGCTGCACGCTGAGCACTTATGGACAGCGCATAATCGGCGCCTGCACGTGCAGCAAGCGCTATTAATGCCGTGACGATTAGCCCCCATGTTATGGCGTTTCCGGTGCCAAGAAGATTGCCTAGTCCTAGAAGCCATCCATTGGTACTGTCGAGTTTCGCTTGTGAGTTACCCGAGAATTCGATGAGAGCGCGATAGGTTTCTGGATCGCTGGCAGCCTTTAGATGCTCGTGCTCGGCGGTGAGTGCGGTAAATCCGGCGTGGGCTGCTCGGGCAGTGAGGGATGCGAGCGCCGCACTAAAGATCACGGTTGCCAGTGTGTGTATCCCGGTGATAAGCCCGAAAACCCCTAGGTTTTTACGGGCGTCTGGTCCTAGCGGAGGACGTTTATCGTTGTTGCGCTGTGTTTTATTGGCGCGTGGGCTCACGTCTCGTTCCTTCCCTACCGCTAAAGTGAGTGTGGATATTTTCTCCGGTGTGTTTCCTAGTTTAGACACTGGTGGCGGGCTTGTCTGCTTTCGGTTTTAAAGTATTTCCGGTGCCTTCATATGTTGCTGAAAGCACCGGAAATACTTCTGTACCCTCCCGATTACCGGGTACATTCTTGGCTATGACGCCCTGTTCGGGTGCGTCACCAGCTCGCTAGCATCGTGGGCATCGGGGATATTTTCAACGCGCAAACGCTTGCGGAACACCCAGTATGTCCAGACTTGGTACACGATAATAACGGGCAATCCAAATCCACTCACAACGCTCATAACTCCAAGTGTGTACTCCGAGCTTGAGGCGTTTGCAATGGTGAGCGAATGAGCCGCGTCCAAGGTTGAAGGTAGTACGTTGGGGAAAAGAGCGGTGAAAATCGCCAGCGCGCCAAAAGCCATGAAGAAGCTCAGACCTGCGAAGGCACGGCCTTCACGTGAGCTTCGGGCGCTTATCCATGCAAAGAGCACTGCAAATACGGCAAGAATAGTGCATAGCCAGGAAATACCGTTACCGGTTGTAACCTGCATGTACAGTACCCAGAGCACGATAGGCAAAAGCAGAAGCGGAAGCCAACGCACCAGGGCGGTGCGTGCGCGGTGGCGTATATCTCCATCGGTTTTCAAGGCAACAAAGGCAAGTCCTTGCACGAGGGCAAACCCTACAAGAGAGAGGCCGCCTAGAAGCACGGGCCAGGAGGCCCAGGCGAAGGCACCGCCTACACGGTCACCGTTGGCATTAATTGGTAAGCCAATGGAGGTCAGCGCAAGAAGCGCACCTACCAGTAAAGCGATGAAGAATGATGATAGCGAGAGAGTGATAGTCCAACCGCGAATCCATCGTTCATCGTTTTTCTTACCGCGATACTCAATAGCAACCACGCGGAAGATCAGGGCAAGCAGCGCTAAAGTTAGTGGAATATATAGGGCTGAGAATAGGGATGCGTACCATAACGGGAACGCCGCGAAGGTAGCAGCACCACCGGTAACAATCCAAACTTCATTACCATCCCATACGGGACCGATCGTGTTCAGAAGCAGGCGTCGCTCTTTCTCGTTTTTGGCGAAGATGCTCATGAGCATGCCCACGCCCAAATCGAAACTGTCGAGGATAAGGTAGCCAATCCAGAAAATACCGATAGCGACGAACCAGATGGTTGGTAGCAGTGGCTGCCCGGCAAAGATATTAAAGTCGAAGGTCATCGTTTAGAATCCTTACCCGCCTAGTAGGCGAACTCCAAGACATCGCGCTTATCGTGACCGCTCTTTTCGCCGTCCTGCTCGTGTTCAGAGCGCACGAGTTCGGGCATAGCGGCTACTACACCAGCCTTTATATATTTAGTCAGCAGGTAAATTTCAACCACCATCAGGATGCCGTACACCGCTCCTAGTGCGATAAGCGAGAATAGTATCTCTTCACCGCTCACACCCGGAGAAACCGCTGCTGCCGTGAACATGAGGATAGACGGATCCCCTTCAGGGTTGGGCGCCACCACGAAGGGCTGGCGTCCCATTTCGGTGAAGATCCAGCCGAGGGCGTTGCCGAAGAAGGGAGCCCAAATTCCCCACAAAGCCAGGGTTTTCAGCCACTTGGCTTCGGGAACAGTACCGGTTCCTTTTTTACGGGTAACCCATAGTACGTAGACGTACGAAAGTGCACCAATACCACCAAGCGTGATCATGCCCCGGAATCCGTAGTAGGTGACTTCCATAAGGGGCAAATAGTTGATCTTCTGCCCAGCGCGATCACCGTAGAGCGGGTTATCCGCCAGATGCGTACCGTATTTAGCTTCGTATTCAGGCATAAGGGTTTTCACACCCTTGACCTCGGTGGTGAAATCTTCGTGGGCCAGGAATGAGAGCGCACCGGGAACCTCAAGCACTGCCTGCACTTTATCACAGTCTTGAGAACCCAGAGAAGATATAGAAAGAACCGAGAAACCGGTACCGTCATGGCATGCTGCCTCGGCAGCCGCCATTTTAAGGGGCTGCTGATGAATCATGAGCTGAGCTTGAGCGTGACCGCTAAGAGCCACACCAGAGAACCCGATGAGACCCACAATCGCGCCGATGCGCAGGGAACGGAACCAAACCTTGTAGTCGGTCTTATCACGACCGCCAACTTCGGCATCTCCAACTACAACCTTGCCATCCTCTACGATGTCAATGCCGTCACGGCGTCGGCGCCAGAGCTTATACCAGGAAATACCGACCAGGAATCCACCGGCGACCTGAATGGCGCCAAAGATCACGTGGGGGAAGGTAAGAAGCGCGGTGTTATTTGTGAGAACAGCCCAAATATCAGTCATACGGGGACGGCCATCGACCATTTCAACGCCTACCGGATGCTGCATCCAGGAGTTTGCCACCAGAATAAAGTATGCGGATACCCAAGAACCGAGAACCGCCATGAAGAGGCATAGGGCGTGAACTTTGGGCTTGAGTTTGTCCCATCCAAAGATCCAAAGCCCCAGGAAGGTTGATTCGATAAAAAAGGCAAAAAGACCTTCCATAGCTAGCGGCGCACCAAAGACGTCACCCACAAAACGCGAGTATTCACTCCAAGCCATACCAAACTGGAATTCCTGCACTAAACCGGTTGCCACACCCATTGCGAAGTTGATGAGGTAGAGCTTTCCCCAGAACTTCGTCATACGTTTGTATTCGTCTTTTTTCGTGAAGATATAGCGCAGGTACAGGAAGGTGACGACCATACCCAAGCCGAGGGTTAGGGGCACCATAAAGAAGTGGTAGACGGTCGTGATACCGAACTGCCACCGCCCAATGTCAAGGGGATCCATGTACATGATCCTTTTCTAGAATGTGTAAAGTCTACTGTTGGCAGACACGCCCGGGAGCGTAGCACACCTCCGGAAGTCAGGTGCACATATCTCAGGATGTCTTACATAGGTAAGGTAACGCGTTTTAAAAACGGCATGAACCAGGCAAGTTTTACACTCAGGTGTGCATGGCTTGACGAACCTATAAAGGTAGTTAACACAATTATTGCTTTTTATGCGCTTTGACCCGTAGATATTGGGAGAAATTTCAAGATAAGCATCACGCCTTGGTGATGCCTTTCCTAAAACTTTCCAAGAAATCGAAGGTCAGCAATTTACACGTACTAAGGTGACTCCCCCAAATTATGAGGAGAGACACCTTTTTCTTATAGTCATACATGATTTATGAAGAAGGACACAGTGAGTATAATCACCAATATTTGCAGCGTCAAATATCTGTCAAAAAGAGGTTTCAACTCTCCTGCGTCAGATTGTTCACAGGTGCAAGCTAAATATCAATATTGTCCTGATCGAGCTGATGCGCACCAGCAATAATAAATTCCTTACGCGGAGCAACCTCCGCCCCCATCAGGAGCGAGAAAGCCTGCTCAGCTGCCTCCGCGTCTTCAATTCGGATGCGGCGTAGCATACGATGCCGGGGATCCATCGTAGTTTCGGCAAGTTGGTCGGCATCCATCTCACCCAAACCTTTATAGCGCTGAATAGGCTCTTTATAGCCCTTACCCTCAGCCTGCAGCTGGCCCAGCAGTTCATGCAGCTGACGTTCTGAATAGGTATACACCATCTCGTTCGGTTTACCTCGGTTAATAACCTCTACACGATGCAGCGGCGGTACCGCTGCATACACGCGACCGTCTTCGATGAGCGGGCGCATGTACCGGTACATGAGAGTAAGAAGCAGGGTACGAATATGAGCACCGTCAACATCGGCATCGGTCATCATGATGACTTTGCTGTAGCGTGCCGCCTCCAGCTCGAATGTACGCCCAGAACCGGCACCAATTACCTGGATTAGGGCCGCGCATTCGGCGTTCGCCAGCATATCTGTTACCGAGGCACGCTGAGTGTTCAGAATCTTGCCGCGAATCGGTAGAAGCGCCTGATAGGCCGAGGATCGCGCCAAGCGGGCGGTACCCAGTGCAGAGTCACCCTCCACAATAAACAGCTCAGAATGCTCTACGTTTGTTGACCGGCAGTCCACAAGTTTTGTTGGCATTGAGGAAGATTCCAAGGCAGTTTTGCGCCTCTGAGTTTCCTTGTGAATACGTGCTGAGATGCGGGTTTTCATCTCAGACACAACTTTTTCACACAGAGCTGCAGCCTGTGCTTTCTCGGCGCGTGCCGTAGAGTTCAGCCGAGCCTTGAGCTGATCACCAACTACTTTAGAGACGATCTGCCGCACAGCCGGCGTTCCCAGAATTTCCTTTGTCTGCCCCTCGAATTGAGGCTCCGCAAGACGCACCGTCAGCACGGCGGTAAGACCGGCGAGCGCATCGTCTTTCTCGATCTTGTCGTTGCCAACCTTAAACTTTCGAGCGTTGTCGGCAAGATGCTTGCGGAATGTTTTGAGAAGTCCTTGTTCAAACCCCGTGGCGTGGGTTCCGCCTTTGGGCGTGGCAATAATATTGACGAAGCTGCGGATTGTCGTCTCGTAGCCAATGCCCCAGCGCAGAGCAATATCAACCTCGCACTCACGGTCAACTTCGGTGAGCTTAGAGCGCCCATCCGAGCCTAGAACGGGTACGGTTTCCGTAAAAGAGCCTCTGCCGCTAAAACGCCAAATATCGGTCACGGCAGAGTCATGGGCCAGGAATTCAACAAATTCGCTAATGCCGCCGTCATGCTGAAAGACCTCTTCGTAAGGGCCGAACTCCCCCGGAGTTCCAGGGATGCGCCGCTCGTCTCGAATAGCAATGCGCAGCCCGGGAATAAGGAATGAAGTTTGGCGGGCACGTGCCACCAAATCCTCGTAGCTAAAACGCGCATCCGGGGTAAAAATCTGCGGATCAGCCCAATACCGTACTCTGGTTCCAGTTACACCACGCTTGGCGCGCCCCACGATCTGAAGCGCAGGATGTTTCTCATCTGCAGGAGTAAAAGAGTCTTCAGGCTTAGGAGTGCGCCCGGAATCGAACACGCCCGGTAGCCCATGTCGAAAGGACATCTGATAGGTTTTTGACCCGCGATCTACCTGAACGTCAAGACGTGATGAAAGCGCGTTCACCACCGAGGCGCCCACACCGTGCAGACCGCCCGATGCCGTGTACGATCCGCCGCCAAATTTGCCGCCAGCATGGAGTTTCGTGAAAACCACTTCTAGCCCGGAAAGCCCGGTTCGAGGCTCAACATCGGTAGGGATACCACGACCGTCGTCCTGTACTTCAACAGAACCGTCTCGGTAGAGAATGATCTGAATTGACTGTCCGTAACCGGCAAGAGCCTCATCAACAGAGTTATCAATAATCTCCCAGAGGCAGTGCATAAGACCGCGGGAATCGGTCGAACCAATATACATGCCCGGGCGCTTACGCACCGCTTCAAGACCTTCGAGAACCGAGAGGTGTCGGGCAGTATAGTTCGAGGCAGCCAAGATGTTCCCTTTCGAAATGGTTTTCTTCGTAAGTCTATTCTATCGTGCACCGCAGGTAACTTGTGTTCACTCTCGTCACGGACATTTCATGTGTAGTCCATCCTGGACGCTGAGAGCGAAAGGGTCAGGGCGAAGGTATGGCACCGAGGGTATGTGTGGTTGGATAGAGTTACGACAATTCTAGGAACCTATGAGAACTTCAGTAAGGGAGATTTTCAGTGAATGCTCATGCAACTCTCGAATCTGTTGATTCGCGTACGTTGAATTCCCACGACCGTTGCGATGCGTGTGGTTCTCAGGCATATATTCGTGCGGTCTTGCCTTCCGGGAGTGAACTGTTCTTCTGCGGTCACCACGGACGTGCCCACGAAGAAAAGCTCAAAGGGCTTGAAGGCATCTTGTTGTGGGACGATCAGACGTCACGACTTTAGGGCGAGATTCCCGAGGGGGTGACATCCGCCAGTAAATTACCAAGGGTACGACTTCTTCTTGACGGAGGAAGTCGTACCCTTGAAGTTTCTAATGCGTTTCGCCGGTCGCCCGCGCCGAGCTTTCATGCCTATTAGTCACCATAATATTGGACGAGAAATAGAACTCTTCCGGCAGTTCGTTAGTCACAGGACCGTGCGGAAATTCGCTAATCTTAGGCACAAAATACCAGTCCATCAGCTCGGCGCTTGTCTGTTTCAGGATCTTACGCACACGCATGGCGCGCGCTACTTGACGGCGAAGTCGTGGGGTATCTTTCTGCGTCGAGGTAAAAATCCACGGTTTCTCGTATCCTTCAGCGACGGTACCGAAGGTAATCTGCAAGAACCCATCGTCGGTCGTGGAATAAAGAAGATCATTGGGCATAATATCGGTGAACGCGAGCATCCAGCTATGTCGGCGCTCATAGCATTCACGGGTTGTCTGCAAAGCCGCGATAAGGCGGTGGTCAATCAAGAGCTCTACCCGACGTTCCGTGATGTCCCCCAGCTTGGCGTAGTTCCCAAAAGCGCGGTTTGCGCCGGAACGACGCGGCCATTTGGTGACGGCTCCATGAGGAACTTCTCCCGCAAAGGTGAACGGACCGCGAATAGTACCGGCCAAACGTAACCGTTCAAAGGGTGCTGTAGGCAGAAAAGTGTAAAGCAACCTATCGGCGCTTACCGATTTGCCCCAGCGTGCAACTTCAAAAATAGTTGGTTCCGGTCCTACAGGGTACATACGGGGCATAGGCCGCCCATATTCGTCAAAACCCTCACGGGATTTTCCATCCGGCAGATAACCTTCCAGAGTTGCTCCCACCGGTCGAGTCCATGATCCTGAATAGGGTTTGACGATGCGCGGGTTCTGCACCGGAAGAATGCTGGTGCGTCCACCGAAGTAGGCGGGCATCCTTTCCAGATTGCGCCATGCGTATTTTGCGGCAACTGCTTCGCGCCACCAAAGGGGCCGTTTACCGGGGGTTTGCCCGCCCAAACAGTGCATCAAGACCCAAAACCCTGCCCAGAGAAAGCATAAAGCTGCGCCGCTCAGAGTTACGATACTTCCAACCAGTGCTGCGGTACCTGTCGCCCAGATATTGATGCCCACCCATGCTGTTAAGAGCCCCCAGCATCCCATGGCATAGGGCCCGAGAGTTATCACTGGATCAACTACTTTAACAGCGGCGATAACACGCCGATTGAGCCCGCGCCAGATATAAGAGTATGCCCACAGCGCGGGAATCAGCAGAATAATCATTACAGCAAAGAGAACAATCATCAGGGCCTCAAAGCATATCTGTTGCCGTATATATTACTTACCATTGTGCCTTGTACCAGAATCGTTTTATACGATCTTCACGGTCGAAGCTGAGAAAGAGATGACCGCAACGTTCTTTCTTCAGAAGATGTCGTACATACCCGATTGATGTGCTAAAACACTCCGATCATGTGTCTTTATGAAAGAACCTCATAGGACGCATGATTATTTATGCTCAAGAGCTTGCTGCAGATGCGGAACTAATGCTTCAAAGGCACGCGCCCGGTGACTTATTGAATTTTTGATCTCCGCCGGGATCTGGGCACACGACTGGTCCGTATAGGCTCCATCATAAAGCGCGTTGTCACCATTAAGCTCCACCGGCATCATAATAGGATCATACCCAAACCCGCCGTTCCCCTGCGGTGCGTGCAAAAGCGTTCCAGGAAGCTCGCCGTACTCAACTGCTTCATACCCACCGAGCGCTGAAGGAACAGCTAAGGAGGCGGCACAGCAGAATTTAGCGGCACGGTGTTCATCGCTGATATCACAAAGTTGTTTCAACAGCAGGGTGAGATTCGCGGTATCGTCCCCATGCTCCCCTGCCCAGCGCGCCGAAAAAATGCCGGGAGCGCCGTGAAGAACCTCAACGGAAAGACCCGAATCATCGGCAATAGCGATACACCCTGTAGATTCTGCCACGGCACGTGCCTTGAGCAATGAATTCTCGGCAAATGTTACCCCGGTCTCTGGAACATCGGGGGCATTGATGCTGGCGGCGTCGACCACATCGGTATCCACGTTCAGCCCAACAATACGGTTACGCAAAATTTCGCGAAGTTCGCGCAGCTTACCTTGATTGCGACTCGCTAAGACAACCTTAACCATAAAAGTATTACCCCTCTTCAAGAGATTCACGCTGTATCCGAGCAAGTTCGGCGGTGCCTTCTAAAGCAAGATCGAGCAAAGCATTCAGCTCATCACGGTCAAACGGTGCACCCTCTGCCGTACCCTGAACCTCCACAAATTTCCCGGAACCAGTCACGACCACGTTCATATCAGTTTCAGCGCGCACATCCTCGGTATAGGGCAAATCAAGCATGGGAGTACCGTCGATAATACCCACAGAAATAGCGGATACAGAGTCTTTTAAAGGCTTATCACTGGGTGAAAGCAGACCATTACGCTGTGCCCACGCGATAGAATCGGCGAGCGCTACATAGGCACCCGTGATCGAAGCGGTACGTGTTCCGCCATCTGCCTGAAGAACATCGCAATCCAGAACAATGGTATTTTCTCCCAACGCATTCATATCGATAATGGCACGCAAGGATCGCCCAATAAGACGGGAAATTTCGTGTGTACGACCGCCAATCTTTCCCTTGACGGATTCACGCGAAGACCGGGTTCCTGTAGCACGCGGAAGCATAGCGTACTCTGCGGTTACCCAACCTTTTCCTTCACCTTTGAGCCAGCGTGGTACCCCTTCCGTGAAGGATGCGGTGCACAGCACCCGGGTATCGCCGAACTCTACCAGCGCAGACCCTTCGGCTTGGTTTGACCACCCACGAGTGATGATGATGGGGCGCAGTTCGTTGAGGGCACGACCGTCGGCACGGGCTACAGAAGTCATAGTTCTCCTACTCTTCTTCCGGGGGAAGAGATATGTTTGACATGGGTGGATCGAGCAGTTCGATAACGTTCAGGGTTGAAGTCGGCGGATGCGTGGGCGCTGGCCTAGGATGCACGCGATAGCTTGCTGCAACCTCGGCGACGCCTACCGGCCCGTCAAATGCGCTTTGTGCCTCGGCACGGGCGATATCGGGGTCATTCCACACGGGCAGATGCGTTAACAAAAGGTTGCGTACCCCGGCTTCTTGGGCTGCTTCACCGGCGCGCTTACCGGTCAGGTGAATACCATGCAGCGCGTCGTCACGCCCTTCTTGGTATGCCGCCTCGCATAGGAAAAGATCAGCGCCGCGGGCAGCCTTGATGAGCCCATCGCATGTATCGGTATCACCGGAGTAAGCAAAAAGTGTTCTGCCGTCCCGGCTATTGCAGGTAATACGCAGGGCGTAAGGGTCTTTAGCGGGGTGGAGTACCCTGAATGGCTCGACCGTGAAAGGTCCAATTTCGACTTTATGCCCTTCGTCCCAAGTATGATATTCAAACTCAGTACTCATGCCCGGGTCTGGGTCAAGCCCGTGCGTTGCCGAAAGATATTCGTTAATGGCAGCAGGTCCGTAGAGAGGAATCCTACCTTTGGGCCAGCCTCGGGGATCCCATTTCACGGCAACATGCAAACCGGAGAGGTCAATGCAGTGGTCAGGGTGAAGATGCGATATCAGGATAGCGTCAATCTCAGCTAGGTCAATATACCGTTGAAGTACGCCTAGGGAGCCGTTGCCCATATCCATGAGCACACGCCACGTGCGTCCAGCATAGTCGGTTGCTGAGAGCAGATAACAGCTCGCCGGAGAATTTGGTCCGGGAAACGAGCCGGTACAGCCGATAATCGTCAAGCGCATACGGGGTGTTTCCTATTCGGTGTGTGTGAAAGCAGCAAGACTTGAGTCGATCGTGACGGAAGGCAGTCCTGAGGCTTCTTTGGAGTTGGAGTCTTTCGTAGTGGCCTTTTCGCTGCCTGCTGGTGCGGGAAGAGCCGCCAAAGAGCCTGTGGGGAATCGTTCTGCCACAGATGCCGTGTGCCGCACATTATGAACTTCTGGACCCAAGAACCTGCGCGCTAGGTTCTCGAAAGTCTCAGATTCGCCGGTCGCTAAGAATTCATGATGCGGATTCGTTTCAAGGTCAGGGTTCTCAATATTCTCGGTAAGAAGTGCCCGATAAACGTCTTTGGCAGTCTCATCTGCCGAAGAAACAAGAGTTACGTCCTCCCCCATGATGTAGGAAATAATGCCCGTCAGCAAAGGGTAGTGAGTGCAGCCAAGTACCAGCGTGTCTACTCCCGAATCTTTAAGGGGCTGCAGATATTCTTCGGCAGTACGCAAAAGTTCGGGTCCGGATGTCACGCCCTTCTCCACGAACTCGACGAATCGAGGACATGCGATAGACTGCACCATAAGGTTCGGGGCAATCGCAAATGTATCTTCGTAAGCGCGTGAGGTTACCGTTGCCTCTGTGGCGATAACCCCGATCTTACGGTTGCGGGTCGCGGCTAGTGCTCGACGCGCGGCGGGCTGAATTACCTCAATCACGGGAATACCGTAGTGGCGGGTGTAGCGTTCGCGCGCATCCCGGAGAACGGCGGCAGATGCTGTATTGCACGCAATAACCAGCATTTTTACACCGGAATCAACAAGCTCGTCCATAATGCGCAGGGCATTGGCACGAACCTCGGCAATTTTGAGCGGGCCGTAGGGTCCATGAGCGGTGTCGCCTACATAAATAATGCGCTCATGCGGCAACTGATCCATAATAGCGCGTGCAACGGTCAGACCACCTACCCCGGAGTCAAAAACTCCGATGGGTGCGCTTGATGTTGGACCAGCCGGTGGCGCGGGGGTTCCCCACGGGGTGCGGGTACGATATGGATTTGAGGTATCTAAGTTATCGCTCACGAACTTTACCTGTTGTCCTTCAGCATATGATGTACTTTATTTTCATTCTAAGGTGTTACAGATACTGTCCTGTTCTAGATAGCCGCCTCTGAGTCCTAAACCACCCTATAGGATGGGCCACATCAAGGTTCGGGCAGTGATGTTTCATATCGCATGCTGTACTGAGCTCGTTAATCTGGAAGGCATCGTGTGATGCGCTTATTTTGTCTCTGATCAGCACGTTTCTAAGACTGCGGGGTTTCCATCGAATCAAGCATCGCAACCATAAGCGAGTCCTGTACCCAGGTCACGAAATTGTACACGACCGCCAAATAATCGTCGTCGTTCTCAACCTTTGACCAGTCCGTGAGATGGTGCACCTGGTCTGCGCGTTCTTCATCAATAATGTCTAAACGGCTTCCCAAAACTAAACGGATATCGTTAAGTGCAGACGCCCACGCATGAGCGTGCTCATCACTAAGCACGATGTCTCCCGCTTCAATATCGAAAGCCAGGAGACTCAGATTTGCCACCTTCGTGGCGCGTAAATCCTGTTCGGTGTACCGGCGATATTCCAGCGCCGCCTCAGGATCGCTACTTCCTGTAGGCAGTACTCGTGCCACCGCTGGATCGTCTGGGACGCTGGGATTCTCGACAATACCGATGAGAGCTTCAAGAGGATCATGATTTTCCGAATCCGGAGATTCCAGAAGAGCAATCACGTCTTCGGCTAGATCTCGAATAAGATCAAATTCAGCCTTCTCAAATCGAGCGGCATAGCCATGCGGTGTATGTCGAAAACCCTGCGCCATAAATTAGTTCTCCGCCTTTTCAAAGCTCGCCATCAAACCCCACGCGTGCATGGCCTGGGTATGCTTTTCTGCATCCTCACGACTGCCGGTGAACACAACAGCCTTGCCGTTATTGTGCACCTGGAGCATCAGTTTCTCGGCACGACGACGGCTAAACCCGAAATGAGCGCGAAAAACATAAGAAACATAGGTCATAAGATTAACGGGATCGTTCCAGACGATTACCTGCCACGGCGTCTGCGTTTCAAGATTTTCGTCAATCGTCGCATCAAGCTCAGTGGCATCTAGAGTATCGGTCGCAAGAACAGCCGTTACAGTGTGGTTGGAAAGATGGGTGAGCTTGTTGGTCATGCATAAGATTATACTCGTGGGGGCTTTGTTCCCGCGGGATTGATTCCGTTCAAATAATCATAAATATCTTAAAGTCAAATTTACATTATGTCGCGGACAACACATCCCGTAAAGGTAGTAACCTGCCTAACAGACAACTAAAATGAGACATATGGCAACTACCTCGCTTCTAACCGACCATTACGAACTTACGATGCTCCAGGCAGCGCTCGCCTCTGGAACTGCGCATCGCCGCTGCACCTTTGAAGTCTTTACACGTCGCTTGCCCGCGAGCCGCCGCTACGGCGTGCTCGCAGGTACAGGACGCTTTCTCGAAGGGCTTCAGTCTTTCCGCTTCGATGACGAAGATCTATCTTTTCTAGCCTCTCGCAATATTGTGAATGCGCAAACCCTAAAATACCTTGAGAACTTTAGGTTTACCGGCAATATTCGAGGCTATGTCGAGGGAGAGATTTTCTTTCCGCACTCCCCCGTTGTACAGGTCGAAGCAACTTTCGCAGAAGCCTGCATCTTAGAAACCTACCTGCTGTCTATCTTGAACTATGATTCAGCTGTTGCCTCTGCAGCATCACGTATGACTGCGGCGGCGGGCCACCGTCCCTGTATTGAGATGGGCTCGCGCCGTGCGCACGAACGTGCCGCTGTATCAGCGGCACGTGCCGCTGCTATTGCAGGCTTCACTGCAACATCTAACCTGGAAGCGGGCAAGCGCTATGGGCTTCACACTCTCGGTACCAGCGCCCACGCCTTTACCCTTCTTTACGACTCTGAGCGTGAAGCCTTTGAAGCGCAACTGCAATCGTTAGGGGCACGCACGACCCTTCTTGCTGATACCTATGATGTCGAGAATGCGGTACGCCTTGGCGTGGAACTCGCGGGCGAAGAGCTCGGCGGAGTCCGCCTAGACTCAGGTGATCTGGTAGCATCGGCACAGCGCGTGCGTGAACTTCTCGATTCTTTGGGCAACCACAACACCAAGATTACAGTGACGAGTGATCTTGATGAATATGCTATTGCTTCCTTAGCCGCCGCGCCGGTAGATTCCTATGGCGTAGGCACCAGGCTAGTGACCGGCTCCGGTGCGCCTACCTCCGCAATGGTATACAAGCTGGTGGAACGTGAAAATACTGCTGGCGAGCTGGAACCCGTCGCTAAAACCTCTGCTGGCAAACGTTCTCTAGGTGGTGCAAAGCAAGCTGCGCGCCGCCACAATTCCTTGGGCATCGCTACTGCTGAGCTTATCGGAACGGGGAACAACCCCGCTGCCCTCGAAAATACTCGCGACCTCATTCGCGATTTTGTGGTTTCTGGCGAGCTCCTGCCCGGTTTTACTGGCGAGGAGGCGGTACGCAACGCAACCGAACGACATAGCGCATCCCTAGCGGAACTTCCCGAATCCGCTCGTCGCCTTTCAGAAGGCGAACCCATTATTCCCACTGAATTCATCTAGCCACAGCCCATCCAGATATTGCCAAGAAAGGGACTATACACATGGCAAAAGCGCTTATTATTGTCGACGTTCAGAATGATTTCTGCCCTGGCGGAGCCCTTGCAACACAGCAAGGCGCCAACGTGGCATCGCTAATTAGCGAATACGTTGAGGAACACCATCACCAGTACGATGCCATTGTGGCAACTCAAGACTGGCACATTGATCCGGGCGATCATTTCTCAGAAAATCCAGATTATGTGAATTCCTGGCCTGTACACTGCGTCGCCAACACCGAGGGGGCAGAGATTCACCCGAATCTTGATACCGACTATATCGAAGCATATTTCCGCAAGGGTAAGTATGAGGCGGCATATTCGGGCTTCGAGGGTCTTCAAGCTGCCGAAGATTCCGTGATGACCGGTGAGCACGATCCCGAAGCATCGTTGGAAGATGAGGCACCTAACACCCCGCTCGCCGATTGGCTCGACGAACATGATATTAAAGATGTTGATATTGTCGGGATCGCGACCGACTTCTGTGTACTAGCGACGGCAAAGGATGCAGTAGATGCCGGGTACGAAACTCGCGTTCTGATTGACCTCACGGCGCCGGTTCATGAAGACAAACTGGATGATATTATCGCCGATATGGAGGACGACGGTATTACCATCGCGGAAGTTCTCTAGTGACCTTTACCCTAAGCACGAGAATACTCTACGATCCCCTGCCCACGAACCAGTCCGCCAATTTATCCAGGCGGGCCTGAATTTGCTCCGCGGATGCCTGCGCAACTGCAGGACCACCGCAAATTTTACGCAGCTCATTATGGATAACGCCGTGTGGTTTGCCTGAACGGATAGACCAGGCTGCCACGTTTTTCGCCAGTTTATTGCGCATCTCTTTGAGCTGGCGGTGGTCCACGATCGCGGGAGCTGCTGTCGCTGGTCGGCGGGATGCGTGTTCACGCTGGCGTGCACGAAGCAGAGTACCCACCTGGTCGGCGTCCAGCAAACCGGGAATACCGAGGAAGTCTTGTTCTTCTTCCGAACCGATCTCCAGACCACCTGACGAAAATTCGGAGCCATCGAAGAGCACGCCGTGGAAGGAAGCTTGCGAACCAATCGCCTCGAATTTACCGCGCGTTAGTTGTTCGGAAGCGCGTTCCTCGCGGTTTGCTTCTTCGAGCGCTTCATCGTCCAGCCCTTCAGTCATTGGATCGATATCGTCGTCGGTGGTATGGCGATCGAGAGCGTGGTCACGCTCAACTTCCATATCATTAGCAAGCATCATCAGCTGCGGCACAGACGGCAGGAAGACAGATGCGGTTTCTCCGCGTTTACGGGCGCGCACAAAACGACCAATCGCCTGCGCAAAGAAGAGAGGTGTGCTGGTGCTGGTAGCATACACACCCACCGCCAAGCGGGGTACGTCCACCCCTTCGGACACCATGCGTACCGCGACCATCCACCGCTTGCTGCTTTCACGAAAATCGTCGATTTTAGCGGATGCTTCACGATCGTCAGAAAGTACTACGGTCGGTTTCTCTCCCGTGATCTTGTGCAGTTTTTCGGCATAGGCTTTGGCGTCGGCATGATCAGTTGCGATGACGAGCGCTCCCGCGTCAGGAACAGTGCGGCGCACTTCGGTGAGTCGTTTATCAGCCGCAGAGAGCACGGTGGGAATCCACTCACCCTGAGGATCAAGTGCGGTGCGCCATGCCTGGGCGGTAATATCTTTAGTGAATCCTTCCCCTAGATTCGCCGCCATTTCTTCTCCGGCGGAGGTCCGCCAGCGCATTTGTCCGGAATATGCCATGAAGATAACTGGCCGCACCACGTGGTCTTTCAGTGCGGGGCCATAACCATAGGAGTAATCGGCTCGCGATCGACGAATACCTTCATGGTCTTGCTCATAGGTAACAAATGGGATAGGTGAGGCATCAGATCGGAATGGTGTACCGGTCAGCGCAAGGCGGCGTGTGGCCTCATCGAAAGCCTCACGTAGACCATCGCCCCACGATAAAGCATCACCTGCATGGTGGATTTCATCGAAGATAACAAGAGTCTTGTCATTTTCGGTATTTCGGGCGTGCAGCTGCGGCTTATTAGCGACCTGCGAATATGTGAGCGCTACGCCCTTGTACTGGCGTCCAACGTGAACATCGGCGTTTTTGAAATTAGGATCGATCGGAATACCGACCTTAGCAGCGGCATCCGCCCACTGTTTCTTGAGGTGGTCGGTGGGTGCTACCACGGTAAGTTTTCGCACAACCCCGCGATCGAAGAGTTCGCGTGCCAAGGTGAGAGCAAAGGTTGTTTTGCCCGCACCAGGGGTTGCTACAGCCATAAAGTCCCGAGGGTTCGTCTCAAAATATTTTTTCATCGCCTCGGCCTGCCAGGCACGCAGACTGACGGAAGTACCCCAGGGTGCACGGTCAGGGTATGCCGGGGAGAGCTTTGGCTTAACCATGCTGTCAAACAATGTAGGCTCTTCGTACTCGCTCATGCTCTTCTCCCCCATATTTTCCTGGTTTACCTCTGCTTCAGTATTTCCCGTGTACAAAGGCTCCTGCAGAAACACAGGTTATAAATTCTACCACCGTGTCGTGATACGTCCGCGAGGGTTCGCTTAATTATTTTGCCCGGTGCGAAGTCTGTTTGAGTCCAAAAATAGAGTATGTGCCTATATCCCCATGATGGGGATATAGGCACATACTCTGCATATTCCGGAGCGAAACTTCCGTTATTTGTCGCCGTTATCCGAATTATCTTTACCAGGCTTAAGACCCTCGTAGATTTCTTTGCAAGTTGGGCAAACCGGGAATTTCTGCGGATCACGTCCGGGAGTCCACACCTTACCGCACAGCGCGCGAACGGGTTCACCGGTAAGGGCGGATTCCATGATTTTTTCCTTACGCACGTAGTGCGAGAAGCGTTCATGGTCGCCCGGCTCAGAAAGCTGGGCTTCTTCCCGCTCAAGTAGTGCGGTACCGCCCGCAGTCTCGGGACCGAAGGGATCTTCAACGCCTTCAATGGAGCTCATGTTCTCTCCTTCAAGTATGTTCTCGCCGTCTTAGTTCTATTGTAGAGACTAGTGTAACAACGGGAAGGGATGCATGGTTATTCCATAGAGAACAAGGACGACGCTTGGAAACATACGTGTAACTGTCCCATAACGCCGCCCCATATTCTCTATATAGGCTCTAGTTCGTATTGAACTTTGCAACCCGCTGAAGCATCATCGAGCTATGGCGATCGTAGAGTTTACCACCTGCAGAAATTCCAATAATGAATAGTGCAGCCCCGATAACCAGCTGGATAACGCCGGAGATAATCAGCACCATGTCATCCTTGCCGCCGACGATGTAGATGAACGAGCCAATCCCACCAGGAAGAGCGATCAGCATGCAGATAATCATGCTGCCCATCAGCAAAAGCTGCTTCGCAAAACCATCTGGCTGCTTAGGCGTTTTGAAGGGATTAGCTCCAGGAGGCGCGACCGGCGGTGAAAGCACCGTATCAAGCAACAATCCGAACCCTACGCTGCCCGCGTAGACTCCCAGCTGATGCAAAAGCACGACCGGGTAATAGGCTATAAGCCCGTGGACAGCGCACATAATAAAGAACATCACCACGACGATCGGCAGCATTACGATGGAATGTCCGAGTGCACGCCCGAGCCTATCATCACGCCCACGCAGAGGCGAGAGCACGTGCAGACTAAAAGCCGTGTTATCGTACGAGACCATATACGCTATGTAGAATCCTGTGAAGACATTGCAGAAATAGACCCAGAAGCCAAAGAGCGTTTCAGGTCCAGCCCCGGAATTAGCGAGCTGGATTCCCGTCGTCGCACCACGAGACCCCATGCTGCCCGTGAAGAGCGGCATCACGAGAGCAAAGAGTACATAGAGCATGGCAGTCATGGCGATCAGCAAAGTCATGCGCGTATCTTTGAAGTAGCTATGAATGGTACGTGCAGCCACAGCACCCCAACCAGTGTTTGGGAACCTCGCAAAAATACCAATATCTCCTGCCGTCAGGTTCTTAGCCTTGCCCCGTTTTTGTTCGCCGCTGACATTACGCATTGAGCGTTCGAGGCTACGACCCCACAATACCCAAGCACCACCCAGGTATATGAGGGAAAGTACCAGACTTAGACCTGCTAGAGCCCAGTTACCCGCCGCCACATGGTATGCAATCGCAAAAGCAGACCCGAAAGGCGTATACCCCAACCATTGAACGTTCTGAGCGATCTCCTGGAAATGATCTATCACATAGAACATAGCTCCACTGAAGATAAAGCCCGAGCTTACCAACAGCACGCCCAGAATAATCTTGAAGATCAGATCAATACGGGGGTTAGCATTCAAATAAACGCCAAGCTGATTGGCAAGGCGCGCCACTGTCATCAGCAAAGCCAGCCCCAACACTATGCTCAGCAGATAGGCTGCTAGTCCCACAGGATTACCAATAAATCCGAGGGTTCCCAAGAGGATGAGGATAATCGTCGCTATACCTGGAAGACCTATAAACCCACCGAAAAATTGCCCCTTCTGCAGCGTCTTAGCCTCTAGCGGGAATAACACGAAGCGGCTTTCATCAAGGGTTCCGTCTAGGCCAGTCCAGACAATGGGGATAAGAGCCCAGCCAAGAGATACAAGAAACCCGAGGAATAGGGCGAGTGCAGGACCATCTAAACTACCATCAATCCCTAAACCAACATAAGCGAATCCCAAACCAGTCAGTGTGCCAAGCAGATATAGGGCGCCAAAGGCAATACCAATAATCGCCCACACACTACGTTTGAGCGAAGCAAGCACATACCGCCATTTTAGTGAGACGAGGTGCGCAACCATGATAGTCCTTCCGAGGTGGTGCGTCCGCCCACGAGCTGTATGAAACGTTCTTCCAAAGTAGATTCCCCACGCACTTCATCAACCGTACCCGCAGCGAGAATCCGTCCCTCATCCATAAGGGCGACGTGATCGCATAAACGCTGCACCAAGTCCATGACATGCGAGGAGAGAATAACTGTTCCGCCTGAGGCGACGAATCCTTTGAGGATATCCTGAATATTAGCCGCTGAAACCGGATCAACCGCTTCAAAGGGCTCATCCAAGATCAAGACTGAAGGGGCGTGAATCAGCGCTGCTGCGAGGGCGATCTTCTTAGTCATACCTGCTGAATAGTCGGCGACCGCGCGGCCTGCTGCATCGGTTAAATCCATAGCCTGCAGAAGATCCTTGGTACGTTCGGCGACAGTGTCACGTTCGAGACCGTGCAGGTACCCCGAATAGGTAATAAGCTGTTCACCTGTGAGTTTATCGAAAAGGTGTACGCCATCCGGCAGAACGCCCAAGTGCTTTTTGGCTTCCAAAGGGTTCTGCCACATATCGGTTCCCTTAATCAACGCCACGCCTTCGGTGGGCTGCAGCATACCAGAAACCATTGAGATAGTCGTCGTCTTACCGGCACCGTTGCGCCCTACCAAACCGTAAAAAGAGCCGGTAGGAATGGAAAGGTTAATGCGATTAACGGCAACAGTCATGCCGAACGCCTTCGTCAAACCATGAATTTCGATGGCATTAACAAGGTGCGCACCAGGCTGGTGACTAAGAGCCTCACGGGTGACTTGAGGCAAGCTCCCCGGCTGCGCGTTTGCATAACTCTGATCGGTCATTGACTGACCGACATCATACGTCGGTGTACCAGCTTGTGTATTCTCTGGTGAATAGCCGTAGTCCTCAGGGGCCTTCCCAGGCACAGAATTGTGTTCTTTCATACATACAACGGTACCAGTTTGGGAATACTTCAGAACCATATTTGGGGCTTATATCACCAATAATTCTCTAAACTTTTTAAAGCATGAACTATAAGGATTACTAGAGTGTTTTTTATTACCTTCACGTTGAAGGTGCGAATAAGGCGGGATGCGTCACAAACTACATACATCCCACCTTATTTTCTCTTCTATGGGTCTAGAAAATTGCCGTCGTCAGCTCAGCTCGTGCTTTGACCGTTCGCGGGTCTGTAGCACCCACAACGTCAAAGAGCTGCACAAGACGTTCACGTACTCGGGTCTTATCTTCCGGAGAAACAGATTTAAAAAGTCGCAGCAGTCGTGCGTAGGCATCTTCAACATGCCCGCCTATAACGTCAAGATCGGCAACATTAAAGGCAGCCTCAATGTTGAGAGCGTCGGATGCAGCTGCTTCACGCTCTTGGGCAAGATCCAAATCTGCCACGCGAGCTAATAAATCAACCTGAGCAAGCCCAACTTTAGCATCATGATCGCCTGGGTTCTCTGTCAAAGCCTCGCGGTAGGCGGCTCGCGCTCCTTCATAGTCGCGTTCATCAAGTGCCTCCAGTGCTTTAGCGTGCAGCGGCGGCAAGGTTTTCTCTTCCTCAGCCGAAGGAGCAGGCTTAAATCCACCGGGAAGCTGATACTGCACAGCAACCTGCAAGACCTGCTTCAGCATTTCTGACAGATCCTGCGGGCTGATCTGGCCGTTATAAAGAGGGGCCGGGCGACCGGCGATAACGGCCACGCCTGCCGGTACGCCGTCCATACCAAACGCTTGGGCAGCCTCCGGAAGTTTCGTAATATCGACGGCGGCAAGCAGCATCGCACCTTCCGCCGCATTGACTAGGTTTTCGACGGCGTCTAGCATTTCAAGCGACGCTGGAGAATGCGGGGCATATAGCCCAAAGATCACGGCGCCTTGAGTAGACAGTTGTACGTACTTCTGAAAATCTTCAGGTGTTGCAACATCGAAACGCCAGCTTTTCGCCGAATTGCTTTGTGCTGCAGTGGGTGTAGAAGTACTGATATCGTGACCGCCAAGCACTGGAGCGCTACGTACCGACGCGGGAATTTGTTCTGCTGAGCTTTGGGGGTTTGTTGGCAGTTGGTTCGGGGTGGGAGGAATTGTCATCGAGAATCCTTTGCGAGCCTCAGAGAAATTTAACGTACTCCCTAATTATCCCGCGCGACCCGCTGTTTTACAGGATTCTCGGTAATCGTTCGAGGTGCGCGAAATTTCAGATAGGCTTACTCGGTAGCTTTCTGCCTCAAGAATGTTGCGAGCGCATACAGTTTTCAGAGATGCCCGGTAGAATAGCCAGGTAAGCTTTATGAAAGGCAGACTATGTCCGATAGCTCGAATCCGCAAGCCCAGCAGACTCCTCCCCCAGTTCCCCGGGTTCCGCGGAAAAAGCCGGAGCAGAAAGAACACATGTTTGAACAGGATGGTTCCGCATCGTCTACAAAGCGCGAATCCCTGACTTCACATATTACGGGTACCATCAGCGATTTGACCGATAGCATCAGTCAGGCACGCTCACAACGCCGCAAAGCTTCTCTTCCTCCCCGCATCGCTCCAAAAGTCGATGAGGCTTCTGAACTTCATATTTATGAGAAAAGCTCACCGCTGCATAATCCTGTATCTTTCGGTTTCCTGACGACGGTTGGTGTTGGTCTGGCCCTGCTGGCTTACTACGCTTTTACCAATGTCGGCGCGCTTGTCGGCTGGGTCACTGGCGCTATCTTCATCGCGCTTGGGCTTGACCCCATTGTTCGTAAACTTGAGAGTTTCGGCGTTAAACGCAGTGCAGGTGTGGTGATTGTGGTTCTTTCCTTCGCAGCCATCATCAGCGGACTTGTGGTGTGGATTGTGCCTATTATCAGCGCACAGGCCAGCAGCTTTGTCTATCGGGCACCCGCTATTTATCAGGATTTCATCGATTCTGATACTTTCAAACGCATTGATGACGTTCTGCATGTTAACGATTGGGTTAATAACAACGTTCCAAAGTTCCTAGAGTCTCTTACATCAAGCTCTGCGGTCGGCGGATTCATGAGCAACCTAATTACTGCGGGTTCCACAATTGCGCAGATTTTGACCGGCACTATTATTGTGCTGTTCCTCTCGCTCTATTTCCTCTCATCAATGCGCACTATTAAGGCGTGGGGGTCGCGTTTGGCTCCGGCTTCCAAGCGGGAACGTGTTGAGGAACTTACCGAACGTATCACGGGTGCCGTTGGTAACTATGTGATGGGGCAGGGAGTTGTCGCTGTTCTCAACGCAACCTTCGCGCTTATCACCATGATTATCTTGGGGTTCTCATTCCCTCAACTTGTGGCTGTGTTCGTCTTGATTTTGGCCTTCATCCCATTGGTTGGCGGCGTAGCGGCGCTTGTTCTGGTGTCTCTCATTCTTTTGACGCAGGGCTGGCAAATGTCTGTCACATTTGCGATCGCCTATTTCATTTACCTACAGATTGAGGCATACGTAATTTCGCCGCGTATTATGTCAAAGGCTGTTTCGGTTCCCGGCGGTGTCGCTATTATCGCTGTCGCTGCAGGCGGTGCGCTGTGGGGCGTCTTGGGTGCGCTTATCGCGATTCCTGTCGCCGCATCGCTACTGATTCTGGTGAAGGAAGTCTTTATTCCCCGCCAAGACCATCGGTAAAAAACCTTTTCTTAGAAATAAGGATGCGCCCGCCGTTGAGAAAAGCGGCAGGCGCATCCTTCATATAGACGGAGTAGACAGATTATGGTTCAGTAATCTCTTCTGCGACCGGACCGTTGTATTCGGTAGGAAGTGTGGTCTGCTGGCCCGTCACCACTGAGACAAGGGCGTTGATCACGCTGTTTACTGACTTTTCGCCCACCCAAAGGTGTTTACAGTTCTCAAAAGGCACGACCTGAGTGCGGGCTATTGATTTAAAACGCTCGCGCGCTTCGGTAGGGCGTAGATAATCGTCAAACTCCGGGATAAAGGCATAGAGCGGATTTGAGATTTTATTCCATTCGTCCAGTTCGGCGGGATGCACTCGGTGCAGCGGCGGAGAAAGCAGAATAGCCCCCACAAATTCTGATGCATGTTCCGGGGCATACTTGAGTACAAGTTCCGTACCGAAAGACCACCCGATTAACCAGATATTCGGCAGCTGGCGTTCTACGGCATATTGTAGGATCGCGTCAAAATCTTTTTTCTCGGCAAATCCTCCGTCGAACACTCCCTCGCTTGTACCGCGGATCGAAGAAGTACCGCGGGTGTTAAACCGCAGAACCGCAATATTTGCCAGCGCTGGCAGACGGAATGAAGCCTTCTTGTACACATGCGAATCCATATATCCGCCGTGCGTTGGAAGCGGGTGAAAAGTCACGAGAGTAGCTTTAATTTCCCCTTCGGGAAGTGCCAGTTCACCCACAAGGCGTTTTCCGTCAGCGGTTGTGACCTCAAAGTTCTCTCGGCGCGCAGGAAGTACCGTACGAGATTTAATGAGAACAGGCTGATCAGATTGGGTGAAAACATACCGTGAGGGATCAAACTCTCGGAGTTTTCCAGAGGACTCTTCAGTCGCCATAGTGTCACTTTCTTCGTTCTAACAGGTCTTCGCACCCACGATAGGTATTCCGATTTCGTAATAGTTCTAAGCGCGTCTGGTACGCCAACAATGTTGGTGCCAGTGGCGGCGCTCATCAATAGCGCGAGAACGCCCCAGTGTATGGCTTTCTTGCCATACAACAAGATGCGCTGTTCTTGGCGGAATTGGACGGTTGCATTCCGGGCACGTATAGGTTTTCAGAGCATTTACGGCGGGAACGTATTGCACCAGCCAATCACCAAAACGGTCACGTTCAATGCGCGGCGCCGGGTCAAGAATACGAGATATATCACGTCCACCGGGTGCAGACCGCGTCCATTTGTTGGAGGTTGTGCCCGAGGAACGTTTACCGGGGTGATTCTTGCGTGCCATGCTTTCTATTCTAGCGTTCAGTCTGACTGCGCAATGCGGTTACCCATCTTTTATCCGCTATGATGCGTCAGTCAGCGGTTTCTACAGCTGGCATGTCATACTCTTCCTCGGTAGAGTAGATGGGGTGCGTATCGTTATAGCTGACTGTTCTGTTGATTACGAAGGGCGTTTGCGTGCCCATCTCCCCCGTGCTACCCGCTTACTTATGGTGAAGAATGACGGTTCTGTGCTTATCCATTCCGATGGTGGTTCCTATAAGCCGCTAAACTGGATGAGCCCGCCATGCTCTCTCCTTGTCGCAGACTATGACGAAATTCCAGAAAGCACCCGTGAAGATCTTGATACGGATGTGCAGCAGCTGTGGACGGTACAAGCCGCTAAAAGTGATGACCGCCTCCTTATCCGCGTGTACGAAGTTATTCATGAGCACGCCCATGATTTAGGAGTCGATCCCGGACTTATCAAAGACGGCGTAGAGGCCGACCTGCAGCGTCTTCTTGCTGAGCAGATCGAAACACTCGGTAAGGGTTACTCCTTGGTACGCCGTGAATACCCTACGGCTATTGGTCCTGTAGATATTATGGCGAGAGACTCCAACGGTATCAGCATTGCGGTAGAGCTCAAGCGCGTGGGCGATATTGACGGGGTGGAACAGCTTACCCGGTACCTCGATCTGCTCAACCGCGACCCACGACTAGCGCCTGTGAAGGGTGTTTTTGCTGCACAAAAGATCAAGCCCCAGGCACGGACTCTTGCCGAAGATCGCGGTATTCGCTGCATCTCTCTCGATTACGATGCGATGCGCGGTATCGACGACGCTGCAGATCGGCTTTTCTAAGCCAATATTTATGCGCTGTAGAGATCTTCGCGACTCTAAAACTCAAGTATTCGAGAAAGTAAAAGCCGGTACAACCAACAATAGGTTGTACCGGCTTTTACCTTATCAACGGTTTACTTCTTACCCGTCGTAGGGGTAGCGATCTCGGCATGCTTTGCCGCGATCGTTACCTTATCGTTTGAAACGGTCAAGAACCCATCATGCAAACGCGTAGTGAGTTCGCCACCATCGACGGGTCGAATCAGAAGTTCTCCGTCCTCCGCAAGAAGCGCACAGGTGGGAATAAGTCCGGGATAAATGCCCAAATCGCCGTTCGTAGTACGCACCCGTACATAGGAGGCTTCACCAGTCCACACAACGTTTTCGCGAGAAACAACTTCAACTGTTAGTGCCATAATTACTTGGCTCCGGTCTGTGCCTTGATTTCCTCGTACTGACGCATCACGTCATCCATGCCGCCGATGTTGTAGAACGCCTGCTCAGGAATATGGTCTACATCGCCATTGCAGATCATCTGGAATGATTCGATGGTGTCCTTCAACGGAACAGTGGATCCTTCAACGCCGGTGAACTGCTTTGCGGTATAGGTGTTCTGTGAAAGGAACTGCTCAATGCGACGTGCACGTGAAACAACGACCTTCTGCTCCTCAGAAAGCTCATCAACACCCAGAATCGCGATAATATCCTGAAGGTCCTTGTTTTCCTGCAGGATAGCCTTCACGCGAATAGCCGTGTCGTAATGTTCCTGCCCAATGTACTGCGGATCAAGAATACGAGAGGTCGAGGTCAACGGGTCAATTGCCGGGTACAGACCGCGCGATGCAATCTCACGCGAAAGCTCGGTAGTCGCGTCCAAGTGTGCGAAGGTTGTCGCCGGTGCAGGGTCGGTGTAATCGTCTGCAGGAACGTAGATTGCCTGCATTGAAGTAATGGAGTGACCGCGAGTCGAGGTAATGCGTTCCTGAAGCAGACCCATTTCATCCGCCAGGTTAGGCTGGTAGCCAACAGCAGAGGGCATACGGCCGAGCAAAGTCGAAACTTCAGAACCTGCCTGAGTAAAGCGGAAGATATTATCGATAAAGAGCAGCACATCCTGGTTCTTCACATCGCGGAAGTATTCCGCCATAGTCAAGCCGGTGAGTGCCACACGCAAACGAGTTCCCGGGGGTTCATCCATCTGTCCGAAGACAAGGGCAGTATCTTTCAAAACCCCTGCTTCTTCCATCTCAACCCACAGGTCGTTACCTTCACGGGTACGCTCACCAACGCCGGTGAACACCGAGGTACCACCGAAGTTGCGCGCCACACGGGTAATCATTTCCTGAATCAGCACTGTCTTACCAACGCCAGCACCACCGAACAGACCGATCTTACCACCCTTAATGTAAGGGGTGAGCAGGTCGATAGATTTAATACCAGTCTCTAGCATCTCGGTCGATCCCTCTAGCTCTGCGAAGCCGGGAGCGGCGCGGTGAATAGGCCAGTATGCGTCAGCATCGATATCGGAGTTCGGTACATCTAGTGCGTTACCAAGAACGTTGAAGAGATGCCCCTTCACGCCATCGCCCACGGGTACAGCGATAGGAGCACCAGTATCTAGAACAGCCTGCCCACGCACAAGACCGTCAGTCTGTTGCATAGAGATGGCACGAACAATCGAATCACCCAAATGCTGAGCAGTCTCAAAGGTGATGGTGTAGGTTTTCCCGTCGAGGGTGAGTTCAGTGGTCAGCGCATTGTAGATATCCGGCACCTGACCAGCGGGGAACTCAACGTCAACCACGGGGCCAATCACGCGGGCAATACGACCCGTCGCGCCCTGGGTGGTGGTAGTAGTCATGTTTCTCACTTACCTTGAAAAGTTGAAAGTAGATAGCTTCGAGTTAGCAGTGTTCTTAAGAGGAGGCGAGAGCGTCTGCGCCGCCCACAATCTCAGAGAGCTCCTGAGTAATCTCAGCCTGACGAGCATTGTTCATCAGTCGAGTGTACTTCTTGATCAGAGTCTCAGCGTTATCGCCCGCAGTCTTCATCGCACGCTGACGCGACGCAAGTTCACTTGCAGCGGCTTGGAGCAGGCACGCGAAGATACGAGAAGCGATATAACGCGGTAGCAGCGCATCCAATACTTCCTGGGGAGAAGGCTCAAATTCAAAGGATGCGGGTTGCTGATAATCGGCCGAAGACAGTTCTTCGTCAGGTACGATTTCCTCGCCCAATTTAGTTGCTTCTGCCACGTGGATGGGAAGCAAACGAAGAATCTTGGTCTCTTGAGTCACCATGGACTTGAATTCGGTGTATACGATATGCAGATCGTCTACCCCGCCGTTTTCATGTCCCTTTTCGTACTCCTCCAAGAACACATCGCGAATCTCAACTGCGGTATCAATACGCGGATTATCGGTGTGTCCTTCCCAAGCACGTTCATAGGGACGTTCCCGGAATTCAAAATAAGACTTCGCTTTACGCCCCACCAAGTACAGCTGTATTTCGCGCCCCTCGCCGCGTAGCCTCTCGATAAGCTCTTCTGTTTTCTTCAGCACAGACGACGAATACGAACCTGCAAGACCGCGATCACTCGTCATTACCAAGACTGCAGAGCGCTTATGCTCATGCTTGCCGAATGTATCGGGACGATGGATCAGAGGATGCTGCACGGACTGTTGCGTTGCCAAAGCAGTCACAACGCGGGTCAATGCGTTTGCGTAAGGACCCGTGGTTTGAGCGCTTCGACGCGCCTTGTTAATACGGGAGGTCGCGATCATCTCCATCGCCTTGAAGATCTTCTGCATAGACGATGTCGAAGCAATTTTCTGTCGGTAAACCCTAATCTGGGCTCCCATAGAGCTTCCTTTCTCCTGGACATCTGCCCCGCCCATAACTCTGAAAGTTCAGAGCGGGGCTAACACCTAGGACTAATCGCTAACCGATGGTTTCCTGAGTGATGTCACGATCCTGAGCCGCTTTATGCTCCTCATGACCTGCATCAACAAGGTGGCTGGTGCCCTCCGAGCGGAATCCCTTCTTGAAATCTGCAACGGCAGCTTTCAAGGCATCTAGGGTTTCATCCTCAAGCTTGCCGGATGCGGCAATATCACTCAACACCGAGGTCCGGTGACGCAGATAGTCAATGAACTCTGCCTCGAAGCGAAGAACGTCAGAAACCTCAAGATCATCAAGGTAACCGTTGGTACCTGCCCAGATGGAGACAACCTGCTCTTCTACCGCATACGGGGTGTACTGCGGCTGGCGAAGCAGCTCGGTAAGGCGGGCACCGCGAGTCAGCTGTGCCTTGGAAGCATCGTCGAGATCGGAAGCGAACATTGCGAACGCTTCCATAGCACGGTACTGAGCAAGGTCCAGTTTCAAGGTACCGGAGACCTTCTTCATAGCCTTGGTCTGCGCTGCACCACCCACACGAGAGACGGAAATACCAACATCAACGGCGGGGCGCTGGTTAGCGTTGAACAGATCGGACTGTAGGAAGATCTGGCCGTCAGTGATAGAAATGACGTTGGTCGGGATGAAGGCAGAAACGTCGTTTGCCTTGGTTTCGATAATGGGGAAACCGGTCATCGACCCTGCGCCCAACTCATCAGAGAGCTTAGCGCAACGCTCCAATAGACGAGAGTGCAGGTAGAAGACGTCACCGGGGTATGCTTCACGTCCCGGCGGACGACGAAGCAATAGCGACACGGCGCGGTATGCTTCTGCCTGTTTTGAAAGATCATCAAAGATAATCAGGACGTGCTTTCCGCCATACATCCAGTGCTGACCAATGGCAGAACCGGTGTAGGGAGCCAAGTATTTAAAGCCTGCTGCGTCAGATGCGGGGGCAGCAACGATCGTGGTGTATTCCAACGCTCCCCTAGTTTCAAGGGTGTGTCGAACAGCAGCAATAGTGGAGGCCTTCTGTCCAACTGCCACGTAAACACAACGAACCTGCTTACTGGGGTCACCAGTTTCCCAGTTAGCCTTCTGGTTCAGAATCGTATCGACTGCAATCGCAGTTTTACCGGTCTGACGGTCACCAATAATAAGCTGACGCTGCCCTCGACCGATCGGGATCATAGCGTCAATAGCTTTCAGACCGGTCTGTAGGGGCTCATGCACAGACTTACGCTGCGTTACACCAGGTGCCTGCAGCTCAAGAGCACGACGCCCTTCATCCTTAATAGGACCCAGGTCATCAATAGGGTTACCTAACGGATCGACTACACGACCGAGGTAAGCATCGCCCACCGGGACCGAAAGCACCTCACCGGTACGGTGAACTGGCTGTCCTTCTTCGATACCGGTAAAGTCGCCCAGAATAATGACGCCAATATCGCGGGTATCAAGGTTTTGCGCGAGGCCAAGGGTGCCATCCTCAAAACGAAGTAGTTCGTTCGCCATCACCGAGGGCAGACCCTCGACGCGCGCAATACCATCGGAGGCTGCTACAACGCGCCCCACTTCAACACGTTCCACGTTGCCGGGTTCGTAAGACGCTGCAAATTCGTTCAGCGCGTTACGGACATCATCGGCGTTGATGGTCAAATCGGCCATCTTATGTCCCTGCTCTCCTAATTGTGGTTGCACCTCTCGGAACAACCGAAACTTGCTTCGTGGGAAGGAACAATATTCTAAAAATTTGTCTGCTTCCCAAGGTATCTTCTAAATCACCGTTGCGACGTATCGCAGAAATGTTCAGCTAATCTCTATGCTTGAAGATCACGTTCAAGATCATCAAGACGGGTACCAACGGTTCCGTCGATAACCTCATCTCCAATCTGTACGCGCATACCGCCTAGAACAGCTGTATCTATAGATACGTCGAGTTTAAGCTGACGATTATAGATCTTGTTCAAGGTCCGGCTCAGGCGTTCAAGCTGTGCCTGCGACAGCGCTACTGCAGAAGTTACCTTTGCGATGTAACGGTTCTGTCGCGTGACGATGATTTCCACGAATTCATCAGCGAGGCGAGCGGCATGGTGACCACGGGATTCGCTACCAATTCGTTCCAAGAGAAGTACGCCTTCCGCAGTGACGGCTGGACCGCCTAATGCTACAGCGAGCTTCTTCTTTGCTTCTTTGCTTGCCAAGTTGTCGGACAGCGCCGCTTGCGCTTCGGGGGTACCATCAACGTTGCGCACAAACGTCAGCAACTCGTTGGTAACCTCTTCAAGGGCATCAGCACCACCACGAGACTGAGCGGATGCGATGGATGCGAGTACCGCAGCCTTCTCAAGCGCGTCTGCAAGATCACGCTCTTGAGACCAACGCAGTGCTACCGCCGTAGTCAGCACCTTGAGTGCTTGAGAAGAAATTTTGCCGCTAAAAATAGCCTGCGCAATATTTTCTCGATCCTTCCCTTCACGCGAAGAGTCGGTCAAACCACGGCGTAAACCGCCATCGTGGTCAAGTACATCGACCACGGCGAAAAGCTCGCTAGCTAGGTTGAGTGGGTTCAACGAAGCGTTGGCTTCAAGAACCGCTTCCACCTTGCTCAGTGATTCAGTAGATACTCCTGCCATTACCGAGTTGCACCTGCATTCTGTTGCTCGGTTTCAAGGTCAGCAAGAAAACGATCTACCACGCGGGCCGATCGCTCATCATCGTCAAGGGCTTCGCCCACAATCTTTCCTGCAAGAGTAGTCGCCAAAGTACCAACTTCATGACGAAGAGATACTGAAGCAGCTAGGCGCTCAGCCTCGATAGTCTTCTGCGCATTATCAGTAATACGCTGAGCCTCAACGGTTGCGCGCTCACGAGCCGCTGCGATAATTGATTCGCCTTCGGTACGCGCTTCCTCGCGAATTTTCTGAGCTTCCAAACGAGCGTTTTCAAGCTGCTGGTTGTACTCTTCGCGAGCCGCTGCGGCCTCCGCCTGAGCTTTCTCAGCTTTGGCAAGACCACCCTCGATTGCTTCTTTACGGTCCTGGTAGATCTTCTCGAACGCCGGGACAACGTATTTATGAACGATGAAATAGAGAATCACGAACCCAACAACGGTGATGCCCAATTCCCAGAGATTGGGAATTAGAGGGTTAGAGCTGTGCTCTGCGCCCCCTCCTTCTGCCAGATAAGTCATTGAGGGATTTCCTGTTCTTTAGGTTGGTTCGTTAACAGCTATATCTGAGCTTAGATGATGAAAGCCAGAACGAGGCCCAGAATCGCCAGAGCCTCAACCACCGCAAAACCCATGAACAGCATTGGCTGCAGGGTACGCTGGGACTCGGGCTGACGTGCAACGCTCGTCATGTAGGCAGCGAAGATTAGACCCACGCCGATGCCGCCACCAATAGCTGCGAGGCCGTAACCAATAACGTTCATGTTGATTCCTTTCAACAGTGTGTGCTTCAGTGAAAATACCGAAGTTACAGAGCTACTTATGTGTATTCGACCCGTAAAACGGGTTGCTTTCTTCGCAACTGGATAGCCAGTTACGAAAACCTATTATTTTTAATGTCCTTCGGAAACTGACCCTTGCAGGTATACCGCGAGGAGCAGTGTGAAGACATAAGCCTGGATTACCTGAATCATCAGTTCCAGGAAGTAGAGGAATAGACCCAACGCCCCAGAGGCGATACCGCCCAAAGCTGCAGCCCCGCCGACGCTCATCACTAGGAACTGAGTTAGGGATGCTGCCACCATCATTGCCATGTGACCGCCGAACATCGTAGCGAAAAGACGAAGCGCGTGAGTCACGGGACGAATAATAAGGTTCGAGAGGAACTCAATCGGTACCAAAATAACGTACACCCACCCCGGAACTCCGGAGGGCATCGTCAGATCTTTAAAAAATCCAACCAGTCCCTTGCGCTTGATACCTACACCGACCCAGGTAAGGTAGCCGACGATAGCCAATGCATAGGCACTGCCTGGGTGAGAAAAAGAAGGAAGTTGAATAAGGGGAATTGAACCGTAAAGGTTATTAATCAGAATAAAGAAGAAAGAAGTAAAGAGCAGGGGCACGAAAGGCTTGAAATGCTGTGCACCAATCAGGTCTTTGCCAAGTGAATTACGGGTGAAGAGATAGCCTGATTCTGCAATGAACTGGGCTTTACCCGGAACCATTGCACGCTTGCGTGCAGCCATCATAAAGAATAGGGAAACGACTACGACAGACAGGATGACGAGCAGCATCTGTTTACCAAAGCCGAACCCAAGAGAATCAACCTGGAAGAAGTCAGGCAGATGCATATCGGCCGGTGTCGGCGGCGTATAGCCTTCTGCGAGTACAGACCCGTTCTCGTTCAAAGCAAGTCCTTTCTTGCCGTTAGCTGGCTACTTGCTGGTGCAAAACTATGCTCAACTAACTGGATGGAATGTGTGCAAAACCTAAAATTTTTAGGCTATTTATTTAGAGCGACTCGTATGCAGATATACCAGGTAGATGCCTCCGCAAGCACCTATCAGAACACCAACCCATACAAACCACCGGGTATTGAGGAGCCAGTCAGCTCCAAAGCCGACCAATCCCCAAAAAGCCATGCCGATAATAAGATACAAAACAGACATCACGCCGCCGGATAGTCCACCGCCGGATACCAGTTCTCCTGTGGTACGGAGTTTCTTATCTCCGTCCCACCATTTCTTCTCAGAATCGGTCAAAAATTTCCCTATCTACTTCTGAGTAAGCCTTTGTGTGTGCTAAGACTCAGGATCGAAGTACAAAATCCTTGAATTCATAATGGTTACAGCCTCGACACTTAACCACAGTACCGCTCCTATGACGGCACCACCAAGCGTCCAACCGTGTTTAAGTGCCTCTGGCATAGGTACTAGTAAAAGCACCATCGCCATGAGTAACACCTTCACCACATAACTTACAAGCAAAGCCTGAGGAATCCCAATCTTTATACGGTGTGCCCCCAAAGCAGTTGCTACGCCCATGGTGAAACATATATAGACTACCAGAAACCCAACCATAAATCCCGCCGACCCGCGAATGCCCAATATGATTCCCAGAATCGGTAAACAAAGAACTAAAACCAGTGCAGACACTACGGTCTCGCGATAGGCTAAAAGCCCCCAGGAAAAGCCTTGCACCCTATTTTGCTTATTGTCTTTCTTACGTATACCATAGATAAATTTTGGGTTCCGCAGAGCCCTCCGAATCGAATTTAGCCGCCGTTGTTTCACTCCTGTGAGCCCTCAGACTTCCGCTCGCTCACAGGATGCGTCTCTGTGTTCAGATCTGCAATATTCTGCTTGGAATTAGCGTGCCCCTGCTCGGCAGGCTGCAGACGCGTATCCAGTAGTTCGGGAAGCCGCAGGTATAAAACAATGACAGCTACAGCAAGGGCAAGAACGCCAACACCAGCGAAAAAGGCACCTGTTAGGAAAAGATCTGAGGCAAAGAGTACAAAAGCCCATACAATCGCAGTCGCAGAACTCACCATAATTGTTGCGCTGATATGTCCCAATCCGACGTCAGTCAGACGCTGATACACATGGGTTCGATGCGGTTTGTACCACTGCTCCCCAGCAGCCATACGACGTATAAGAGTCATCGCAGAATCTGCAAGATAAACCAGAAGCGGGGCTATCGACGCAAGGAACGGAATTCCAGCATAGAAAGCACCAACAGCAATTGTTCCAAGAGAGGCACCCAGGAAATAAGACCCAGCATCACCTAAGAAAACATTGTGACCCGTGCGTAAATTCCAAGGTAGGAAAGCCGTATAGGCACCTGCAATTGCCAGACCGCCTATCGTCATCCACGGCAAACTACTTACGCCACCCATATAGGCGTAGGCAAGCCCAGCCACCAGCCCATGGCATCCGGAGATACCGTTGATGCCGTCCATAAAGTTTGTAACGTTTATATACCCCGCAATAAAGATCCCTGCTACAGGAACCCACAGCAATGATGCCTCTTGAATAATAGCGAGAGAAAGTGCAATACCGAGTCCTATAACAAGCTGCATCCCGGCACGCTTGGCAACGCTGACCCCATAGACATCTTCGGTCCATCCCAAAAGCAAAGCAAGACCGCCGCCTGCCAAAAAAGTTAACGAGATGGGGAGATTTACAGTCCCCCCCATGAGGGTAGCGACCGCGAAGCTCAAACAGGTAGCGTTAGCGGTTGCCAGCCCCATGCCCCGGTACGTCGGAATCGTATGCGAGGAACGCTCATTGGGTATATCAACCATATTTAGCGCGTGCAACAGGGGGCGTACCGCAAAAGGCAGAAGCGCTCCTAACACAAACGCTAGTATAAGCACCAGAGATGCCTGGTTCATGTCTCTCCTCTAGACGGTAAAACCTCGTAACAGGGTGTAATTTGGGATTCTACTTCCCCGCTGCTGGTTCTACAAGACGAATTCATCACGTAGTACACGCCTATGTAGACGTTAACGGGGCAAAATTTCATCGTTCAATATTCAAAAACGGCTAATTCCTGTGTTCTTCCAGAAGACGACCCTGACGCGGATCTACTACGCGGGTAAATCCATGACGCTCATAAGAACGATGCGCTTCATAATTCTGAATCCACTGCTCATAATCCAAATCCTCAGGATTGAGAGCTGGTGCCGTCGAGTGAGAAATAAACTTGTTTTGAGTGCTTCGAGTGTGTTGCTCATTAGCACCAAAGAGGGTTTCATCCAATTTTTCGCCAGGACGCAGACCGGTCACTACAATATCAACATCGTAACGCTCATAGGCTTTACGCATCTCATGTGCAACATCGTAGATAAATACAGGCTCACCCATATCAAGCACCATAACTTCACCTGGATGACCAATAGCCCCTGCCAGCATCACCAGCAGGCAAGCATCCGTGATGAGCATAAAGTATCGGGTAGCGTTCTCATCAGTAAGTGTAATGGGACCGCCGTTGAGAATCTGCTGCGTAAACAGAGGTTTGATAGAGCCGCGCGAGCCAAAAACGTTACCGAATCGAACCGATACATAAGCCTTCCCCGTCTGCTGTCCAAACCACGAGGTTAAGCATTCAGCGGTTCGTTTTGACTGCCCCAAGGCGGTCTTAGGATCTGCAGCTTTATCTGTTGAAACATTCACAAACGTTTCAACATCCGCCGCTTGCGCAGCATATAGAACGTTAAGGGTGCCCAGCGAATTTGTTTTCCATGCTTCCTCAGGGTATGCCTCCAGTGCAGAAACATGCTTCAAAGCTGCGGCGTGGAAAACCACTTGTGGTTTTCGTTCAAGGAAGATATTACGCAGGTTTTCCCCCTCACGAATATCCGCGAGAATAATACGCTCATCATCCAGGCTGGACTCGCCAGTGATCGAGAGCTTTGTTTCCATCAGCAGGGTTTCGTCACGATCGAGCATCATGAGCAGCTCAGGGTCGTATTCGTGGATCTGACGGCATAGCTCAGAACCAATAGATCCTCCTGCACCGGTCACCAAGACCCGCTTACCCTGAAGGTAGCTGCGCAAAACTTCAGTATCGACATCGTAGTTGATTTCACCGCGAATAAGCTTCATGAGCTCGTTATCGTCGGTTTCTACCACGTTGTTGCCGAAGAGCTTTTCGCTGGCGCTCGCTACACGAGTTACTTCGACTCCGTGTTTTTGCATGCGTGCCCAGACCCGGTCGAAACGATCATGCGGCATGTTGGTGATAGCGACAATCATTTTTTTAGGGGCATAGCGCCTGATGACCGCATCCAGCTCTTTACCGGTGTTATAAACCGGCACATTGTGAATATTAATACCACGTAGCTGAGGGTTATCATCCACCACCGCAACAGGCCGCATATATGCAGAGTCATCATGCATAAGAGCTTCGATAACTGTGCGACCCGTAAACCCGGCGCCATAGACGATAACAGGCTCACCATCAAGATTACGCAAAGTCTTATGCTCAACATAAATGCGCTTAACCATGCGCATCGCCGCCATGAACAGCAATGTAATACCCACCGAGATAGGCGGCACACCATGAGGCACATGTACTAGTCCGAGAGCTTCATCTACGTAGCTGAAGAGGAAAAGCGCCACCGAGACGATACCTACGGTTGCGCCCGCACGCCAGACTTCCTCGAAAGAACCGTAAGAATACAGGCCGCGGTACACCTTCATACCGTAGCCCACAAGAATCTGCAGAATAATCGCAAACCCCATACTGAGCGCCACGCTTTGAAGATCAATCACATCAAAGACAGAGTTCTGGTTCAAAAGCAGGCTGTAACGCAGCATAAACGCGATGACAAGCCCTATAATCCAGGCTACGGAATCTAGTGCAATCTGAACGAGAAGCCACCAGCTTTTAGGGGTGTAGGGGCGTTGGCGATCCACCACCGCAATCGGTTGAGTCGTGGGATAGTTCTCCACTTATGCGTCCTTCCCCTGCAAACTATTCTCTACGTTCCTACTAGGCCGTATATCGGTGAGCGCTCGAAATGCCTTACGGCGCGTACTCTCCGGAATAAACCGGTACGCCGTTCGAACGCTCATATTCTTAATCCACCCGAGCTTTGAGATCGCGTGCCCGGTATATAGTCGACGTTGAATCGCCCAATCCTGTTTCCAGGCGTTAAGTCCGCCCCGCCGTGTGTAGGCACCTGCACCCGCACGATAACGGACTAATGGCTCAGGCACATTACCAATCTTATAACCGGCTGAGATAACCCGCGACCACAGCCACCAGTCTTCGGCCCCGGGTACATATTCATACCCTCCTAAACGCTGAACAACGTCTTTGTAAAAAGCCACCGTTGGGTGGTACAGGGGATTGCGCGAAGGCATCATGTCAGCCAACCGAGATACGTCAGTTACCGTCTGGCGGGTAGCCTCTACTGTGGTATTCTGCGCATCAACTTCGTACATGGCAGAGCCCATCACTGCACAATCGCTCTCGATAAGCGCCGGAATTAAGGTTGCAAATCGGTCTGACTCCGAAATGTCGTCAGAGTCCGCGCGGGCAACGATGCCGTAAGAACAAGCATTCAGCCCCTCGTTGAGTGCAGCGGCAAGACCCACGTTCTGAGGCAGCTTGACTGTGACGATAGGAGCGCATTCCCCCGCCCTGCTACGTTCGACCCAACGGTCAATGACCGCGCGCACTTCAGAAGGCAACGGACCATCCTGAACCAAAACCAGTTCAGCAGGCCGAAGGGTCTGATGCTGAGCGTTCGAGGCAATAGCCGCCTCCACATGATCAGCAGATTCCCGAGCGTAAACACTCATCAGAACAGAAAACTCTGCCTGAGAATGTGGTGCGCCGAAGGAACCACAATTTTTTTGAGCGCCATAATGCCCCGGAAATTCAAGGTCGTACACTCCGCGAAGCACATCACGATTAAGGCGAGGGGCATGCAGCGCATCCTTGATACCCCTCAGGAAATACCCCAAATAGATAGATTTTTCGTCCGTACGCAGAACCGTCGAAGCCCAAAGTCTTGCTACCGACGCGCCATATAACAACTTCTCAAGCGGGCTCAGAGTACGGGCTCGCGTGAAAACCCACAATTTATTGCGAACATCGTTATAAAATCGTGGGCCCGGCTTCGCATTCGTCGTCCCAAAAGTTTTCGTGTGGTGACGAGCCACCGAGGCGGGTACAGCAATGGCATCTCGGTGATGCGCAAGACGGGTCGAAAATTCAAAATCATCGTTCCAGATAAAAAAATCCGCAATCGGTAGGCCGCCATTCTGACGAATAACTTGGGCGTCCACCACCAAAGATACAAAGGAGGCGCTGCGTATAGGCCGACCCCCCACCGCTTGTGCACGACGATGCCGCCCGGAGCCAGCACCGAACATAGTGCGCATCGTATTCATGGGATGGTCTTCCCCATTGGTCCACACAACCCGTGAAGCTATCAAGGCGGGACGACGGCTGCGGTCCGGAGAATATGATTCCCATGCTTGAACAGACTCATGCAGGGTGTTTTCGGTTGGTTCAGTGTCATCATCCATAACCCACACAAGATCTGGATTGTGGCGCGCTAACGCTCGATCGATTCCAACGGCGAATCCACCCGCACCTCCCATATTCTGAGACAATGTGATGATATCGAGCGGAAGCGAATAGCTTAGATTTTTTAGATACTCGGCCGTGCCGTCGGTAGAGGCGTTATCAACCACGACAACGGCATCCGGCACAACCTGCCCTGCGGCGATACCTGCAAGGGTAATGGGTAATAAATCTTGACGATTATAGGTCACAACAACCGCTACAACACGCGGCCTACCGAGCTGTGCCACACCGCAGACAGGCGCACTCACCGAGTTTTCGCTCTCATCAGGCATCGACGCTTCCTCCCCCAGCACGCACTTTTCAGGCGGACCTATAAACACACGGATATATGAGACATCCCAAGATAGCTATTCTACCCGTCGAAAGCTCTATAGCTAAACATTACGTTCCAGCTTCAGTTTCGACTAGAGACCAAAAAGTTAGTTCCGCCACGTGCTTCTGTGCCACGACTATGCTTTAGCTCTCTTCTGCCCGGAAGTACTACTCGAAAACATTATTTCTGTTTCTTAAACACCACCGAATATGCGAAAGTTGAAATACACACTCCGTAACAGTTTGGGGTGAGAAAGGTGAAAAGACGTGTCCGAGTCTAAATGGAAAGTTATCGGTGCAAGTGGCTTCGTGGGGTCGTCCATCGTGGCACGACTAAATGCCGAAGGAATCAGCGTAGATCCCATTGAGGCACCCCGTTTAGCAACCCGAGCACTCGACTCAAGAACTATTATCGAAGAAGCTCAGCTCCTTGAAGGCATCATCGACTCCCTAGCGGATGCGTTTGCCGGGGCTCAGGTTGTTGTTAACGCAGCAGGTCTTGCTGCCCCCAATATGCAAGACGTACCTGCGCTAGTGGGTGCTAATGCTCTGCTACCGGCGGTTATCGCTATAGCAGCACACCGTACCGGAGTACGCCGAGTTATTCACCTCAGTTCGGCAGCAGTTCAGGGCGCAAAATCTGTTCTTGATGCGAGCGAATACACAGCTCCCTTTAGCGCATACTCCTTTTCAAAAGCCTTGGGTGAAGAAGCTCTTTTAGACTTGCAAGATACGTTCCACGAGGCCTCGCATGGCGAAACCTCTGAACCTGTTGAGCTGTGCATCCTGCGTGCCACCAGCGTGCAGGGGCGCGGGCGCCGCACTACCGAGGTCTTCGCCAAAATAGCCTCTTCCCCGTTAGCTTCTGTAGCAGGTGCAGGAACCCGCAAATCCCCCGTATCGAGCTCATATGCGCTGGCTGAATTTGTGGTTAAAGTCGGCTCCTTTAAGGGTGAACTGCCCTCTATTGTGCTGCAGCCGTGGGAAGGCGAGACGGTAGCCTCTACCATGGCGGATGCTGGTCGCCGCAAGCCCGTGCACCTGCCTGAATGGCTGTGCAATCTGGCGGTTAAGACCGGGTATACGGTCTCCGAAATGATGAACGATAGGTTCCAAGGTTCCGTTCGCAAAGTCGAGCTCATGTGGTTTGGACAGGAGCTCGACGATTCCTGGGCTCGTGAAAATGGTCTTCTACCCGAGCCGCGAGTGCGTGAAGTGCTGCGCAATGCCCATACTGCACTCGGTAAAAAGAAAGATAAGCGATTTAAGAACGCCTAGCTACAGGCCCTTACACTTTTCTACACAGCATAAGCAACGACGGTGAGGGATTCGAGAATTAGTATCTCGATTCCCTCACCCATTTTTGAATAACAGTATTTTCTTGTGAGAATTATCTGCCCTCTAAGATTCTGATTTCGCCTCGCCGTGCACAAGGGCGCGAGCAGCATCCGTCGATACCGGCTTAACTGGAGCCTGCGCTGTCTTGACCGGCTGAGGTGTGTTGTTGCGGTATCCGCGCGAACGTTTTTGATCAAACTCAGGCTTTTTATCGGCAGCAAGCGAGGTTGCGGTATTAACGGCTCCCAACAGCATGTCTGCGATGGAACCGGCTACCGGGGATGCTGCCCGTTCCGGTTCTTTGCCGCTGCCGGAATGCTCTGCGTCCCACTGGTCATATGCTTCATCAAGGTCTTCCTGACCGGTAGGTTTCTGCTCAGTATCTTCTTGAGTAGAGGTTTCTTGCTTATCCTTCTCCTCGTTACGAGCATTGAGCTCGCTACGGGTCACAATTGAAGGCACAACCTCACGAAGCTCTTCAACGGTAATAGCACCTTCACGAACCACAACATAAGGGGTCGAAGTACAGTCCAGGATTGTGGACGGTTTGCTTTCGCCAACGCTTCCGTCTTCCTGTGGTGCAGGACGAGGACCATCGTCCACAACAAGCGTGACGTCCTCACCCAGCTGATTAAGCGCTTCTTCGGCATTAGCTGCCGCAGGCTGTCCTGTCTTGTTAGCCGAAGACACCGCCAATGGACCGTGCTCAGTCAGGAGCTTGAGCGCAAACTTATCGTCAGGAACACGTACAGCAACCGTCCCTTGGGTTTCGCCCAAATCCCACGTCAGCGATGGATAGGAATACAGAATAATCGTTAGTGCTCCGGGCCAAAACTTATTGCCCAAATCATAAACATCGTTTGGGATTTCGTCAGCAACGCCCGCAAGAGCTGCAAGGTCGAATATCAGCACAGGCGGAGGCATGGTACGGGAACGGCCTTTATCAGCCAGAAGCTTCGAAACGCCCTGATGCGAGAAAGCATCACAGGCGATGCCGTAGACGGTATCGGTAGGAATCACGATAGTTTCGTGGGCATTCAATGCCTCACGAGCGGCTTCGACGGCCTCCGTGGTCTCGGTATCAGTCGTTACTGGGTACAGCTTTGCGTTCACGTGCCTTATTCTCTCATGTTTTGGTACGAGGCGGTGGATGGCGTGACAAGGTTACGCAATAAGCGAGTAGCCACACCCGAATATACCGCTCTCTACCGGGGTTTATATCCTGCGGTATGTCTGGGTTTGCCGTTCAAATCTCGGATTGAGTATATGCTCACAAACCCCTGTGCCGCCAATGTCTCAGCCACTCGGGTCTCTTGTGAATCATCGTGCTCCATCATAAAGAAACCGCCGGGACGCAAAAGATAGTGAGCCCGAGCGATTACCTCCCGAGGAATTTCCATGCCGTCTTCTCCCCCGCCATAAAGCGCCATTTGCGGGTCATACTCGGCGACTTCAGGAGCCTGGGGTTTGCGGTGGGGAGGAATATATGGAGGGTTTGAAAGCACCAAGTCAAAGTATCCGGGCAGATCTTCAAGCGAGGTACGAATATCGCCCGGAATAAGGTGTACGTTCTGAGGATCAAGATTCTTGCGTGCCCAGAGGAGAGCCTGCTCGGAAAGTTCAACCGCAAAAACTTCTGCTTGAGGATTCTCTTCTTTAATCGCTGCGGCGATTGCCCCGGATCCCGTGCATAAATCCACGACGCGAGGGCGAGCGTTAGACTCGTATGACGCCAAGACCCGCAGAGCTTCCTCCACTAGAAGCTCAGTTTCAGGACGGGGAATAAAAACACCCGGACCTACCTTTATCTCCAGGTGATAAAAAGGTGCGACCCCCGTAATATGCTGCAACGGAACGCGCTGAGCTCTGCACTCTAGCAGTTCCGTATAGCGTACTGAATCTTGTGGGGTAATCCTACGCCCCATCAGGGCGAACCGCTGCACGTCCGCACGAGTTACTGAGGATTCCCCATAGCTACCGCGCTGAATGCCTTGAGAGCCAGTACCTAACAGATATGCGGCAAGAAGTTCGGCGTCTGCCCGATATTGTTCTATCCCAGCGCGACGCAGTACGTCAGCACCGCGGCGCAAGGCTTCATCAAGCCCTTCGCCGCGGTGTGCTGTTGGGGTGACCCGTAATCCTGTCACTTCTGCGTCGCCTCGGATTATTCCTGCTCTTGGCCAACCTGTTCCAGTCGGTGAGCCTCATCCATTTCGATGGCAGACTGCACGACTGGATCAAGGTCGCCGTCCAAAACCGCGTCTAAGTTATATGCTTTGTATCCGGTACGATGGTCGGCAATACGGTTCTCGGGGAAGTTGTAGGTACGTATGCGTTCCGAACGGTCCATCGTACGCACCTGAGAGGCACGATGCGCGGCGTTCTCAGCGTCGATCTGTTCCTGCTGATGCGCCAGCAAACGGGCACGCAGCACGCGCATTGCAGCTTCGCGGTTCTGCAGCTGTGATTTCTCATTCTGCATAGCCACAACAATGCCCGTAGGAAGGTGAGTAATACGCACGGCAGAGTCGGTTGTATTCACAGACTGCCCGCCGGGACCGGAAGAACGGTAAACATCAATCTTCAGGTCGTTCTGACTGATCTCGATCTCTTCGGGCTCATCAACCTCAGGAAATACAAGCACGCCCGCAGCCGACGTGTGAATGCGCCCCTGCGATTCGGTCGCGGGAACACGCTGAACTCGATGCACGCCGCCTTCATATTTCATGTGTGCCCATACGCCTTCGGCAGGTTCGTTGGAGGTTCCCTTGATTGCTATCTGGGCATCCTTGTACCCACCCACATCGGTACTGGTGGAGGAAATAACCTCAGTCTTCCAGCCCTTATGCTCGGCATAACGCAGATACATGCGCAAAAGATCACCCGCGAAGAGAGCCGCCTCGTCGCCGCCCGCACCCGCTTTGACCTCAAGAATAACGTTGCGGCCATCATCAGGATCACGAGGGATCAAAAGACGGCGTAACCTCTCTTGGGCTTCTTCAAGCTCGGCCTCAAGAGTAGGAATCTCAGCCGCAAAATCGGGGTCTTCTGAGGCCATTTCACGCGCCGCTTCTAAGTCATCCGCCAAAGACTTGTATTTGTTATATGCGGTCACGATACCGGTGAGTTCCGCATAACGCCGCCCCACGCGGCGAGCCTTCCCCTGATTTGCCTGAACGGCGGGGTCAGCCAGCTGCTCCTGAAGCTCAGTGTGCTCGTCAAGGAGCACCTGGATAGACTCAAACATTTTTGCTCTCTTACCTTTGTATACGCGCCGATTTTCGGGACTCGCGTATATCTTCACTTCATTATTACAGGGTCTAGGCACCGCACACCCCGTACCGCACAATCTTTTGGGCGGTACGGGGCGAACAATGCTGTGCGATAACCGCTACGAGACGGTTACCTTGCTAATCCACAAGGCGCAGCCCATTCTTCTGAACGGTCAGCAAGAATTCAACGTTGCTCTCAGTCTTCCGAAGCTGGTTCGTAAGAATATTTAGAGCCTGCTCGGGTTCCATACCAGCCAGAGCACGGCGCAGACCCCACATAATCTTAACTTCGTCCGGAGAGAGCAGATTCTCTTCGCGGCGTGTGCCGGAGGCGTTAATATCCACCGCCGGGAAAATACGCTTATCCGCGAGCTGACGTGACAGACGCAGTTCCATATTACCGGTGCCCTTGAACTCTTCGAAGATAACTTCATCCATCTTCGAGCCGGTCTCTACCAGAGCCGTCGCCAGAATAGTAAGCGAGCCACCTTCTTCGATGTTACGAGCAGCACCGAAGAATTTCTTCGGCGGGTACAGAGCGGCAGAATCGACACCGCCGGACAGAATACGACCGGAGGCGGGAGCCGCCAGGTTGTAGGCACGCCCCAAGCGAGTCATGGAGTCCAGCAGCACAACCACATCGTAGCCCAGCTCAACCATGCGCTTAGCGCGTTCGATAGCCAACTCAGCGACGGTGGTGTGATCCTCAGCAGGACGGTCGAAGGTTGAAGCTATAACCTCGCCGGAGACCGTGCGCTGCATGTCGGTTACTTCTTCAGGGCGTTCATCCACCAAAACCATCATGAGGTAAACCTCAGGGTTGTTGGCAGTAATAGCGTTCGCGATCGACTGCAACATAAGGGTTTTACCGGCCTTTGGCGGCGAGACGATCAGACCGCGTTGACCTTTACCGATCGGAGATACCAGATCAACAACACGGGTACCCAGTTTCTTCGGGGTGGTCTCTAGGCGCAGTCGTTCCTTGGGATACAGCGGGGTAAGTTTCGAGAACTCACGACGGCTGGAAGCTTCTTCCACAGGCTGCCCATTAATAGCTTCAACTTTCACAAGCGCGTTGAAACGCTGGCGCGAGTTTTGTTCTCCCTCGCGCGGCACGCGAATAGCGCCCAGAATATGGTCACCCTTACGCATGTGGTAACGCTTAACCTGAGCCAGGGATACATAGACATCGTTCGGACCAGGCAGATAGCCGGAGGTACGCACAAAAGCATAATTATCGAGGATATCGAGGACACCGGAAATAGGTGCCAGTACGTCGTCCTCATTCACCTGAGGCTCATCGGAGTCCCCACGACGGTTACGACGATCGTTCTTTTCATAGCGGTCACGCTTATTGCGGCGGCTAGTGCGCTCCTCACGATTCTGATTCTTTTCAGATCGTTGATCGTTTTTCTCGGAACGCTCATTCTTCTCAGAACGGTCACGCTTGTTACGGCGGCTAGTGCGCTCTTCGGCCTCTTCTTCGCCCTTACGACGGTTATTCCGCTCGCGTGTGCGTGTACGTTTAGTCGGCTTCTCAGGTTCAGAGCCGAAAGTCATATCCAGAGCCGCCGTAATGGAGTCCAGGGTAGTAGAGCCGTCCGAAGTTGTGGCTTTCAAATCGGCGGAATTCTCGGGAAGATCACGCTGTGCAGAACGCGAACCGATGCTTTCAGAAGCCAGTTCTGCTTTCACATCTAAGGGAGGCAAATCCGCATTCTTACCCTCTTGGGGACCGCGACCGTTCTTAGCTTCACGGTCTTTCCGAGATCGTGAATTTCGAGTGCGGCGAGTGGTACGTTCCTCGCGCTCGGGGGTCTCGGTAGTCTCGCCAGATGCTGCTTCTTCGGAAGATTTCTTTGTTGAGGAAGCCTCATCAGGTTTAGCGGCTTCTTCAGAAGCTGCCTTAGCGGCCTTGCGACTACGCGCACGCTTCTGTGCCGGAGTCTCATCCTGCGCTTGAGAATCTTGCGACTTTGAGCGGGTGTTTTTAGAAGTTTTCGTGCTTTCTTGAGTCGAGGCAGCCTCGGCACCTTCGGTGGTGCCGCCGCGCTGATGCAGGGTTAACGCTTCCACAAGCTCAGCTTTCTTCATTTTCAGGTATCCACGAATACCGAGCTGCTGAGCGAGAGTACGAAGCTGTGCGACCTTCAAGCCGCTGAATTCGGAGAAGGCGTCACCGGAACCGGTGCCATTATCCTCGATCACGACAATGTTCTTTGCCAAACGATTTATCCTTTTAGTCAGGGACACCCAGAAAATCCTCTCAGAATTGAGGATCGGGTTTTTCTCATCATGCATACAGTGTAGAAACTACATACCGCATACTGTGCGGTATCGCGCTACGCTGTATTGCCTCATATATCCGAGGCACTCACTTTCGAACCGTCGTTACGTGAGGTCAAGAAACGGCAAAGTCCTTGTGAAGTGAGGCAAAAATACATAACCACAGAAAAATATTTCCTCGCGAGCTCCCCACGGAAGAAGAAGCATACGCGAACACACAAAAAGACGTGGTTCAAAGAAAATACTTTCCATTCCCGGATGTGGCGGTTCTTCGTGCGACCGGGAGATAAAACAAACACGATAAACCATACAGGTGAAAAACACCTTACTGTGTAACTATAACACCTTCTGCATCGATTTCAAGGGGCATGACGCGCCATGACAGGCGACGCCCCTCATATTCGCTCCCCTCATGAGTAGCCTCAAACTCAGCAATCGCTCGCTGTGCTGCAGCGACTTCTTCACAGCTACGGGAGAAGGTTAATACGGTAGGTCCGGCCCCCGAAATTACGGCGGGAAGCTGCCGATCACGCAGATAGGCAACCAGCGCCGCACTCGGCTGCATCGCAGGTACACGGTAGCCCTGATGCAGATAGTCCACGGTCGCATCCATAAGATACTCCGGTGCCTGCGAAAGGGCTTGAATCAATAAAGCGGCACGACCTGAGTTTGCCGCAGCCTGCTCATGCGGAATCTCGGCGGGAATCAGCGAACGCGCAAGTTTTGTAGAAACTTCATAATCGGGCACCGCTACGATAGGTACAACGGCAGAATGAACCGGTACGACCAACGAACGCCAGTCCCCCAGTTCGCCCCAGGATATTGACAGCGAACCATACACCGAAGGCGCCACATTATCGGGGTGCCCTTCAAGGTCTGAAGCTACTTGAAGAATCTGGTCACGACTCAATTGAGCGTGCTCGGGAAGCAACCCGGAAGCCGCCGCAACGCCCGCAACAATAGCGGAGGCAGATGAGCCCATGCCACGTGAATGCGGAATACGGTTGTGTGCCGTCAGCCTGAGGGCGGGGAACTCATGAAGCCCGCCCCTCTCGAAGGCGGCATGCATCGCCTGAATCACCAGATGGGTTTCATCGCGCGGTACGGCCTCACTGCCCTCGCCGGAAAGCTCAAATTCTAAACCTTCAGAAATACACTCAACCCTAAGTTCATCATAAAACCCTAAAGCCACCCCTAAGGTATCGTAGCCGGGCCCGAGGTTAGCACTTGATGCCGGAACCTTGACGGTGACGGTTTTACCGACAGGAATATCTGCGCATGTGATAGGGGTATCGGAATTCGACATGGAAACCTCGGGTACATGTGGATGTTAGGAGCGCATACTGTGCTGTTCAAGCGGTGGAACAACACTAATGTCACTTACTTTACGAGAATTTATCCTAGCATTGAGCGGGTTACGGACAGAATAAGACGCCCTTGCCCAAGAAAATTTTCTCGGACAAGGGCGCATCGACCTATCGGTTAACAGGCTATAGGGTGGTTAGTTCAGGTCAAGAATATCTGCCACAGCCACAACATCGAAGGCTGCCTTGGTCGGTTCAACTTTCGCACCGTTGACCGGTTCCAGCGCCCACTGCGGATCCTTCAAACCGTGACCCGTCACCGTAATGACAATGGTCTTGCCCTCGGGAGCCTCACCCGCGCGATGTTTCTTGAGCAGACCCGCAACACCAGCGGCAGATGCGGGCTCAACGAAAACGCCCTCGCGGGAAGAGAGCCAGCGGTGCGCCTCAAGAATCTCTTCATCGGTAACGGCCTCAATCACGCCGCCGGATTCGTCGCGTGCCGCCTCAGCTTTCTCCCATGAGGCAGGGTTGCCGATACGAATCGCGGTCGCAATCGTTTCGGGAGTGTCAATCGGGTGCCCTGCAACAATCGGAGCCGCGCCGGCTGCTTGGAAACCCCACATGATGGGTCGCTTGGTGGCAACCGGCTCTAGGACCTTGCCGTCACGGTTCGTATAGGGTTCTGAATACTCCTTGTAACCCTTCCAATAAGCGGTAATATTGCCCGCGTTACCTACCGGGAGCAGATGGTAATCGGGGGCGTCTCCCAGGGTGTCGACGACCTCAAAAGAACCGGTCTTCTGACCCTCAATGCGGTAGGGGTTCACCGAGTTCACCAAGAATACTGGGTAATTCTCGCTGAGTTTACGGGCAATTTCGAGGCAGTTATCGAAGTTTCCGTCAATCTGAATAATATCAGCGCCGTGGGCGATGGCCTGCGAGAGTTTGCCCATCGAAATCTTACCGTCCGGCACGAGTACCGCGCAGCGCATCCCCGCTTGAAGCGCATATGCCGCTGCCGACGCTGAAGTATTACCGGTCGAAGCACACACAACAGCCTTCGCACCTTCGCGTTTAGCGGCAGTAATAGCGCTCGTCATGCCGCGGTCTTTGAAAGATCCGGTGGGGTTCATCCCCTCGAATTTGAGGTATACCGTATTGCCAGTCTGCGCTGACAGCGCCGGTGCGTGAATCAGCGGGGTTCCGCCTTCGCCTAGAGTTACCGGTTTTACCTCGTCCCCGAACGGAAGACGGTCGCGGTATTCGTTAATGACGCCCTGCCACACATGTGCCATGGGATTCTCCTACTTTCTGCTGATGGTTTTACTCGCGCGGACTTGAGAATTTCCGCGCTGAAATTCTAGTCTTCCTGATCTATTTACCGGACTCGACGCGAATCACGGAAATAATCTCACGCACAGTATCTAAACCGTCGATCACCGCGATCGCGCGGCGCAGGTCAGAGTCTTTGGCAGAGTGCGTCACAAGGCGAATCTGTGCGGCGCCATCCCGCGGAGTAGATTGACGCAAAGAATCCACCGAAATGCCGTGTTCGGCGAAAATACGGGCAATATTTGCGAGCACGCCTAATTTGTCATCAACCAGCATGCCTACCGAGTAGCGGGACACGATATTGCCCAGCCCGGTAGCGGGTAGCTGCGCGTAAGAGGACTCGGGCACACCCGGACCACCTAATACCAAGCGGCGCGCTAACGACACAAAATCACCCAGAACGGCAGAAGCGGTCGGTGCCCCACCGGCACCGGGACCGTAGAACATCAGCTCGCCTGCGTTCTGCGCCTGTACAAACACGGCATTAAATGCGCCATGGACACCTGCTAGCGGATGCTGCCGTGGAATGAGCGTAGGAGCTACGCGAATATTGACTCCATCACCGTCGCGCTCACAAATAGCCAGGAGTTTAATCACGTAGCCGTCGGCATCTGCAGCGGCAACGTCATCGGCGCTTACGGCGGTAATACCCTCAACGTGAACGTCATCAATGGTGAAATCAGAATGGAACGCCAATGAGGCTACAATAGCAGCCTTTGATGCGGCATCGTGGCCTTCAACGTCGGCGGTGGGGTCTGCCTCGGCGTAGCCGAGTTCCTGGGCGTCTTTGAGCGCATCGGCAAAGGTTGCGCCGGTGGTATCCATCTGGTCCAGAATGTAGTTGGTGGTGCCGTTCATAATGCCCAGCACACGTGTTACGGTATCGCCTGCCAAAGAATCGCGCAGGGGGCGCAAAATCGGAATTGCACCGGCGACCGCCGCCTCATAGGAAAGCTGTGCACCGGACTTATCGGCAGCAGCCTGAAGCTCAACACCGTGCTTTGCCAGGAGCGCTTTATTCCCTGAAACCACCGATTTACCTGCCTCTAGAGCGCGCAGAATGCGGGTTCGTGCAGGTTCAATACCGCCGGTCAGCTCAATCACCACGTCGGCAGCATCAATCAGGGCGTCTGCATCGGTGGTATACAGCCCTGGGTCGGCATCCCAGTGGCGTTTAGCCGCAGTATCACGCACGGCTATACCGATCAGCTCAACAGGCGCACCTATCCGTTCTTTGAGAACCGCGCTATCCTCACTAAAAATACGCGCTACCTGAGAACCAACGTTCCCAGCGCCGAGCAGAGCAACCTTAATGGTGTCAGTCACGTTATCTCCTACATTTTGACCGAGTGGTGAACGCGCCTGTACGAACGGGCGACGTCATCATCAACTGTATCAAGAGAGCGGCGCCTGGACGCGGTCAAGACGCCAACATTACCGCCATTTACGGGGGTGTCGTTATATTACAAGCAGTTTCTTACCCAAACATACGCCATGCGGGGTCATCATGCGGAAAAGATTTGGTGCCCGTACTAGAAGCCCGTATCGAGAGCAAGCATCTCATCTTCGCTTTGTCGACGAATAATAGGATGCGCCGCCTCCCCCGCCGACGTAGCAATAACCGGCGGACGGCTCAGATAGTTATAGTTCGATCCCAGCACATAACAGTACGCACCGGTAGCTGGCACCGCGAGAATATCCCCCGAACGCAGGTCAGCAGGAAGATAGCAATACCGCACCACAATATCACCCGATTCGCAGTGTTTACCTACCACGCGTGAAAGCACCTGCTCTCCCGCCGGGGCGCGGTTCGCCAAGGTTACCGCATAGTCGGCGTCATAGAGCACCGGGCGCGCATTATCGCTCATGCCCCCGTCCACCGAGACGTACCGGCGCACTCGAATCTGACCGTGTTCATCCTCAATACTCACGTTTTTAATGGTGCCGACGGTGTAGAGCGTCACCCCTGAGGGGCCTGAAATCGAGCGGCCAGGTTCAAAAGACATATGCGGAATTGTCACGCCAAGACGCTCGCAGGTTGCCGCGACCGCATCCGCAATCGAGACAGTAATCTGCTCAATACTGCGCGGGGTATCGGCCTCGGTATAACCGATACCGTAGCCGCCGCCCAGGTCAAGCTCAGGCAGACCGATACCGTATTTCTGGTTCACGGCATGCATAAAGGTAAGGGCAGTATCTGCCGCTTGTTCGAAGCCCTGCGCCTCAAAAATCTGCGAACCTATATGGCAGTGAATCCCCCGAAAATCCATGGAGTCTGTGGCGGTGAGGATACCGGCGGCAAGCATCGCGTAGGATTCGTCCTCAGTGGTTGACCAATACTCAAGTTCATCTGTCTCTAACCCGGCAAGACGCGCGGTTCCAGGCTGAAGCGACATCCCAAATTTTTGATCTTCATGCGCCGTAGCAATAGATTCGTGGGTGGAGGCATGTACACCGGGCGTAATCCGAACGAGCACGGGAACCGCCGGATACGGCTCCTGCCCCGCAGCGGCGCGTTCTGCGTTCAGCTCGGCATGCACATCCGCGATGAGTTTAAGCTCGTCAACGGAATCTGCCACCACACGCCCTACCCCGTGTTTGATGGCGCGCGCAATCTCGCCGCGCGACTTGTTATTACCGTGCAGCGCGATATTTTGCCCGGAAACCTGAGCCCGCAGGGCAATCGCCAGTTCCCCTCCCGATGCCGTATCAAGACACAAACCTTCTTCATGCGCCCACCGCGCCACGGATGTGCACAGGAATGACTTTCCCGCGTAGTAGACACTCACCTGCGCGCCATACCGGGCGAAAGCATCCTCGAATGCCTGGCGGTACCCGCGTGCCCTAGCTCGGAATGTATCTTCCGAAAATACGTACTGCGGAGTATCGAACTCTTTGACAAGCTCACTCGCTGCAATGCCGTCGATGGTTAGCTCTCCCCCATGATTACGCTGAAATGAGTCCGTCCAGATGGTACGGTTCAGCTCGGCCGGATATTCGGGGCAGGTAAGCCAGTCGGGGGCGTACAGGGATTGTGCGTCGCTCATGCATAGTCCTCGGGTCTTGTGTCACGGTCACAGATTCGTGATGCCATCACCACTATATCGGAACGCCTTGCTGCCACGATGCTGCTCATAGGTGGTGTTCAGATAGCGGATGAACCGATAGACAAAAGCCGCGTGCCCCGTCATCGTGTTGGCGGGGTACGCAGCTTCCGGTCGGTTCGGCATTACATACGCTCGGGGGCGGTGACCCCCAGCAGACCCAATCCGTTGGCGAGTACCTGACGTGTTGCATTGTTGAGAAGCAAACGGGTACGGTGCAGATCAGTCACTGGCTCATCGCCCTTCGGAGCCACGCGCGAGAGGCCGTACCAGCTGTGGTAGGCCGCCGCAAGGTTTTCCAGATAACGGCTCACGCGGTGCGGTTCGTAGAATTCCGCTGCGGTACGCACGGTTGCCGGGTATTGCCCCAGCACTGCAAGAAGCTCAGTATCTGCGGGCGTATTCAGAAGCCCTGTGTCCACGCCATCGACAAGATGCACGCCAGCATCAATGGCGTTACGTTCTACAGCCGCAGTGCGGGCGTGCGCATACTGCACATAATAGACAGGGTTATCGCTGCTCTTCTGCACCAGCAGATCAAGATCGATATCAATTGTGCTGTCTACCGAGTAGCGGATCAGTTCGTAACGTGCCGCATCCACACCCACAGCCTCTACAAGGTCTTCAAGGGTGACGACGTTACCGGCGCGCTTCGACATACGCACGTGTTTGCCGTCCTTGACAAGGTTCACCAGCTGCCCAATCATGACCTCAATCTGCTCGGTCCGGTACCCCAAAATTTGAGCGATAGCCTTGAGTCGTCCTACGTAGCCGCTATGGTCTGCACCAAGCATATAGATGGCTATGTCCGCAGGGTTCTCAGGACGGGTCATTTTATTGCGGAAATACGCAATATCTCCAGCAACATAGGCGTGATTACCATCCGATTTAATGACCACACGGTCTTTGTCATCGCCGTAGTCAGTGGTGCGCATCCACCACGCGCCCTCGGATTCAAAAAGCTGACCATCCTGTTTCATCTGCTCAATGATGCGGTCGGCCTCGCCAGATTCAAATACCGAGTTTTCGTGGAAGAAGACATCAAAGTCGGTACCGAAACGGTGCAGAGACTCTTTAATCTGTGCGAACATAAGCTCGGTTCCGATTTCACGGAAAACTTCTGCGGGGTTTTCGGCGTCGAGCGCGTCTGGGCGTTGGGCGAGAATCTGATCTTTGATATCGGTAATATAGGCGCCCGCATAGCCGTCTTCAGGGGTAGGCTCTCCCTTGGCAGCGGCAAGAAGCGAGTTTACGAACCGATCAATTTGGGTGCCGTGATCGTTGAAGTAGTATTCGCGCACCACATTTGCGCCCTCGGCTTCGAGGATATTGGCGAGCGCATCACCTACGGCCGCCCAGCGGGTGCTGCCCAAGTGGATGGGGCCGGTGGGGTTAGCCGAGACGAATTCAAGGTTAATGGTTTTTCCCGCGAATTTATCGCTGGTTCCGTATGTTTTTCCAGCTTCAACGATGGTGGCGGCGAGAGTGCCTGCCGCAGCCGCATCCAGGGTTATATTGAGGAAGCCGGGGCCAGCAATATCTACCGTTGACACCCCCGGAATTGAGGCAATTTTATCGGCGAGAACGGCTGCTACTTCGCGAGGATTCTTGCCAACTTTCTTGGCGAGCTGCAGCGCAATATTAGTCGCCCAGTCACCGTGTTCGCGAGATTTCGGGCGTTCCACGCGCGCGAGGGGAAGCTCTGCGTTATCTGCGAGGGTAAGCTGACCGGATGCGATAGTTTTATCGAGTTCTTGAGCAATTGCTGCTGATAATTCTTCGGGAGTCATAGCTACATATTCTAGCAACATCTGATAGGATATAGAGGTTCGCTTGTGCGCCGTATGCGGCTGAAACGCCTAGTTTTCGGTCGAGGGGCCAAGGCGGTCGCCAAAATTTCATATGTCAGCCCTTGTAGCTCAGTGGATAGAGCGCTTGCCTCCGGAGCAAGAAGTCGAAGGTTCGAATCCTTTCAAGGGCACTTTTTTATTGGCCTATCCGCTTCAGCGGGTAGACCTTATATATGCTCAAAAGTCGAAGGTTGCGCTTAGCGCCTTCGGTCGACTCTTTAGTTCTCGCACGCTCGAACCTTCCTCCCCTCAGCCTTTAAGGGCACAAATCAATGACACACATGTGGTCTGTCTAAATACTATTTAGACAGACCACATGTGTTGAAGAGTATTTAACGACAGACTACCGTTAGGTGTCCGCATCAAGCATCATGGTCTCTTCGAGCGTTGCGGAGCCTTCTTGAATGTGCACGCTCTCACCGAGCGGTTTAAGGGCCTTAATGACAGGGTCGCGCCGAGCGCCGGGCAACCGCAGGGTGCGCCCGTCCAAAAGCGCGGGAATACTGGCATCTTGGAGTAATTTAAACGCCTCATCCCAGTGCTCTGTGGTGACGACGAGCGAGCTATGCCCGGCTATGATTTCATCAACGGTTCCGGAGCCGGTCACCTCACCTGCGGCAAGCATGACGAGGCGGTCGCATTGCGCGGCCTCCTGCATATAGTGAGTCGTCACCAAAATTCCTGTACCGCGATCGGCCAAGGCGTGCAGGTTCTCCCAGAGACGTGCACGGGTGAGCGCATCCATGCCGGAGGTGGGCTCATCAAGCACAAGAAGGGCAGGGTCATGCCCCACTGCAGCAAGATACGCAAGAGTGCGTTTAGTACCCAAAGGCAGGTTCGCGACAGAGGCGCGGCCATAGCGTTCTGCGAAAGCACGAGCCTGCCTATTCAGGGCGACTCCTTGAACGGAAGCCGCAAACTCCAGATTTTCCAGGGCAGATAGTGACGGGTACAGCCCAAGCCCCTGTGCCACGTATCCGATATATCGTCGGCTACTAAGCGATGGTTTCTTTCCGAATAACGTCGCTTTCCCTGAGGTTGCGGTTTCCAGTCCAAGTAAAACCCGCATGAGTGTGGTCTTACCTGCACCGTTTCCCCCGAGCAGCCCCACGATTTCACCGGGTTTAACGCTCAAGGATACGCCGTTCAGCGCCCGAAAAGAGCCGTAATCGCGGATCACGTTATCCGCCAGCACTAAGGTATCGCTGCTGAGGCTATCTGCTATTCGGTGTTTTTCGCTGCGCTCTGCCTCAGCAGGTAGGGTATTTAAATCATGACTGTCCGAAGTTTTCCCCAGCAGCAGCGCAATGTTTGCATTCTCTAGGTCTTTGGGGGCGGGAGTAAAACCCTTGGGATGGGCGGGGTGTGCATCTTTATCCCAGCGGTAGACAGTATTAGCCCGACGCCACGCGGATGGGCTGGTGAGTACTTGTTGCGCGGCTTCTAGGTTCACCGGTGCCTGCCAGATTGAACCAGGAACGCGTGATATTACCTTGTCGGGCGTACCAGATCCCAGCAGGTGCCCGTCGTTGAGCAGGAACAACCGTGTGGCACGTTCTGCCTCGTCAAGGTATGTGGTGGCGAAGACGACGGTTGCCCCATCGGCCGCCGTGGCTGCCATGAGATTCCACAGTTGAGCCCTGCTGATGGGGTCCACTCCCGTAGTCGGTTCGTCAAGCAGTACCAGTCCGGGACGGTGTAGCGTGGCGAGAACCACCCCGAGTTTCTGCCGCATCCCACCCGATAACCGCCCCGCCAGCCGGTCGGTCACGTGATCTAGCCCGGCTTTCTGCAGAAGCTCTTCCGAACGGACACGGGTCTGCATAGAATCAAGACCGTAGGTATGTGCGATGAACTCGATATTCTCGGCGACCGAGAGATTACGCCATACGCCCGAGTCTGCAGGCTGATATCCCACGTTATTTCGATTAAACGGAAGGTTGTCACTGTGTCCTTCGTGCATCTTCAAACGCCCGGCGAGCAATTTCAGAAGCGTCGTTTTGCCAGCGCCGTCCCCGCCGATAAGCGCCGTTACTGTTCCGGGCGTGAATTCACCCGTGAAGCTATCGAGTGCAGTATGAGTACCAAAACGCACCGTGGCCTGCTCAAGGCGAATATTAGCCGTTTTCATGAGCGTGCCCCTCCGTGTGTAAGCGTGTACCGCATCCGCGCCGTTGCGGCGCCAAAGACAACAATCGCCATAGCAATCAGGATGACGAGCGGGAACCAGATTCCCTCTAGAGTTGCTGAGCGGAGCATAATACCCTGGGCAATTTCGCGGAACCAGGTCAAGGGCAGAGCGTAGCTGATCCACCGAATACCCAACGGCATCGAATCCAATGGGAAAATCAACCCAGAGAGCAAAGTCTGCGGCACAATAAATAGAATTGCCATCTGAATAGCCTGCCCGGTATTTTGCGAGATCGAGGAGATAAACACGCCAATACCGAGCACGACGAAAAGGAATACAAAGGCGGCGAGTCCGAACAGCCATAGACTGCCGTTGAAAGGTACACCGAAAAGCCACACCCCAAGCGTGGTAATCACCGCCATATCGAGTATGGCAAGCATAAAGTAGGGAACAATCTTTCCCATGATGATAGAGACAGGGCGAAGCGGCATGACCGCAAGCTGTTCCAGCGTACCGGTCTCTCGTTCACGCACTAGCCCGATACTCGTGATGAGCGTGCCAATAAACAAGAGAATCAGCCCGATAAGCCCCGGCACCATGACCCACGATGTTTTCAGCTCGGGGTTAAACAACACCGTAACAAGATCGTCAGGATTGAACGTGGGACTCTCCATATTCGTAAAGTCCGGTAGTGCTGCGCCAGACCCCGAACGTGGTTGCGGGCTTGCAGCAGAATCCTGCGCCGCCACGGGTGCAGGTTCACGCTGTGTTTGTTCGGCCGCGTTGCGGTATGCGGATTTTGCTGCGGCAATGCGGTTTTGTGCATCCTCGGCGGAAAGCTGCACGAAGGTGCCCTGCGCCGTTTGCGTTATGAAAAGGTTACTGCCGTCCGCATAGACCCGCATCTGCTCCGATATGGGTTTGTCTGAGGTGCCCGGTCGGTCAGCGACGACGACCACATCGGCTTTTCGATCGCGCAATAGTTGCTCTGCGTCTTCCACCCCTCGGTTGTGATCCACCTGAGTGATATCAAGTTTGTCACGTGCGGCACCGTAATCATCAAGCTTGTCGGCGGCAGATTGTGCTTCCGATCCAATGACAGCTACCGAGACCTTGTCCACCGAGAAATTCGCCGCATAACCGAAAACAATTAGTAGAATCACGGGCAGAACCACCAGCATCGCCAGGGTGCGGCGATCGCGCGCCAACTCGCGAAATTCCTTGATGATCAGGGCTTGCACTACCCCACCTCCCTATTTCATCAGTTGATGAAATTAACCATACAGCCGCTTTTTCGGTTGTGCAAGCACTTCCCCGCTGTTAGGCTAAAACCACCAGAAAGCGGGAAGGTAAAACCGTGAATTCATCAGAGAACCCCCTACCACGCCGCGGGCCCAGAGCAGGAGGAGTCGAACGAGGGCACATCCTGCAGATTGCCACCGAGCTCTTCAGCGAACACGGCTACCAGGCAACCACCATCCGAAAAATTGGTAAGGCCGCAGGCGTTGATGCAAAGCTCATTCACTACTATTTCGGCACCAAAGAAGACCTGTTCACCGCCGCTATCTCTGAGGTATTCCGTTCTCGCGGGCTGCCTGACATTCTCTCGGACTACCAGCCCGATGCGGCGGACTCACCCGGTACTCACTACATACGTGCCGTACTGACAACTATCGAAACCCCTACTGTGGGCACCGCCTTCACCGGGCTGATTCGTAACCTTGGTACCCACGAAGAGTCACAAAAAGTTTTTCTCCGCTTCGTTAACGAAGAACTTCTAGATCGCCTCGCCTCACAGCTTCAGATAGAAAATGCCGAAACGCGGCTTGCGCTCGCCGGAACCCAGATTTTTGGGCTTATTTATACCCGATACATCCTACGAATCCCACCCCTAACCAAGCTCTCTATTGAGCAGACGGCGCAGCTTATCGGACCCACCTTAGACCGATATATGCGCGGCGATTTAGAAATCTAGCCTAATTAGCAACCCACCATAAAATAGTCCGGAAATTCTAGGAGGTCACCATGATGACCGTCGGAGGTTTTGCTTTTATCACCATTGCGCTGTTTATGGTGCACGAATTTGAGGAGATCATCTTCGTGCGCCGCTACATCGAGAAGTACTCCAGCGATAACCGGTACCACGACGAAATCTTTATAGCGGGGCAAGACCATTACCCCTCAACCGCAGCTATTGCCGCCATGATCGGTGAGGAATTTATTGTTGCTTGTCTGATCCTTTTTAGCGGGGTCATATTTGATTCCATTGAGACCGTCACAGCTATCTTTATCGCTTATATCCTGCATCTTATCCTTCATATCCGTGAGGCGTTTATCTTTCCTGGATGGGCACCGGGCAGCAGGACCGCAGTATTTACGATGCCGCTTAACGCTATTACCTTATACGCTATCTTTGCTACCCAGCATATCGATTACCTCAAATTAGTTATTTTGACCGTGGTCTTGAGTGCTGTAGTTCTTATTAACCTACAGATGCTTTACCGGCTATCGGGAAAGATTGAAACGTTCATTCAGAAGATCGCGTAATACAGGGTTTCCCGGGTTTCTATAGTTAGACAATAAGCCCTCACGACGCTGATATCTCTCTACTACAGGAACTGATAGGGCTTCAATTTAGCTAGATATGCACATACTCGTCATGAGAACGGCACGTGTGAGAGTTGCCTTTTATGACATGCTATTTTGCCCCGTGACTTGCGCTTGAGAGAATGTTTCCAACCGTTATCGTCAAGGCAGAAGGGGTTCACCATGACCATGCACCAGGTACAGCTCACCGTATGGGGTGAGCCCGAGAACCTGCATTTTGCAGAGGCTCCTATGCCTTCACCCCTTCGCGGGCATGTTCTTCTCAAAGTTACCGCCGCTGGTGTTAACCCTATAGACCTTACAACGCGCAAGGGATTGGGCCCTGCAGCATCATTGATTAATCTTGACCAAGAACCCGCCGTTTTAGGATGGGATGTTGCCGGTTTGGTTTGTGAAACGGCGGGCGATTACACGGGATTCCAGCCAGGCGAGAAGGTTTTCGGGCTGGTGCAGTTTCCGCATCCGGGTAAGACATATGCCGAATACGTTTTGGCTCCTACCCATCAGCTTGTGCGCGCCCCTGCAGATATTCCCGACGAACAGCTGGGCGCCGCTCCCCTGGCAGCCTTGACGGCATACCAGGTACTTTTTGAGGTTGCGAACCTTAGCGCTGGGGAGCGCGTGCTGATCCATGCGGGCGCAGGCGGTGTTGGTCATCTCGCGATTCAGCTTGCCCTCGACGCTGGCGCTACAGTTTACGCTACGGCTTCTGAGAAAAACCGTGAGTTTATACAGTCTTTGGGCGCAGAATTTATCGACTATACAACCCAGGATTTCCGACAGGTTCTAGGTCCTACCCTTGATGTGATACTGAATTCTACGGGTGCACAAACCTTCGTAGATTCTTTGGATGTACTGGTTCCGGGCGGTCGAATCGTGACCCTCACAAGCCCCGATCCTTTAGAGACTGCACGCGAGCGCGGGTTTACGGCAGAGTGGCTGACGGTGCATCCCGACCGTTATCAGCTGGGTGAGATTGCTCGACTCATGTCGCTGGGGATTGTGAAAGTTCACGTAGATCAGACTTTCCCGCTAGAGCAGGCAGCGAAGGCTCATGAGCTTGTGGGCTCCCGTCATGTGCGCGGCAAAGTGGTGCTTGTTCCTTAGGATTCTACGTGTTCTCTGGAAGAAGAACCTGAATCTTTATAGGGCTGCCGACGCTCCAGACGATGAGGTGGCTGCCAGCACATGGTCCACGTCTCTGTGAAGGCGCGCAGCTATGGCGGCATCATAGAGCACGCCGTCGTAGCAGAACTTTTCACGTTCTACGCCCTCAACCACGAACCCCGCAGGCGCGCCACTGCCGCTGACGCCGGGTTATTGGTGCGGTACCCAAGCTCTAAACGACGAACACGTGGGGACCTTGCGGATGTAAGAGCTGAGAAATCGTAGCTGATCTTGGCTTGTTCTGCAGGTTTTCTGGGTGATACAGCGCTATCATTCGATATGTCTATATTCTGTGCCCAGTCGCACGCCGCACGCACGCATCGACGTGTTATACCGAGCCCTCGGGTTTCTGCCGAGATCCAGTAGTAAACTCAAGCTCTATCCTAGGTTCCAGAAGGCTGGCGCCCCATACATCTGAAACCTACGCATCCGGCAACTTGGTTATCAACTTCCAAACACCATGCTATGTGTTCAGAAGATGGAAGAAGCTCTTCGCAGATGAGAGTTCGCGCATCTTCTACATTACCGAGAGCTGGCATCTGGTATACGAGATCGGGCGTTGCACGGTATATGTCATAGAGTATTGAGGCATCATCTTCCCGCCAAGCCCGCAGTGTTATTTTCATGACCTGCCTTTGCGTTTGAGATTATTAGTATCTGCTCCAAGATTACACAAGACTTCGCCGAAAAAACGGCTTTCTTGGGCACCAAATACAGAAGAGTAAACTAGTAACAATATGTCTGAGCAGAAACCCACCGAACACACAGATACTCCTAAGACCGCTCGAACCGCACCCAGTATGGCAAGCATGGCGGCTGCCATTCATGTGGCGCCGATGCGCGCACCTCAAAAGCCCGCGCGCACATCCCAAATATCCGGTGAGAAGCCCGACGATACCTCCACGGCAGAGCCAAGCTCGAAACGGCGTAATGCCCACAAGAATTCCTTGCGTAAAAATAACGCTTCACACTCCAAAAATCCGCAAAAACGCGCGCACCGTAAGAACCACCGGGACCGGCCCGAACAGCGTCCCTACAACCCGCTAATTCCTGCGGTTATTACCTATCCCGAAGAACTGCCCGTCAGCGAGCGCCGCGAAGACATTAAGTCGGCCATTCGTGATCATCAGGTCATCATTGTTGCTGGCGAGACCGGCTCGGGTAAGACCACACAGTTGCCCAAGATGTGCTTGGAACTCGGTCTTGCTGAAAAAGGCATGATTGGGCACACCCAGCCGCGCCGCCTTGCCGCGCGTTCGGTGGCGGAGCGCATCGCCGAAGAACTGGGACAGAAAATTGGTGAGACCGTGGGTTACCAGGTGCGTTTCACCTCTGAAGTGGGCGAGAATAGCGCCATCAAACTCATGACGGACGGTATTCTGCTCGCCGAAATTCAGCACGATAAGTTGCTGCGCAAGTACTCCACGCTCATTATTGACGAGGCACATGAGCGCAGCCTAAATATTGATTTTATTTTGGGGTATCTGAAGCGGATTCTGCCGAAGCGCCCGGATTTGAAGGTCATTATTACCTCCGCAACCATTGACCCTGAACGGTTCGCGCGGCATTTCGCGCCGAGTTTCGTGCCCGGTAAGGGTGTGGTAGACGATTCTCTTAGCGATGAGGAACGTGAGATTGCCGAGCAGATTCTTCCCGATGACGCTCCCCCGATTATTGAGGTTTCGGGGCGCACCTATCCGGTGGAGATTCGCTACCGACCGCTCGATGGGGACGGCTACGCTGATGAAGATGAAGGCGACGAAGACCGTGACCCAACCGATGGAATCCTGGCCGCCGTTGAGGAGTTATCGAAGGAAGCACCCGGCGATATCCTGATTTTCTTCTCGGGCGAGCGCGAAATTCGTGATGCTCACGATGCTTTGGAATCTTTGGTCGCCAAGTCCCCACGTATGAACTATGAGGTTCTGCCGCTGTACGCGCGTCTGTCTCTCGCGGAACAGCACCGCGTGTTTACGCCGGGGAGTCGGCCGCGCATCGTACTGGCGACGAATGTTGCGGAAACTTCGCTGACGGTGCCGGGTATCAAGTATGTGATCGATACCGGTACCGCCCGCATTTCGCGGTATTCGGCGCGTACGAAGGTGCAGCGTCTGCCGATCGAGCGGATTTCTCAGGCGAGCGCGAACCAGCGCTCGGGGCGGTGCGGTCGTGTGAGCGATGGTATTGCGATTCGGCTGTATTCTGAGGAGGATTTCGCGTCGCGCAGCGAGTTTACCGACCCGGAGATTCTGCGCACGAACCTGGCGGCCGTTATTTTGCAGATGATTGCGATCGGCGTGGTGCGTGAGCCCGGCGATATTGCGCGTTTCCCGTTTGTGCAGCCGCCCGCATCACGCGCGATTAATGACGGCGTGAATCTGCTGCGTGAGCTTGGGGCGCTTTCTGAAAAACCGGCGCGCACGGATAAGAGGGGGAAGCATCATCGTGCTGCCTCGACACTGACTGCTACGGGGCGTGCAATGAGTGCGTTCCCGGTTGATCCGCGCTTGGCGCGCATGATTATTGAGGGTTCGCGCCGTGACTGTGCTAAAGAGATGATGGTGCTTGCCGCCGCTTTGACGATTCAGGATCCGCGGGAACGCCCGGCTGAGGTGCGTGGCACCGCCGATGAGATGCATGCCCGTTTCACGGACGATAAATCTGATTTTTCGTCGTTCCTGCTGCTGTGGCAGTACATTAATGAGCGCCAGGCTGAGCTTTCCTCTTCACAGCTGCGAAAGATGTGCCACCGCGAGTTTATTAACTTTCTGCGTATTCGTGAGTGGCAGGATCTTTTCGCCCAGCTGCGCGAGATGGGGCGCACCGCGAATATCCGCGTGTCGAACGGGCGCGATATTGACGCTTCGGGGCGTGAGGTTGAGATTCATAAGAGCCTGCTTTCGGGTCTGCTCTCGCATGTGGGCGCTAAGGAGGAGCGTGAGAAAACCTACGGCAAAGCCCCGCGTGGTCCGCGCGAATATCTGGGGGCACGCGGCACAAAATTCGCTATCTTCCCAGGTTCCGGGCTTTTCAAACAGAACCCTGACTGGGTGCTTTCTGCCGAGCTTGTAGAGACTTCCCGGCTGTGGGCACGCACAAACGCCGCGATTGAGCCGCAATGGGTTGAAGAAGTGGGCGGGCACCTGCTGAAGAAGCAGTATTCCGAGCCGCATTGGTCGGCAAGCCGAGGTGCCGCCGTGGCGTATACGAAAGGTACCCTGTACGGGCTGACGATTTATGCCGACCGCCCAGTGCAGTATTCCCGGGTAGATGTCGCCGCTGCACGTGAGATTTTTATTCGTTCCGCCCTGGTGGAGGGCGACTGGCGCACCCAGCACAAGTTCTACAAGCGCAACCTGCGTGCCCTGGCTGAGGTTGAGGAGCTTGAGGCCCGCCTGCGCCGCCGCGATCTGCGGGTGGATGATGCCGTGCTTTTCGAGTTCTATAATGCGCGCATCCCCGAGCATGTGACGGACGTTTGGTCCTTCGATAAATGGTGGAAGCACGCGCGTTTAGAAAACGATAACCTGCTCGATTTCAACCCGGAAAACCTTATTAATGAGGATGCCGCCGATTATGACGATTCGCAGTTCTCGCGCCAGTGGGTGCAGCGTACCGACGGCGGTGAACTTACCCTGGATTTGCGGTACGAATACGCCCCGGGTGCAGGGTTGGGCGGTGCCCGCACGGATGCGGCAAAACGCGACGGCGTGGCGGTTCAGGTACCGGTTCTGTTCTTGAACCAGCTGACCCCCGAGCCGTTCCGCTGGCAGATTCCGGGGATGCGCCATGAACTTTTAACGGCGCTCATTAAGTCGCTGCCGAAGGCGATTCGCCGTAATTTTGTGCCCGCCCCGGATGTTGCACGCATGGCGCTGGAGTCTTTAGAGGCGGACTACTCCCCCGCGACTGACGAGCTTCTGCCATCGTTCGCGCTGGTGCTGCGCCGTCTGCGCGGTGTGGTGGTTGAGCCGGATGCCTTCGACTGGGACTCCGTGCCGGATCATCTGAAGTTCACGTTCCAGGTGCGCGATGCCCGCAATAAGATTCTGGGCGAAGGCAAAGATATTCGTGAGCTGCAGCAAAAACTCCATGCGCAGATTCGCTCAGCCCTAGCAGATTCGCTGGGCGCTTCTGAAGATACGGTGGCGAAGATGGCGGCGCTCGCAGGCGGGAACTCCGCTCAGGGAGCCTCATCGCGAACCGGTTCGGCGCAGCAGGGCGTGAAGAAAAACAGCGCAGGATCGGGCGCAAAACCCGGGAAAACCGCCACTCAGGGCGCAGATTCTCAAGATTCTATCCGTGAGACCACGGGTCTGACCGACTTTCCTGGCGAGGAGATTCCACGCAAGGTACAGCGCATTATTGCTACCCAGGCGGTCAGTGGATACCCGGCGCTGGTGGACGAAAAAACGAGTGTGGGTATCCGTATTTTCCCCACCGAGGCCGAGCAGGTACATTCGCAGCGGCGCGGTATTATTCGTCTTCTGCAGCTGCAGGTACCCTCACCTGAGCGGTACGTGGGCGATCACCTGTCGAATAAAGAGAAGATTGTGTTCACACAGAACCCGCACGGCTCGATTGACGAGCTGATTCGGGACTGCACGGTTGCCGCACTCGACAAGCTTGTTCCGCATAAGCCCGTGTTCACGCGCGTCGAGTACCGTGAGCTGTTCGAGCATGTGCGCGCCGAGCTGATCGATACCGTCTTTGATGTCACCAAGCTGGTTGCCGAAATCCTCTCAGAGGCGGCGGCGCTGCGCAAAGCCATTAAGAAGGCAACCTCGCTGAGCACCATGCACGCCGTCTCAGATGTGAAGGGGCAGCTCGATAATCTGGTGTACCCCGGATTCGTGGCAAGTACCGGGTACGATCAGCTGGTTCACCTGCCGCGCTATCTGAAAGCCGCGCAGATACGCTTGACGAAGCTGGGGCCGAACCTGAACCGAGATAATCAGCTCATGCTCACGGTGCAGGATTTGGAAGACTCCTACGATTCCGCCGTCAAGTCACTCCCCGAGGGGACTCTTATTCCCGATGCGCTCGCCCGCGTGAACTGGATGCTTGAGGAGCTGCGCGTGAGCTTCTTCGCCCAGGAACTCGGCACGGCGTACACGGTCTCTGAGAAGCGCATCACCAAGGCGCAACGCGAGGCGCTGGAGCAAGTGAAAAGGTAGGTTTTCGGCGAGCTCTATCTAGGTTTTCGTTCCTCGAAGGGTTGGGTGTTGCCACAAGATTCTGAATCTTGTGGCAACACCCAACCCTTCTACGCGCCATAGTGATATCGGCATGAAGCTATGGCAATAGAGTCATCAGTAAGCTTGTATACGAGACGGTGTTCATCAGTAATTCTGCGTGACCACCAGCCTGAAAATTGATGTCTGAGAGCTTCAGGCTTCCCTATACCTTCATTACCATTTCGCTCAACATCTTTGATCAGTAGATTAATGCGCTTGAGAACCTTCCGATCTTGCATCTGCCACCAGAGATAATCGTCCCAAGCTGAATCGTCAAAAATAATTCTCACGGCTATTCCTCAACCAGCTGATGCTCAGACCCAAGACCAGCTTCAAGACGAGAGATAGCTTCCATAAGACGACGTGCATTAGCCGGGGAGCGCATAAGGTAGGCAGTCTCTTGAAGAGATTCATATTCAGACAAGGAGAGGATAACTGCTGGCTCGTGCCCCGATCGAGTAATAACAATTTCTTCACGGTGGTCTTCAACGTGGTCAAGTACTTCAGCATACCGAGCCCGAGACTCGGTGTAAGACATGGTTTTCATAAACACCTTCTTTCTATGTACAGTATAATGTACAGAGGGCTTGACAGGAAAGCAATAAAGCTCGGTTACCATACATTTAGACTGGTTTCTCCAGTTATTTCTGCGCCAGTCCGAAAGTTTTGAACACGTATGATGATGGTATGAGTTTTATCGCTACGTTGGTTCTTCTGATAGGTATTAGTGCGGGAAGCAGCTATTTTTATAGACAACATGCCGCGCGGATAAAACCTCAGCCTGATGGAACCGTCCGAGCGAAGCTGCCCGGCTGGTACATCGCGTTTGGTTATTTTCTCATTGCAGCAGGAGTCTTCTTAGCCTTTGCTTCACTTATTTTAAGTTCAGGCAGCAATCCTATGCCCCTAAACATGGCGATTGGCTTTCCCGCTATGACCTTCGGTCTTGGTATCGTGACGATTCTTATGGGTCAGCGCCAATACATTGAAACCGGCGTGGACTATATCGAACGCCGCGCTTGGTACGGCAAAGTGACCCGAATTCCCTTCCATGAGATTGACTCGTACTCGTATAGTCCAGCGGGCCTTGGCGGTTGGCTGGTTCTTAAGACGGCGGATAGACGCAGGATAGCGTTTAACTCTCGTTTTCTACGGGGTGAACGGGTGATTACTGCGTTGGCGTTTCGCCAGATTAATGGCCGCTGGCCCTCCCCATACAACCAGGAGGAACAACGAATCTTGGGAGAGGAATCATCCCTGAGAGCCGCTCAGCAGTACCTTGCGAAGACTCCGAAAGCTCGGGGCTTGCGGAGGTGACGGATTAGTGCCTACAACGTCAAGAGACTCGGAGGTGGGCAAGAAAACCTTGCTCTAAGATCGGTCCCGCACGTATCTGGTCTCCCCTTCCTCAGTTTTTGAACACGTATTATGGATATATGACTTTTATTATTACTGCGATTCTTCTGGTGTGTATCGGTGCGGTTAGCGGCTACTTCTATAGAAAACATGCCGCACAGGTAAAGCCTCAACCCGATGGGACGATCAGGGCAAAGCTGCCCGGTTGGTATAGATTTTGTGGTTACTTCCTTGTTGCTGTGGGAGTGCTCTTTACCCTTATCACCCCAGCATTGATCTCGGGCAGTAATCCAATGCCTCCATATATGGCGTTTGGGGTTATTGGAATCTGCTTAGTGTTTGGCGTCTGGGCAATTCTCATGGGCCAACGTCAGTATGTTGAAACCGGCGTAGATTACATAGAGCAGTGCACATGGTATGGCAAAGTTACCCGCATCCCCTTTCACGAGATTGATTCGTATGCGTATAGCTCAGGGCACCCTGGTGGATGGCTGGTTCTCAAAACAGCAGATAAGCGTAAGATTGCATTTACGTCCCGGTATCTGCGAGGTGAACGGGTTATGTGTGCGCTGGTATTTCGTCAGATTAATGGTCGCTGGCCTTCCCCAACGAGCCCCGAGGATCAACAGGTTTTAGTGCAGGAAGCCTCATTGGCAGCCGCTCCGCAATATCTTATGGAGAACCCAGTTGGTCAAAATCTAAGCGGTCAACAGGCATAATGTTCAGCAGGGACATATACATAGAGTCGTCGCCCATTCCGGGAGCGGTTTCTTTATCCGAAAGCATTTGAACCGCTTTTGGATAAAGAAACCGCTCCCGTTTTATGAATATGCTGCTTAAGATGGGCTATAGAATCCATAAGGTGACGAGTGTTTACTGGAGAACTCACCAGGTACATAGTTTCTCGGAGTGATTCATGCTCGGAGAGAGGCAAAACCACAGTGGGTTTGTGCCCAGCATGGGTAATTATGGCTTCCTCACGGATGCGCTTCGACGTAGTCGATAACTTCGGTAAACTGCTCGGCGGAACCGTTATAGGAAAAAGTTTCCATAGGGTGACGTCTCGCTATTGGGGGTAAGAATAGTTCTTAAAGATGAATATCTAACGACCTGTTTACTACGGAATTTGTTGCCCCTGCGGAGGAGATATTGAAGACGCATTAGAACTAGATTCACAAACACCGGAGGTAACTTTATAACCTTTCTCAAATTGCAAGTATTCACGGTGTACGTTTATCCATTTTCCAGTACCAGGATCATAGTTCCCTGTAAAAACATGAACTCCTCTTGTATCGTAAGATACGGGCAATGAAGTACGTCCACTATTTTTAGAATTGTACGAATCTACAACACAGGAAACACCACTATAACTAAAAATAACCATTCTAAATACAAGGAATATAGAACCAATATATAATAATATTGAAAAGAAACTTGTTATAAAAATAATTCCATTTGATAAATCTGAAAGAGTTAAATACATACATCCGAAAATCATTAAAGAAAGGAAGAATATTATCACCATAAAAATGACTATGTAAGACATATTTTTTTCAATATCCGAGCTAAGTATTTGGTTCCCATTTCGATATTTAGTTGAATATGAAGATAATGATAATATATAATAGAGAATTGCAAGTACTATAGATATCACCCAAATAGGTCCAAAAGATTTAATATACATATTTATTAATTTATAGAATTTTTCAAATTTGTTCTTATTTTCGCTTTTGGGTTCTTTATAAACCATATAGCTCAGGGAAAACCAGGGATAGAAAAATAGCGAGATCGGTATTATAGTAATAACTAAGAATAGAATCACACGGTAGGAATTATTTATAACGTAGTACTGAACATAGTCAGTAGCATTAACGATATCTCCTGAAAATATGTCTGTATAAGCATAAACCAAAACGGAAACCATAAATAAATATGACCCAATTGTAATAAAAATCCACCACTGCTTTATGAAGTCAAAAAAAATACCGACAGGACCTTTAGGTTCTTTAGACTTATTTATGGTGGCTGAAGATAGTTTTGACTCATTTTTTAGAGACCGACTCTGCCTCCATAACGAGGACATTACAACACCTTTTCTATGGTTATGTATCATTTTCTAGCTAAATCATATATTAACCACATATTGAGATATTAATCAAGTAATCTTACGGATACATTCTATATATCAAATAATTACCCCTCAAAGAAAAGCCTCTCATAAACTTTCCTAGCATTTCGGGTAGCCCTTAAATAATCTTCTTCCAGCTGGCGGGCGCTGCCTGGGGTGTAGCCGCTCCAGCGGGCTACCGCCTCCAGGGCATCGCGCAGGGTGGGCAGCAGATCGGATTGACGCACGCCACGCAGCACATTGCCGCCGCGAATCTTGGTCGCCAGCAGCCACGCATCCCGCAGAACCTCGGCGTCTTCGGCAGCCACCAGGTTAGCCTGCACGGCGGCATCCAGTGCCTCCAGGGTTGAGGTAGTACGCAGCCCCTCCACCTCATGGGCATGCTGCAGCTGAATCAGCTGAACCAGCCACTCCACATCAGAGAGCCCGCCACGCCCCAGTTTCAGCTGCCGGGTGCGGTCTGCCCCGTGCGGCATGCGCTCATGCTCCACGCGCGCCTTCATGCGCCGCACCTGCTGCGCCTGTTCCACCGTGAACTCACGCGGATACCGGTACGGGTCAATCAGCTCAACAAACGCACGCCCCAAGTCCTCAGAACCGGCGATCGGGCGAGCCCGCAAGAGCGCCTGAAACTCCCATGTCTCTGCCCAGCGCTCATAGTAAGCGCGGTACGAATCCAGCGAGCGTACCAGCGCACCCTGCTTACCTTCCGGGCGCAGATCCGCGTCTACCTCAAGCGGGCGTTCAGCACGAATCGCAGGGCGTACCGGCTGTTTAATCAGCTGCATCAGCCGGTTCACAATGCGGTTTGCCTGCGCCTGGGCTTCTTTCTCATCGATTCCCTCCACGGGGCGGTGTACAAACATCACGTCTGCATCCGAACCGAAGCCGTTCTCTGCGCCGCCCAGACGACCCATCGCAATTACTGTGATCTCGGTCAGCAGCGGGTTCCACTGCTCGTCTTCGGGGCTCTTCTTCCCCGTTGCCTCTTGAGAATCGCGCTGCGGTGCGTCATTCTTCTGAGGCACGGTTTTCTCGTCACGCTCCCCTGCGTTGATCTCTTCGCGTTCCGCCAGGGCGAGCGCCGCACCGATGGTACACTCGTCCACGGTCGCCAGCCCGGTGCACACCTGCTGCACGCTCAGCAGGTTCAGGGCGTCCCCCATCGCAATGCGCAAAATCTCGCGGCGGCGCAGGTACCGTACCGCGCGCATAGCGTCCGCAGAGTCCTCGTGTCGTGACAGGAGCGAGGTAATTTCGGCCTTGAGAGCGCCCGCGCTCAGCGGCTGCAGGTCGGCAACCTTATCAAGCCAGGTGATGGAGGTGGGCGCGTCTTCCAGCAGGTCGGTAATATACCGCGAGCTTGAGAGTATATGGCACAGCCGCTCCGCCGCGGCGGGCGAATCGCGAAGCATACGCAGGTACCAGCTCGTGGTGCCCAAAGACTCTGAGACCAGGCGGAACCCCAGCAGCCCGGCGTCTGCATCCACGCCCTCCGCAAACCAGCCCAAGAGCACGGGCATCAGATGCCGTTGAATCTCAGCGCGGCGGCTGACTCCGTTGGTAAGTGCTTCGATATGCCGCATGGCTCCGCGCGGGTCGCGGTAGCCGAGCGCAGCCAGACGGTCCTGTGCCGCCTGGTCAGAAAGCGCTACCTCGTCGCGGCTCAGCGTTGAAACCGCGGCCAGCAGCGGACGGAAGAAAATACGTTCGTGCAGGGAACGCACATTGCGTTTGAGTTTCTGCCATGCTTTGAGCATCTGCTCGGTCGAGAGCGTCCCCATACGTTCGGCGGGCACCAGGGAGCGGGCGAGGGCACGCTGTTCCCCGGCGCGGTCGGGCATCAGGTGGGTACGTCGCAGGTGCATAAGCTGAATGCGGTGCTCCAGCAGACGCAGCTTCTTGTAGTCGCGTGAGAAAGCTTCGGTGTCGGAACGGCTAATGTAACTGGCACGGGTGAGTGCAGCGAGCGAATCCAGAGTAGATTTGGTGCGCACGGCGGGGTCGGTGCGCCCGTGCACCAGCTGCAAAAGCTGAACTGTGAACTCGACATCGCGCAGACCGCCGGGGCCGAGCTTTATTTGACGTTCCAGCTGGGCGGCAGGAATATTATCGGTCACGCGGGCGCGCATAGCCTGCACAGATTCCACGAAGGAATCCCGAGCGGCTGACTCCCACACGAACGGCTCGATTGCGCGCGCATATTTTTCACCCAAATGCGCAGACCCAGCGATTGGTCGGGCTTTCAAAAGCGCCTGAAACTCCCAGTTCTCAGCCCAACGCTTGTAGTACCGCACATAGGATTCGACGGTGCGCACTAGCGGCCCGTCCTTGCCTTCGGGGCGCAGGTTCGCGTCTACCTCCCACAGCGGCGGTTCGGAGGCAGGCGCCATGATCGCCTTCGTCAGCGCGTGCACCAGCTCAGTACCGATCTGGGCACAGTCCTGCTCGGTAAGGGGTTCTACTCCCTCGGGCAGTTCACTGGCGGGAACGGGTGCTATCACATACACCACGTCTACATCAGAAATATAGTTCAGCTCGCGCGCCCCGCATTTGCCCATACCGATAATCGCCAAATCCAGGGCATCTACGGATGCGCCCCGCGCGGGTGCCGCGCACAGTCCACCGCCCAGTCCCTCGGCAACCTCGGTGCGGGCTATCGCGAGCGCTCCTTCCAGCGCAGCGGCGGCAAGATCAGCAAGATGCCGCCCAACCGTGGGCATAAGTTCCACAGGATCGGGCGAACACACATCAACAAGCGCAATTTTCGTGAGTGCGGCACGGTACGCCACACGCAACGCTGTATACCCGTCTTTACTCGTCATCTCACGTGATGCGCGCGGCCGCTCATCGTCGGGGTTTGCACCCACCGCTTCCAACAGCTCCGTACGGTATGCGGTTGCCAGCGGGGCCGTAGGCTCATCAATATCGTCGAGCTTTTTACCCCCGGCAGTACCGCTGTACCCGCGAATATGCGGGGTTTCTTCAACATCGTGCGGGTCTATCTGCGGCTCAATATCCTCCGCCTGAACGGTGCTAGGCTCTTGAGTGGCGATAAGCTCGGGTTCAGAGTCTAGTCCGTGGCTGTCGAGAACATGGTCGATTAAATGCGGGTTGCGGTACAGAAAATCGCCCAGCGCTTGCGAAGAGCCCAAAAGCCGGAACATGCTAAATTCGGCATCCCCGCGGTTCGCGCGCTCCGCCGTTGCGGGGTGCTTTTCGATAAGCCTCACCAGCGAAGGTAATGCGATATCCGGCGAGGGTGACCAGCGCAGCCCGGCAAAGAGGGCATCCGTATTAACCTGGGCGAGTTCGGGGGAATCAAGCCAGCGCTCGCTCTTTGCGGCATCATAGAAACCGGCGGCAACCATGCGCTTGCGCCTGCGTGCGCGTTCTTGACGTTCCGCATCCGCCGGTACCGCCTCTGTTCCTTCAGTAGGTTGCTGCTCTGGCATGGTCCCCTCCCGAAACTCGCCTATCCGCTAGAGAATACCCAGATTATGCTTGAGCTCATACGGAGTGACCTGCGCCTGGTATTGTTCCCAATCGGCACGCTTATTGCGTAAGAATTGTTCGAAAACCTGCTCCCCCAGAGCCTCTGCCATGAACTCGGAATCCTCGGTACGGTTAATAGCCTCACGCAGAGAAGCAGGCAGCGGGTTGTAGCCCATAGCGCGGCGTTCTGCGGTTGTCATGGCGGCAAGGTCTTCAGTCACGGCAGGCATGAGCTCATACTCGTGCTCAATACCTTTGAGCCCTGCGGCAAGAATTACCGCATATGCCAGGTAAGGGTTCGAGGCCGAATCAAGCCCGCGGTATTCGATACGCGCCGCCTGCATCTTATTCGGTTTATAGAGCGGTACACGCACCAGCGCCGACCTGTTATTGTGCCCCCATGAAACGTAACTGGGTGCTTCCCCGCCGCCCCACAGCCGCTTGTATGAATTGATGAACTGATTGGTGACCGAGGTAAACTCCGGGGCATGCTTGAGCACCCCGGCAATAAAGTGCCGCGCCGTCTTTGAGAGACGATACTCAGCCCCGGCCTCGAAGAACGCGTTGGTATCGCCCTCGAAAAGCGAGAAATGGGTGTGCATACCGCTGCCAGCATATTTGGTGAAAGGCTTAGGCATAAACGTTGCGTAAAGATCCCGCGTGTACGCAACCTCTTTGATAACGGTACGGAACGTCATCACATTATCGGCGGTCTGCAGGGCATCAGCGTGGCGCAGGTCGATCTCGTTCTGTCCGGGACCAGTTTCATGGTGGCTGAACTCCACCGAGATACCAACCTCTTCAAGCATGGTCACTGCTTTGCGACGGAAATCCTGCACAATCCCGCCGGGTGTGTGATCAAAATAGGATTCATAGTCTACCGGTACCGGAAAACCGTCATCACCCAGCTGAGCAGATTTGAGCAGATAAAACTCAATTTCGGGCGAGGTGTAGCACGTGAATCCCATTTCAGCCGCTTTATTGAGGGTTCGCTTGAGTACGCCGCGAGTGTCGGATGCGCTCGCCTCACCATCAGGTGTAAGAATATCGCAGAACATGCGGGAGGTATGGTCTTCAATCCCGCGCCAAGGCAATATCTGGAATGTGGAGGGATCGGGTTGAAGCAGCATATCGGATTCGTACACGCGCGAAAGACCCTCAATAGAGGAACCGTCAAAGCCGAGCCCTTCCTCGAAGGCGCTTTCAACCTCAGCAGGGGCTAATGCTACGGATTTGAGGGTTCCCACCACGTCGGTAAACCACAGCCGAATAAAGCGAATGTCGCGCTCTTCGATGGTGCGCAGTACAAATTCCTGTTGACGGTCCATAGATATCTCCCTGTATTCCGGGCGGTAGCTGACTCGGCGGTGAGTGATGCCGTGCTCACGCATATGTTGGTGCCGCAAGACGCGAGTGCGCTGGCACGGTTTTATGTCTCTTTCTAGACTATCGGTTTCTTCCCTCAAACGCCCGATGTTCAGGTTTCGTTTATGTAAATTCTGTGGGTCAGGTAGGCGGGTGTAGCTCAGTTGTTGTATGTTCCGCGTTTTACCCACCTTTGAAAACTGAACCACAAGAGGCGGGCTTTTGGCTGAGAAAGTAGACCTCTCTCTCGTTCCCAACCAAAAAGCCCGCTTCATATGCACACAGTAGTTTATTCCCTCAAAATTCATGTTCAATTCACGCTAACGGACGCTGGACTGCCCGGCGAGTCATCTAAGATAGAAGTTGCTGGGTGACTCCCATCACTTCAAAATTTTGTGTACAGCCCAACCACGAAATCACTGAATACATTCCAGAGGAAATACACATGAGCATTGCAGAAATATGCAGAATGATAGCTATAGCGTTCATGTACATCGTATGTTTTATCGTTTTAGGAATTCCCGCTCTCATTTTCGCTGGATTTATCGTATGCGCCCTTCTTGCTATACCCCTCACGCCAATCCTGTGGGTTATAGACAAGTTCCGCAACCGAAACCCCACCCCGATTCCAGAGACTCCCAAAAACCCGTTTAAACTCGACGAAATTACCTGGGCTCTATCGCCTCGCCAACTGCGCGACCGGCATGAACTGTACGTACGGTGGGCGCATCGTATTTACCTCAATATCGCTATCCGCCCTGATACCCTCAAAAAACCCGCGTTGGACGATGCCTACTCTGAAGCTGTCCGTGTTGACCTTCTGCGAGCCTACACGGCCTTAAACAGGTACGAACGCGCACTAGAGGCTAAATCCCCTCAACCGCAGAAACTCCGTCAGGCGAGTACCGACGCTCTCGGATACTCTCGGGGTGTTATACGTCAGACAGGTTTGATACTTGGAGATTGGAAAGAACCGCGAAATATATCCGCAAAAATCTTTAAAGGGCAAGAAGCTAAGGTACAAGAACTTTACGGCATCCGTAATGAAACCGAACAGCATCTTTCCACCACACTATCGCAGCATAAGAACAGTGATTTTCCCCAACAGATTGCTTGTGCGGTGCTTGCCGCCGCAACACAGGTTCTAGAGGCAGCGCAGCATAAACTCGCCGAACATCCGCATATTCGAGGGGATGCAGCACGCACTTACCTGCACCACGAAATTCAGCGTGCAATATGCGGCGTTAGGACTATATTGACGGCGCTGCAAGAAGCCCTTGACACATACAGGGAGTACTGCCGTGCCGCCCCCGAAACACAGGCTGCCGTTGAACTTCTTGAAGCAGCGAAGCACGGAGCCGAAGAACGCCGCAACCGTTTTTATCGGCAAATTGTTAGCCACCGTGCCGAACAGCTCGAAGAACTCCTAGCGACAACCGGCAAGGCACACGCTGATCTGTCACAAAGTCAAGGGCTTCGAGACCGCATAACGAGCTTTTTCATAGATCTTCTTGCCGAGTTGAAGCCGGTACTTTCAGAAGAATCTTATACACGCTGCGAGCGCCTTATTCAACGCCTATGCATAACGCAGATACGCCGCGAATACGGTTACACGAAGCTCCTTCTCGCTGGAGAATACGCTCCCCTGAACGCACATGAGCTCTGCACGCCTATGCTGAATCAGTATGCTTGCCAAATACTTCTGGAGGGTGAAGATGATCTATCGGGTTCTTTAGAGTACCTGGTAAACCTGGTAAAACAATTACGGCATACACGAGAGGAAATGCTGCAAACATATGACCTCTACTTTCCCGATATGACACCAGATTCCCCAAGCCAAAAACGGTTTGTGACTGCGCTAAGCTACGAGCTTCTTGTCTCTGACACCGAAATGTATGCGGCATATGACGAATGCCAGCGTATGCTCGAACGCGATAAGCGCAGCAGACTGCAGCCCGATTCAGAGGAATATCATTACTGGATGCTGCAAAACCCTAGTTGGTTTTATTATTCCCTGTATAAGGATGACTTTTTTGTACCCTGGCACAAGGGGTGGGAGGAGCCAGGCTACCCACGACCGGACTATCTGAAAGTCTGATACTCGGTTCATCACGTCGTATAAAGTGGCGAAGCTGCCCTTCGTAAAACCAGGAAGGAATAATTGTGGAGTATCTTATTTTCAGCGGCGCCTTCATGCTCGTTATGTTCAGTATCATCTGGCTTATTTCTTATATCTCTTCTTTCAAAGAGCCCTGTCCTTTACCCAATGGAGTCTATGAGCCCGAGTTTATCGTGGCCGATCCGTATGCGCTCTCGGCAGTAGCACTCTCTCCCCAAGGGTTCGCCCCTGCCAACGCTCACCCCTCAATTTTCGAGCTATCGCAGGCGGAACTCATGCACAGATGCACCGCCTGGTACCGCGAAGCTGTATACGCCGCCCAATATTTTCAGCTGCTACGAGAACGGGCGCAGATAGCCCAAGTTCGAGTCAGCAAAGCCGTCAGTCGTGACTATCTGGAAGATACCGATAGTTTCATCCAGAATATGCACTCTGTATATTATGCTTTCGCGACTACGGTGCACAGAGACGATCAAGCCCTCAAAACCGCCGTAGCGCAGTCTCTCAGCTGTTCCTTCGGAGTACTCTTGAGCATCGCCTATTTACCCGTTCCCGAGAGTTATCTCAACGATGAAAAACTCGCGCATATCGTCGACCGTGCTCGGGAGCACCAACAGGCTTTATCGCGCCAAATTCACGATCTTGAGACACGCTATCCAGCCATCGTCTCATTCCCATTTGATGTACTACATAGGCACCTTCGCCTAGCCCAAACGCTACACGAGAATACACACCATGACCGATATCTCCAAGGTGCCCAGACGATTTATCGACACCTCACTCTGCTCATGGATGCATTCGACTCCGCACAATCACAGCTGAGCCCAACGCTGAAAACCCTTGAGCGTCTGCTTCAGCAGATTGATACTGACCACGCATCAGAGCATTTTCAGACACTTACCGAATATCGTGCAAGGCTCACCGAGCTACAATCGGCGGTGCCATCACAAGACCCCATCACCGTGCTAGTACAGGCAACACAGCTTACTCTCGATATTGTCAAAGCTCTCGGATACGCATTTTCCGCAGACACTAAAAACGATGCGCGAGCCCTCCTGAGCACCACTACCGAAACACTTATCTCTGCTAATCTAGCCCGCACCAACGTGTACACACTCGGTCACCTTCTGCCTATAAGCCCAGAGCTTCGCGCCGCCCTCTCTCAGGCACATGTTCAGGTACCCCAACTCTACGAGATGATGTCGCTTAGCCAGATGGTCCGCGAGTGTGAACGCCTCATGAAATCCGCATCTGCGCTGCACCATCGCGCCCGCACTGAATATCACGAAAAATTCTCAGCCTTTACGCATGAAGAAATTCTCTCGACTGTAACGGAGGCTCTGACCCGGTCTTCAGCCGAACTGCAAGCCCAAGCACAACACTGTCTTGAACAATTCCAATGCGATGCGCTCGCCGCTGAGAAACGAGACTCCGGTACCGACCCACTCGTGTACTGGCCCCCTGCTCTCACACAGGATACCGTTTTCCTCTTCCACGCAGAACGTCACGGTTGGCGCTGGGGCTGGCGAAAATCCCTGGTCAGAGGTAATTACTCTCCATTACGTGCCCTGTACTAACCAGATGATGGGTGTTTTGGCCGCCATAGCATCAGGCGTTATCTATCAGCGAACCGCTCCCCAGCAATGCCGGAGCAACCACGATAAAATAGACCCCATGAGCGAGAACGAAAACGCCCCTTACGCACCATCCGCGTCTGCCACATCTACACAGCACCCGCACAACGCGACGAGCGCCGCACCCACAGGAACCGGGGATAAGCCTTTCAGCCTTGAAGCGGTGAAAAAAGTGCGTACCCTCCACCTCGCACAAGCCAAAGCTGCGGGCGAAAAGTTCTCAATGCTCACCTGCTATGACTTCTTAACAGCCCAGATTTTTGACCGCGCGGGAATCGATATGCTTCTTATCGGTGACTCCGCCGCTAATGTCGTCTACGGATATGAGTCCACCCTCACCGTTACTCTTGACGAGATGATTCCGCTCGTAGCCTCGGTAGCACGCGGCGCATCCCGCGCTATGGTGGTCGCCGATCTCCCCTTCGGCAGTTACGAGCAGTCTCCCGCACAAGCGGTCGCATCGGCGGCGCGCCTCATGAAAGAAGGCGGGGCACACGCTATCAAAATCGAGGCTAACGCCGCTATGACCGAGTGGGTTCGCGCCATAGTTCGTGCAGGTATTCCAGTTGTAGCACACGTCGGTTTCACCCCGCAGTCGGAGCATGCTCTCGGCGGTTTCCGGGTGCAGGGCCGCGGCGAAAAAAGCGATGCCGTTGTTGCGGATGCACGCGCTCTCGCCGAAGCTGGCGCATTCTGCGTGCTTCTCGAAATGGTGACTACAGAGACCGCGCGCCGCGTTGATCAGGCGGTGGGCGCAGTCCCTACTATCGGTATCGGCGCAAGTAACGTCACTACCGGCCAGGTTCTCGTCTGGCAAGACGCTATGGGAATGCGCGAGGGTAAACTCCCCAAGTTTGTCAAACAATTCGCGCAGATCGGTTCGCTTCTTGAGGACGCGGCACGTGCCTACCGCGCCGAGGTGCGTTCGGGCGAATTCCCCGCACACGAGCACACTTTCGAGTAGGATCTCCTCAGAAAAACCGTCTTAGGGAGCAGTGGAAAATCTACAAAGCACAAGAGCCAGCCTCACACGCGGTGAGTCTGGCTCTTAAGATTTGCGCGGAAATCAGCTAGTCCTGGTTATCCCATTCTTCATTACGCTTCTGTGCCGTCTCCATGGCTTTTTCGGCCTCTTCGCGTGTCGCATAAGGACCCCACAGGTGGGTAATCTTACTCTGCTGCCCTTCTTCTACCTGCCCAGTAAAGGTGTTGTACCAGTACTGCACCGGGTGCGGACCGGGGGTGATGTCTTCGGTAATGCTCATTATTCTCCTTCAGCATGCCCACGCTTGTGCTTTGGTGGCAGAAAACTATGCGGGTTTTCTATGTCCTTTACAGTAACGTATTTACACATCTTTTACATCCTCATGTACCGTTTTTCACTATTTTTCGTGGACTACTCTATAGCCGTTTTAGAGCTTGTGCGCGCATGATGAAAAATATTCTGCGTATATGGAAAAAGGTTCGGGTTTTGTATGGGGTACCTAGCGATACACCTGTGTTCTGCCGGTAAGATAATTTTATGGATACTTCTCATAATCTTCCCGCAGAACCGGGTGCCGCACCCATAGGGTGCCTGACCCCCGGAGTTGTTACCCCCATGCGCACTGTACCGGCAGATATTGTTCGCCCCGAATACGTGGGTAAGAAAACCCCCAATGAGGGCAACGATTCAAATATGTACACCCCTGAAGAGGTTGAGAGAGTACGTGCAGCGGGTAAGGTTGCTGCAGGCGCTATTGTGGAGGCGGCAAAGATTGCCGTCCCGGGCACGACAACCGATCAGATCGATGTGCTGATCCACGAGTATATTTGCGATCACGGCGCTTACCCCTCCACCGTGGATTATCGCGGCTACCCGAAATCGGTATGCACCTCGCTGAACGAGGTAATCTGTCACGGCATTCCCGACTCCACGGTACTTGAGGACGGCGACATCCTAAACCTTGACGTCACCGCATACCTTGATGGAATGCACGGCGACACCAATAAAACTTTGCTGGTGGGTAATGTCGATGAAGAATCCCGTCTGCTGGTAGAACGTACTGAAGAAGCCCTCAACCGCGCGATGAAGGCGGTTAAACCAGGCCGTCAAATCAACGTTATCGGTCGCGTGATTGAAAAATACGCGGCGCGTTTTGGATACGGTGTAGTGCGTGACTATACCGGGCACGGCGTGGGGCGCGAATTCCACTCGGGCCTTATTATTCCTCACTACGATGCAGCTCCCGCCTATGATATGGAGATCAAAGAGGGCATGATCTTCACCATCGAGCCCATGCTGACCCTCGGCACGATCGAATGGGATCTGTGGGATGATGATTGGACTGTGGTCACCCGTGATCGCAAACGTACCGCCCAATTTGAGCACACCATGGTTGTCACAGCAGACGGCGTGGATGTTCTCACCCTGCCTTAGTTTCCTCCCAATAACACAGACACGACGAAAGAGAGACCTATGAACGAGACTACTGCTGCAATTCCTCCGGTCGAAGGCTCGGTAGAATACGTCGATGTTCCGGCGCCCACTCCCAAAGATCTGATGATCGGTATTGATATTGGCGGTACCGGTATGAAAGGCGGTATCGTCGATCTGCGAACCGGTAATCTGGTATCCGAGCGTTTTCGTATTCCCACCCCGCAACCAGCAACCCCACAGGCTATCGCACAGGTGGCACGCCAGATTGTTGATGAGCTTCAATCACGTGAGATAGCGCCAGAGCCTTATTCTGCTATCGGCGTTGATTTCCCCGCCGTCGTGAAGAATGGTGTGGTTTTCTCAGCTGCAAATGTTGATCCCGCCTGGATTAACACTAACCTTGAGCAGCTCATCAGTGACGCCCTGGATTCAAGGACTGTTTACGGCATTAATGATGCTGATGCCGCCGGTCTTGCCGAAGCCACCTACGGGCAAGGACGAGACAAGACGGGGCTCATCGCCGTTATCACTTTAGGAACCGGTATTGGTTCCGCCCTGATTAACAACGGGGTTTTGGTGCCGAACACCGAACTCGGACACCTTGAAATTGACGGGTACGATGCGGAATCCCGCGCATCCGCGCGAGCACGCGAAGTTCATGATCTTTCGTGGAAGAAGTACGCTAAAAAGCGTCTGCGCCGGTATTTCCAGCATGTTGAAGCGTTGTTCTCCCCCGACCTTTTCATTATTGGCGGAGGCATCTCAAAGAACCCCGAGAAATTTATGCCCTACTTCGAGGACGAGATTCGCACCCCTATGGTGATGGCGACTCTGCGCAATAATGCAGGCATTGTGGGCGCTGCGCTTTGGGCTGGCGGAATGCCTTCCGAACGTCAGCGGCGCGGCGAACTCTAAAGCCTGTAAAACTTCATAAAGCGCGAGCAGATAGTATTTTGACGAGCAGATAGCTGATTGCTATCTGCTCGTCAAAATACTATCTGCTCGCGAGGAGTAGCTGTTGAAGTTTTAGAGGAATGTACCCTGAAGCGGGTTACTCTCGTTTGATTTCCCAGAGCGAGCCTTGGTAGTTTTGGTGGTATTTTTCTTCGCAGGCTTCGCGTCTTTATTTCGTTTGTCTTGGGAAGTTTTATCCGAAGAGGCTACCGCGTCCTCTGGAGGCTCGGCATCTCCCACGCGGTCCTCACGCAGAAGAGCGATCGCAGATTCAAAGTCTTCAAGGTTCTCGAACGCTTGGTAAACGCTGGCAAAGCGCAGGTAGGCTACCGCATCCAGTTTGGAGAGCGGTTCAAGGATGGTAAGTCCCACTTCGTGCGCGTTAATTTCGGCGAGTCCGCGGGCCCGAATAAGTTCTTCGACTTCTTGGGCGAGTTTTGCCAAATCGTCTTCGCCCACTGGACGCCCCTGGCAGGCTTTGCGCACACCGGCAGCAATCTTAGAACGGTCGAATGGCTCGGTCACGCCGGAGCGTTTAATGACGGAGATAGTGGTTGTTTCGACGGTTGTAAAACGCCGACTGCACGCGGTACATTGGCGGCGGCGGCGGATAGCCGCGCCGTCGTCGGTGGTTCGCGAATCTACTACGCGAGAGTCTGTGTGCTTGCAGTACGGGCAATACATGGTGTCTCCTCAGGTGGGCACTGTGCAGCACCCGCGTCGAGCATCATCATTCCTATTTTACAGATGCCGTCAAGAGAACCGTCAGAGGCTTATGTCCATCCTAGCCACGCCCACGATGGTTTAACACCCAGTTTTAGCCCGCCGTGTAGATCTCTGAAGAGCTGACCTAACGGTTCGGTAAGGATTATCCAGGGGAATTACCCCTCCTGAATAAGCCTTACCCATACCGCTAGATATTGAGGGCTTCTCCCCTACCGGCGAATGCAGCTGGGACCGAAAATCGTCTTAATCTCACCAAAGAGGCTGGGATTGGGATCGACTCGCACACTCGAATCCAGAAGGACCAGCTGTTCTTTATCGCGAGTGCGCAGGAGCATTCGAACATCCACATTCCCGCGATGATCACGCAGAACGTCCTTCAGTTCCTTGAGACGGTCCTCCGTCACGTGGTACTCGGGCACCGAAATCGTAATCGGGGCGCCGCGACCATCATCGCTCAGTTCAAGAATCTGCATTTCCTGGGCGCTCATATTCACGCTGCCGTCATCACGCCGCTGAATACGACCCTTAATAGAACAAATCAGGTCATCTGCCAGGGCGTTGCCCATCGTCTCATATGCACGGGAAAAGAACATGACGGTCAGGGTAGCGCCCGATGAGTCCTCAAGCTCTACCGAGGCATACTGATTACCACTTGACTTGGCAATACGCCGCGAAACACTCGTGAGCATGCCCGCGATCGTTACCACTTCGCCGTCGCGAATATGCGAGTCCTCGTCGATAATATCGTGCACGGATGCGGTTGCCGCGTCCGAAAGCGCACGTTCCAGACCGCGCAGTGGATGATCGGAAACGTACAGACCCAGCATTTCACGTTCGAAATTCAGTTTCTCGCGGCGTTCCCAGTCGGGAATATCTGGAACTGTCACCGAAAGATCGTCACCGAGTGCATCATCCATACCCAGGGATCCGAAGAGGTCAAACTGACCTGCTGCCTCTTTGCGTTTCACGGAGACCGCCGCGTCTACTGCCGACTCGTGTACCAGCGAAAGCGAACGGCGAGTATGTTTCAACTCGTCGAAAGCACCTGCTTTAATCAGCGATTCTATGGTGCGTTTATTGCACACAACCAGCGGCACTTTCTTCAGGAAGTCGTTGAAAGACTCGAAGTGCCCCTTCTCTTCGCGGGCTGCAATCATACCGTCGACCACGTTTGCGCCCACGTTACGAATAGCGCCCATACCGAAACGGATATCCTTCCCCACAGGCGCAAAGGTCAGGGTGGATTCGTTCACATCCGGGGGCAGCACGGTAATACCCATGGCACGGCATTCGTTGAGGTACAGAGCCAGCTTATCCTTGTTATCGCCCACACTCGTTAGCAGAGCCGCCATATATTCCTGCGGATAATGCGCCTTCAAATAGGCGGTCCAGTACGATACCAAACCGTATGCCGCAGTATGGGCTTTGTTGAATGCGTAATCGGAAAACGGAAGCAGAATATCCCACAGGGCCTTAACTGCGCCCTCCGAGTACCCGTTAGAAATCATGCCATCGTGGAAAGCCTCATATTGTTTATCCAGCTCAGCTTTCTTCTTCTTACCCATCGCGCGACGCAGCAGATCCGCTTCACCCAGCGTATAATTTGCAACCTTCTGGGCGATCGCCATCACCTGCTCCTGATATACGATCAGACCATAGGTAGTATCAAGAATCTCGGCAAGAGGCTCTTCAAGCTCGGGGTGAATCGGCTGAATCTCTTGCTTACCGTTCTTACGAAGGGCATAGTTCGTATGCGAGTTCGCGCCCATAGGTCCAGGGCGGTACAGGGCAAGCACAGCGGAAATATGCTCGAACTCTTCGGGCTCCATGAGTTTAAGCAGGCTGCGCATTGGACCGCCATCGAGCTGGAATACACCTAGGGTGTCACCACGCGCCAGTAGGCGGTAGGACTCTTTGTCATCAACCTCTAGGTTTTCAAGGTCTATCTCTATGCCGCGGTTCATCTTGACGTTATCTAGCGCATCAGAAATAATCGTCAAGTTGCGAAGACCCAAGAAGTCCATTTTGATAAGACCCAGACCTTCACAGGTGGGGTAATCAAACTGGGTAATAACCTGTCCATCAGCCTCGCGGCGCATCACAGGAATCACGTCAGTCAGGTTTTTACTCGACATGATAACGCCCGCGGCGTGCACGCCCCACTGACGTTTCAGACCTTCCAGACCTTTTGCGGTCTCGAAGACTTCGCCGTAAATCTTATCGACCGGATCCTCGATAAGTGCACGCAGATCGCCCGCCTCGGAGTAGCGCTTATCTTCGGGGTTATACACATTGGCAAGTGCAATGTTCTTACCCATAACGTCCGGCGGCATCGCCTTCGTGAGGCGCTCACCTACCGAATAAGGCTGATCCATCACGCGAGAAGCATCTTTGAGCGCCTGCTTCGCCTTAATAGTTCCGAAGGTGACGATCTGTGCAACCTTGTCCTCGCCATATTTCTCGGTCACATAGTCGATCACTTCGGCACGGCGGCGATCGTCAAAGTCCACGTCGAAGTCGGGCATTGACACGCGGTCGGGATTGAGGAAGCGCTCAAAAATCAGGTCGTGATTGAGCGGGTTCAGATCGGTAATACGCATGGCGTAGGCGACCATCGAGCCTGCGCCGGAGCCACGCCCTGGGCCCACACGGATACCGTTGTTCTTTGCCCAGTTGATAAAGTCAGCCACCACCAGGAAGTATCCGGGGAACCCCATGGAGGTAATAACGCCTACCTCATATTCGGCTTGTTCACGTACCTTATCGGGCACGCCATTGGGGAATCGGTAGTGCAGTCCTCGTTCAACTTCCTTCACGAACCAGGATTCTTCGTTCTCTCCCTCGGGTACAGGGAAGTTTGGCATATAGTTCGCTTTGGTATTGAACTCGACGTTGCATCGTTCGGCGATTTCAAGAGTGTTTTCGCAGGCACCCGGAACATCGCCAAATATCTGATACATCTCTTCCGGCGAGCGCAGGTAGAAGTTGTCCGCGTCGAATTTAAAGCGTTTAGGGTCGGTCAGGGTCGAACCGGACTGCACGCACAAAAGTGCAGCGTGCGCGGTGTGATCTTCTTGGCGAGTGTAGTGCAGATCGTTCGTCGCGACAAACGGCAGGTTGAGTTCCTTGGCCAGACGATGCAGATCTGCTTGCACATTACGCTCGATATCAAGCCCGTGATCCATGACCTCACAATAGAAGTTATCTTTGCCAAAAATGTCACGGAATTCTGCTGCCGCTGCGACTGCCTCTTGGTACTGACCCAAACGCAGACGAGTCTGAATTTCTCCGGAAGGACATCCGGTCGTGGCGATGAGCCCTTTAGAGTAGGTTTGCAGTACTTCGCGGTCCATACGCGGCTTGTACAGCTGACCTTCCAGTGAGGCGACAGATGATGCGCGGAAAAGATTGTGCATGCCCTCGGTGGTTTCCGCCCACATAGTCATGTGGGTGTATGCACCACCACCGGAAACATCGTCGCGAGAGCCATCGCCCCAGCGCACACGTGAACGGTCGGTACGGTGGGTTCCGGGAGTCAGGTACGCTTCCACACCGATAATGGGTTTAATGTCATTGGCCTTCGCTTGACGCCAAAAGTCGAAAGCACCAAAAAGGAACCCGTGATCGCTGGTGGCCATCGAGTCCATTCCGAGTTCCCGTGCGTATTGAAAGAGGTCGCCTAGGCGGGCAGCGCCGTCCAGCATGGAATATTCGGTATGCACGTGCAGATGCGCGAAGCCCTTCTTAGCCACGTTTTCTCCTCGTTAGCTGTGGTTGTTGGTCTCTTAGTGTGCTGACTGAGTTTTAGTCATGCTCTGGTGATGTTCCCGGTGCGAAGCGCCTCAAGTGCATAGTCTAAATCCTGCGGATAGGGGCTCTCAAATTCAATGCGCTCTCCGGTGGTAGGGTGAGTGAACCCTAGACGATGCGCATGCAGCCACTGCCGGGTCAGGCCAAGTTCGGCGCTAAACCGGGGATCGGCTCCATAAGTGAGGTCGCCGCAACAGGGGTGCTGTAATGAAGAGAAATGCACACGGATCTGGTGAGTCCGTCCCGTTTCTAAATGCACCTCAACAAGAGAGGCAGACCCGAAAGATTCCAAAGTTTCATAGTGGGTAATAGAAGAACGTCCATCCTCAATAACGGCGAATTTCCATTCATGCCCGGGATGCCTGCCGATAGGAGCATCAATAGTCCCCATGAGAGGATCCGGCAGTCCTTGTACCAGGGTATGATATACCTTCTCAACGGTACGATCCTTAAAGGCACGTTTAAGCTCGGTATATGCCCGCTCGCTGCGCGCCACCACCATAAGCCCGCTAGTGCCGACGTCCAGCCGGTGCACAATCCCCTGACGCTCCGCCGCCCCGGAGGTAGCCACGGTAACGCCTTCTCCCAGAAGAGCCGAAAGAACAGTGGGCCCATGCCACCCGTGAGAAGGATGCGCGGCAACACCAGCAGGTTTATCGACCACCACAATATCGTCATCGCAATAGACTATGCCGAAGCCATCTACCTTTTCGGGCTGAATATCGGCAAGGTCACGCGGAGCAGGCGCATTCACAAACACAGTCTCGCCCGCGGACAGTTTATGCGACTTACCGATTTTCAGCTCATTTCCACGCTGAACCACACGCACATGCCCGTCGCGAATCCAGCCGGATGCGCGGGTACGCGGTATCTCAAGGGCACCGGCGAGAGCAGCGTCCAATCGCATACCTACTAAAGCCTCAGAAACGTCGAACTCGGCGGTTATGCCTGCTGGCGCAACATTATCGGTCAATTATTCCCCTTCGGAGATCTTCTGAGTTTTCACGTGGGTAGATAGTGCGGAAGCCTTCTTCGCAGAGGATTTAGCACGTGTACCAAGCAGCGTTATGCCACGGAAGTTAAGCAGTACGATTAAAGCCATACAAACGCAGATCGCCGAATCGGCAATATTAAAGATGGCAAAGTTAGGCACCGAAATAAAGTCCACCACGTGTCCCATACCGAATCCTGGCTCACGGAAAAGACGATCAAAAAGGTTTCCGAGAACACCGCCCAGCAGCCCTCCAAGGGCAAGGGTCCATTTCAGAGCCCGCGTCCTTCGGAAAAGGTAAAGGACGGTTGCAGCGGCAAGCGCCATAATAACCGTAAATATCCAGGTTGCATTCTCGCCGAGAGAAAAGGCAGCTCCAGAATTCCTGATGGAATACCACCACAGAAGACCATCGATCACGGGGATGCGCTCCCCAATCTGCATCTTGGTAACCACCAGAAGCTTTGTGCCCTGGTCAATGAAAAAAATAATAAGAGCCGTTAGAATCCCAACTACCCATGCGCCGCGTGATGAGAGTATGCGCGTAACAGATTTATGCGATGCTGTTGAACCAGCGGCAGACGCAGTGGTCTCTTCAGATTCCATGTATCTCCTCGGTGAAGGGCAATGAGCGGGGCGGCGGATGTTGTACCTGAATTCGCCCTCCTCTAGCTTATCTTAAGCCAGGTATAAACAACCGCCCGCAAAGCCAGTAGCAAAGTTCTTCTTGCCACGGATGCGGACGGTGTTTATAAAAAGGTATCGAAACTTAGAGCTTAGCGAGCATCTGCTTCAAAGGACTTAAGAGTCTTCAGCTCTTCAAGCTGAGAGGTGAGGTGTTCCTGCAATTTCGAACGGTAACGCGACTCAAAACCACGCAGGGATTCCACGGTGATTTCCAAGCTGTCACGCTCGTCGGTGAGCTTGGAAAGAACCTCATCACGCTGAGAACGTGCAGCTGCCACCAGATCTTTAGCTTCTTTCTCACCCTTAGCAACGAGTTCTGCACGGGTTTTTTCACCCTGAGAGACGTATTCGTCATGGAGTTTCTGGGCCATGGCAAGCAGACCTGCTGCATCCTGAGCGCCGCCAGCAGCAACGGGTGCTGGGGTGCTGGTCTTATCCTGTGCAGCGGACTTAGCCGTTGCGGACGAAGAAGACGTATTGTTGGTCGCCGGAGTTGCCGAACCAGACTGGGCGGCTGCAAGCTTACGCTTGAGGGATTCGTTTTCGGTGTACAGCGCGCGGAGCTCAACAACAAGCTCATCAAGGTAATTATCAACCTCATCGCGGTCGTACCCGGATTCGTTTCTCACAATTTTGAAGCTCTTGTTAATCAGATCTTCGGGGGTGATAGCCACAGCTTATCTCCTTTGGAATAAAGTTATCTGTGAATAGGTTTTGGGATGCCCATAAATTTATTAAATAAACTTACGGTGCTGGCTAGGGTACCGCCCATTATTCTACTCTTCTCTACACTTCAAGACCCGATTTTCCAGGAATTCGGCGCAGAGAACCTCTTACCATCATAGTAAATGTATTTCCTGACGGAAAGTCTGCCTCGCCGTTATTGCTTCATACATCTTTATGCATATCAGAAAAATTTATGCTTTGACCAGGAAATATAACTGTTATTTAGCGTGAAAAAGTTAGTGTCAAAGAGGTCATCACTGACAATAAAAGTCCCACGCCTAAAATCAGAATCAGAAACCCAGTATCAAGGGCGAAATTACCAATACGCAGTGGCGGTACAACCTTGCGAAGCTGGTTCATAGGCCAGTCCGTCAGAGCATATACTCCAGAGGCGCACAGCAGGGCAATCCCTCGCGGACGCCACCCCGGCACAAAGACACGCACCCAGTCCAGAAGCATCCGCAAGAGCAACCCAATGTAGAGAATGTGCAGGGCTATGGTAATGATGGCGAAGATGTACCCCATGCATTACCCCTGGTCAAAAGGAAACGGGCCCTCAGCCTCAAAAGCGCCCGGTGCCGGAGTCGTGTCAGCCCCCAGTACCTCTAGGTTTTCGGGGGTTAGCAAGAATACCTGCCCGGTCACACGTTCAATGCGACCTGAGAGCCCGAACGCGAGTCCGGAGGCAAAGTCCACAAGACGTTTAGCATCCGAATCGCTCATTTCAGCGACATTCATAATCACAGGAATATTCTCACGAAACGCTTCACCAATAATTTTGGCGTCGTTGTATGAGCGGGGGTGGATTGTTGTAATGCGGCGCAATTCGTCCTCATCTTCCTCGTAGGGGTATCCGGCACCAAGACCCTCGTCAATGCCGTAAGAGTTCACATCAAGCTCATGAACTTGATCGTAGCCGGAGGAAGGGTAGGGGTACTCGTCGGTCTCGTAGTGATTTTGCACCTGGTATTCCTCTCGGTTAGTTTTCTGTTCCCGGTGTGGGATTGGCGTGTAAGTCGCGGCAAACTGGTTGGTTTCTTGCCGCTGAGCTGAAGTTTGATAAGCAGACGATGCCGTAATCGATTCTGATTCTACAGATAGTGGCTCCGCAGCGCCCGTTGCCTGTGGTATAGCTGCGGTGTCAGGGTTAGCAGATGCTGGTGTGGGTAATGCATTCAGCCGGATTCCAGGTGATGGAGCGGGAGTTTCAGTGGAAGGAATAGATGCCTCATCCGTCGAATCATGACTATGGACATCCTGCATACCTTCCGATAATTCTTCAGTTTCCGACCCATAACGAGTCACGCCGAAGAAAGAACCGAGGCTATTGGCAAGTTTGCCACCGCCTTGTTTCGCCATTCTTTACTCTCGTTTCGCAGTCGTACATTCACATATATGCGGGAGATTCGCTCCACCGATACCTGAGATTCTAACGTGGGAAATAGCACCGCACATGCTGTCGGTTCGACACCGATTATATATGTTCACAGAGAATTTTGGGGGTATTCCCACGGGCTTTATTGACGATGATGCATATTCTTAAAGACGACGTCAACCAGCCCTCACAGGTGTATATTCTACCAGCGCTTGAAAATCCTATCAGCGTATTTCTCATCTGCTGCATGCCTTGCACAACAAAACCTGGTAAAAATCTAGGGGTAATCTCGCTTCCCCATGATGTCGCTTCCTACCCGCACACACGTAGACCCCCAGCGAATAGCGGCTTCTAAATCTGCACTCATGCCCGCCGAAATCTGATCTGCATGCGGGAACTCGGCGCGCAGACCCTGCGCCAATTCCCAGAGTTTTTCAAAGGATTCGTCAGGGTTCGCACCCAGTGGCGCCACCGCCATAATACCCCCACAGCGTAATTCTTCTTGAGCTTCGATACGCTCAGCAAGCTCTAAAATCTCGTCTTGGTCCGTTCCACCGCGCGCCCCTTCCGATGCATGTCCGGCCGTTGCCTGCGCTTCAAGCGAAACCTGAATCAGACATTCTAGAGCTCCTTGGGATAGAGCCGCTGGGGCGTCCTGCTCCCCCGCCTCATAGCGAGCTACTTGGTTGCGATAGGCTTTTGCTAAAGAATCAATCAGAGACGCACGATCTACGGACTGTACCTGATGGGCATATTTTACGACGGACTTTGCCTTATTTGTTTGCAACTGCCCAATAAACGCCCAGTAAGCGGGGTCGGCAGGTTTTTCGATGGCTCGAAGAGCACGAGCTTTAGGAGCCGCCTCTTGATCACGATTCTCACCAAAAATACGTACCCCCTGGGTGTAAAGCGCTGCTACATCAGAGGCAGGGAAAAACTTGGTCACGGTGACAAGGCGAACTGCAGGGCTATGCTCGGTGCGCACACCACTGGTATCGGCTTCAGCATCGCGGACGCGCGCCATAACCCGCGCGTAGTTATCCGCAAGCTGTTGCGCGCGTTCCGAGGTGTACGTCAATGTCTGTTCTTCGCTCATCATCAGTCCCCTTTACCGATATACCCTCATACTCAGCTTTTCTTCGATTTTAAGATCTTAGGAAGGTTTCGTCACCCATACGAGCCCAGCGATACGTCCGGGTGCTTCACCTCGATTCATAAATCCTCGATGCGAAAAGAGGCTGGTGCTTTCATAAGTGCAGGCTGCCAAGTCGGTAGAAACCTCTACCTTCAGCTTATTCAAGAGAGCAATCGCTCCCGCTGGCAAATCTAAAGCCGGTGTTCCTTGGCTTGTCTGAGCGTATGTTTCAGGAATCTGCCGTGTCGCATGTTCGCGCATATCTTCGGGTACCTCATAGCAACTTCCGCATATACTAGGCCCTAACCACGCGTGAATCTGTGTTGCGCCCTGCTCTCGCATCGTCGCAACTGTGCGTTGAATAACTCCTGCAAGTAGCCCAGGACGCCCTGCATGCGCCACAGCAATAATGGGCACGTCATGTGGGGTAGATCTCTCTCCCACGAACACGAGTGGAATGCAGTCAGCAACCATAATAGCTAGAGGCTGACCTGTTGTACTGTAGGCAGCATCTGCTTGCGGAGCCTGCTCGCGTAATTGATCGGCACGTTTCAACGTATATACCCCACGCTCGTCATTCGGAGAAATCTGTGTAGTCAGAATATGATCGGCGCATACAATATCTGCACCATGTACTTGATTGAGGTAGAGGAAAGGAGCTGAACCGCAGAGACTTTGTACATCAGCACGGTTTTTCAGCGTTGCGGTATGGGGCTCGCCCGCATTAACATGAAGCCCCAAATTACCGGCCGACCGTGAAGTAAATCCGATATGCACGGTATATGGACCGCTGGTATAAGTTCCTGTGGAGTAGAACGGGTTGAGGAGGGTACTCATGGTTCTTTCTGCTGTCATAAGGTCAAAGCATACACAAAGGAGCCAGGACGTATATGTCCTTGGCTCCCTTATGTCTAAAAAGGATGTGTGCGACTTACTTCAGGAAGTCGGGCACATCGAGGGTATCGCGCCGTGCCGGGGACTCTTCCACGACGGGCGGTAGATCAACATCAAAGCCAGCTGCGGCAGGAACATCATTCTGCTGAGTACCATTCTGCGCACCGCCGAAACCATATCCGGTTGATGCGGGAGCCACAGGAGCGGCCTGCGCAGAGCCGCCGAATGCCTGCTGAGTACGCTGCGCCTGAGTATTTGCCGAAGCTGAACTGTTAGCGTTGGTGTTAGTCTCAGGATTGACGGCGTCAAATCCAGCGGCAATAACGGTCACACGTGCTTCATCACCCAAGGCGTCATCAATCACAGCACCGAAGATAATATTTGCGTCAGGATGCGCGACTTCCTGGACCAGGCGTGCAGCCTCATTAATCTCAAATAGACCGAGATCGGAACCGCCCTGAATGGAGAGGAGTACACCGTGTGCCCCATCAATGGATGCTTCCAAAAGTGGGGATGCGATAGCGAGCTCGGCGGCTTTAACAGCGCGGTCTTCACCAGCGGCAGAGCCAATGCCCATCAGAGCCGAACCAGCCCCCTGCATAACAGACTTAACGTCTGCAAAGTCAAGGTTGATCAGACCCGGAGTAGTAATAAGGTCGGTAATACCCTGCACACCGGAGAGAAGAACCTGATCTGCCGATTTGAAGGCGTCAAGCATCGAAACGTTGCGATCAGAGATAGAGAGCAAACGATCGTTCGGAATCACAATGAGGGTATCTACTTCATCACGAAGTGCAGCGATGCCAGTTTCCGCCTGGTTCGAACGGCGACGACCTTCAAAGGTAAAGGGACGAGTTACCACGCCGATCGTGAGGGCACCCAAAGAGCGTGCAATACGTGCTACAACGGGAGCACCGCCGGTACCGGTGCCGCCGCCTTCACCTGCAGTCACGAAGACCATGTCTGCGCCCTTGATAACCTCTTCGATTTCCTGGGCGTGGTCTTCAGCAGCCTGACGACCGACCTCGGGGTTTGCGCCCGCTCCGAGACCGCGAGTTAGTTCACGACCAACATCAAGTTTGACGTCAGCGTCAGACATCAAAAGTGCCTGAGCATCTGTGTTAATAGCGATGAATTCTACGCCTCGCAGGCCAACCTCGATCATACGGTTGACTGCATTGACGCCACCGCCACCGATACCGACGACTTTGATGACTGCCAAGTAGTTCTGGGGAGTTCCAGCGTCCATTTATCCCTCGATTATTTCGTGTAAATCTCTAGAAAAACCCAAAGGTTCAAGTAGAACCTTAGTCTTCCTAACCTCATAGTGACTTTATCTGCAAGGATACCAACAGTTTCACCAGGTTCCTAGTTGCCTGAGGTATTTGACGTGCATTATTTATAGATTTTTATAAAAAATCTATCTTTTTACCCGATGCTTAACCATAAGGTTAAAGGCTAACGAGTAACCGGAACACGCGGCGAAGAAACATCATAAGTGTTTACTTTATTAGCGGCTTGTCCTTGTTGTGCGCTCTTTGACTGGTCCTCACGTACCGCCTCCATCAGCTTAGTTAAAACCTTAGCTTTAAGGTCACTCTCTTCAGCTGTACCCCACTGCACGACAACCCCATCCTTCAATGTTAAGTTAATGTTTGAGGTTGAGCTTGCTCGCGCCTCTTTCACCTGCGTCAGGATTGACGAGGGCAAAGCAGAAAGCACATTTGCAACCGTGCGGAAGGCCGCAGAGTCCTGGGGGGCTTCCTGTCCAACATCGACAAGCGGAACATTGATTCCATCAGCATTCTCAACTTCACGAAGTTTGATTCCCTCACTATCAACAACCACATATTTCCCGTCCTGATGAATGACGGCAACAGGGGTACGCTCTTTGAGGGTTACAACTAGTTCATGCGGAGGATGCGCCTCAATCTGCACGCCGCGCAGTACATGCTCCTGGTCGATAAGTTCACGCACCTTCTGATCATTAATACGAGTCAGCGGCGTGCCCTTGAGTGGTTCCAGTTTCTGCTCAACCTGCACGCTATCCAATAGCGAAGCGCCTTCAACTCGAATAGTCTGAACAGAGAGCAGCGGAGAATAAAAGACCAAACCGATATATAGAAGCACAGCAAACATAAACGCACCAACGCCATAAAGGATTTTCCGCAAGCGAGTGAGCGGACGTCGGCGCTTCGTAGTCTGACTCTTACTTTGGTCTTCTGCCAGAAGCCCGTCGAGCCCAGGGTCATTGCGTAATTGGGTGATACGCCCCTGCTCTTCGCGGATCTCCTGTTCCCGCGCTATCTCGGTTTGACGTTCCTTCTCACGTTCACGACGCCATCGGCCAAAGGTACTAGACGTAGATTTCGCCGATTGTGAATCCAACTCATCCGGTTCAGATTCCCCTGCATCCAGACGTATACCACGGTCCTTGAGCTCTGAAGATTCAGAATACGTTGCACGGGAAGAACCCGTCTGGCTCTTACTTTCGGTATGAGTTTCTTGCTCAACAGGATTCGTCTGGTTCTGAGGGCTCATACCTTCAAAAGATTTTGACGTATCTTCAGCAGGTTTAGCTTTCTTTTTGCCGCGAACAACCGGTAACTTCGGAGTACGTACCGGTGAAGTCGCAAACGCTTCCGTGCCCGGTTTTCGCTCTTGACGTCCTTTAGCCACTATTACTCCTTAGGGTAACGGGCATGTAGCTCATGCAGAATACGCTCTCCTAATGCGGTAACATCACCTGCACCAACGGTCATAATAATATCGCCTGGAACAGCACACATAGCAATATCTTCAATGGCTGCAGCTGCATCCGACGCATAATGTACCTCAGAGAATCCAGCACCGGTGATAAGTTCACTCGTGACTCCCTCAATCGGAAGTTCCCGGGCAGGATAAATATCCAGTACATACGAACGATCAGCCTTCGAAAGAGCCTGCGCGAAATCGGCGGCAAATTCTTGGGTACGTGAGAACAGATGCGGTTGGAAAACCACATAGAGGTTATGCCCATCGGCAACCGTGCGGCCGGTCTCAAGCGCACGGAATACCTCTGTTGGGTGATGAGCATAATCGTCAAAGACTTTAATACCCGCTACGTCACCACGCAGAGTAAAACGTCGATCTGCTCCTACGAAGCCGTATAACGCGGTGGCCGCATCCTCAGGTTGTGCTCCAGCGAGAAGAGCGGTAATAAAAGCTGCCGCTGCGTTCAACTGATTGTGAATACCGGGTACACGCAGCTGAGCATCCTGCTCGCCTTCGTAATGCTTACTTGCGCACTCGAAAGACCAGCGCAGTGTTGCCGAAGACTCCGAGCCGTGGCTCGTAATGCGTGAAACCCGTAGATCAGCCTCAGTAGACTGACCGTAAGTTACCACTTCAATCCCAGCATCGCGCGCACGTTCTGCAAGCGCACGAGCGCCTTCATCATCCCAGCATGTCACCAAGACGCCCCCGGGGGCCATAGAGGCAACAAAACGGTTAAACGCCTCATACACGCGTTCGGGAGTTTCGTAGAAATCCAAGTGGTCAGGTTCGACGTTGGTAACCACTGCGATTGCGGGTCGATAGCGGACAAAAGAGCCATCGGATTCGTCTGCCTCTGCTACAAACCAAGAGCCTTCACCAGTGGCCCCTAATCGCGCGTTGCTGCCGTATCCCGCAATAACTGTTCCTACCGCGAAAGACGGGTGAAACCCTAACTTATCCAGCATGACGGCAATCATGGAACTGGTTGTGCTCTTACCATGCGTGCCAGCAACCGCTACAACCTGTGATGCGCCCATAGCAGCAGCCAAAGCCTCAGAGCGGTGCAATACCCGAAGGTTCTGAGCACGAGCCGCAATCAGTTCGGGGTTATCTTCATGAATGGCCGTTGAGATAACAACGGTATCAATATCGTGAATATTCGCAGCATCTTGGGGAGTATAAACACGAGCACCCGCTTCGCGTAAAGCCTGAATAGTCGCCGTTTCTGCTCGGTCAGAGCCGCTTACGGGAATACCAGCTTTCAGCATCAACGTTGCAATAGCACTCATACCGGCACCGCCGATCCCTACAAAATGCACACGTCCCAACTCCTGCAGGGATGCGCGCGCGGGAAACGGCGGGTTCAGGGGCTCAGGAAGCACCATGTTAAGGTTCATCAGTTCGGACATTTATTTAACCACCTTCAGGGTTGCCTCAGCCATAACATGTGCGGCATCACGAATGCCCAATTTATATGCTCGACGACCCATTTCTTTTAACTTCTGAGCATCAGCCATCAACGATGGAATTTCACGGGCAAACCACGCCCCGGTCATTTTCTTATCTTCGATGAGAAGCGCGGCTTCTGCCATAACCAGAGAACGAGCATTGAGACTTTGTTCACCATTACCAAACGGGAGCGGAACAAAAATTGCGGGTACACCCACCGCAGCAACTTCGCTTACGGTTGCGGCTCCAGCACGGACTATCAAAAGATCGGCGGCGGCATAAACATCCTGCATGCCGTGGCTAAACTCAATCTGACGATAATTTGGGGCTGTAACGGGCTCGCCTGAATCATCCACAATAGCTTTGCCTTTACCAGTAATATGCAAAACCTGAAAACCCCAGTCCTCAAAATTCGTAATGTTCTCAGCGACGGCATTATTAAGACTTTGCGCGCCTAAGGAACCGCCCGTCACGATCAGAACGGGCTTATCGGGGTCAAGACCTAAAGTATGCCTCGCCTGTGCTCGTGCCGCTCGACGGTTCAGATGCGCGATCTCATCTTTCATGGGCATACCCACAAGTTTGGCACGAGGGAAAGGGGTGTTGGAGAAAGCCACACCCACAAACTTCGCTAGAGGACCACCCAGTTTATTTGCCAAACCGGGCTTTGCATTAGCCTCGTGAATAACAACAGGAATGCGGGAGAAAAAAGCGGCAAGATATGCTGGCGGACACACATAACCGCCTACGCCTACTACAACATCTGCATTCGCATCTTTGAGAATTTTACGGGTTTGCGAAATTGCTTTTGCGAATCTTGGGAAAAAGGTTAATGCGTTAAGCGATAGACTTCGGGGGAAAGCTACACGCGGAATAAACTCAATATCAAATCCAGCTTCAGGAACTAATTGAGCTTCCATCTTATCCTTGGTGCCAAGAGTCAGAATATTAGCTTCCGGCTCAATCCGGCGGATTTCGCGTGCTATAGCAAGCATCGGGTTAATATGACCAGCGGTGCCGCCGCCAGCGAGAACCACAGAGGGTGCCTTAGACATAGATAATAACTCCCAACAAATACATTCACCTCATTTTACGACATAGCAGGACTAACCCCGTAGTGAAAGAATATGAAGTCGGGTATATACCCACGTCCCGAGCCTGGTATTCCTCCTTTCCCTATTTCAGAGGCTATGAGCGTGAACCACCCTGACCAGGTTTACGGCCTCGCGGGTTCTGCTGACTCTGTGAAGGCTGCTGCCGACGTATCTGACGTGAGGATCCCGCAGGAGGCTGCCCTGAAGAGGATGTTTGGGAGCCCGGTTGAGGGTGCAAAGGTCGCAACCCGGCTGGCAAACGTCCCGATGACGAAGAGCGGTGACGCGCTCGATTGGCGTTTGTGCGCTTTTGCAGGTTCTGCAGGGGAATCGTATCTTCGTGGTCTGCTGGGGTTGACCGTTGCCTGCCCTGCGAGGGACGAGATGTAGGCTGCACATCTCCCTTACGGCGCAATTGGGGAACCCGTTCATGGGTATGCAATCCATTTGGATGTTCCTCTTGGAACCGCTGCTCACGAAGTCGCTGCCGTTCACGCTGAATACGCTGCTCTTCATGAGCGAGAGCTTCCTGATGCTCCGCCTCACGGCGGCGCTCAGCAGCACGATCGGCGCGTGCTTGAGCGCGCTGCTCATACGTCTTGCGAGTATGCTCACGCTGTCGCTGGGTTATGCCCAACCAGGATGGCAGTTCTTTGACTCTACGCAGTAAGCCCCCACCCCAGTAATCTTTACCAAGAGCTCCACCGGCTTCTTGCAGTTGAAGCCGCTCATCTTCAACGATGGCTTGAAGAGACAGTCGTCGCTTCCAGTCTTCATTAGCGCGTCGCACTTCGCGAGGTGTCTGTTTCGTTAAATCGGCGGCTGGTATAGGCCCGCCGACAAGTGGAGTTTGACGTGCAAAAGCATAAAGCATCCCTGCGGCAAGCATTGATGAAATCAAGGATGAACCGCCGTATGAGATAAAGGGAAGCGGCACACCAATCACGGGAAGAATACCGGAAACCATCGCCATATTCACGATAGCTTGGGTAGAAAGCCACGCAATAATACCGCCCGTTGCAATACGAATAAACGGGTCTGCTGTTCGGGCAATAATGCGTAATGCGCAATAGATCAGGCCCAGGTACAAAAGCACCACGGTAAGCGTACCCAAAAGCCCCAGTTCCTCGCCGATAATGGCGAAAATGTAATCGTTATGTGCTTCGGGCAAATAGTTATACTTCTGGCGGGATTGTCCTAGCCCAACCCCCCAGAACCCACCGGTTGCCAACGCAACCCCGCCAGCCTGAGATTGATCACAGACAGAACCGGTGCATACACCGAAAACACTCATCAGTCGTTCACGACGGTTTGAACTTGAAATTGACCCCACTATGGCACTCACGATCAGAATAATCGAAAGCCATACCATAGTCTTACGGTTTGCGCCCGCAATATATACCATACCCAAGAAGATAAAGGCGTAGACGATCACGGTACCGAGATCTTTACCTGCCAGAATAAGCAGCATCAAGGGCAAGAGTCCAAAAAGTGCGGGAAAAATTGCACGAGATGTCTTCTCTTTGAGTTTAGTGCCCTGCCGAGTCATGACCATCGCCATCCACAGCACAATAGCGAGTTTAGAGAATTCCGAAGGCTGAATCTGAATGCCGCTGAACCTAATCCAGTTACGGTTGCCATTAATATCGGTACCAATAGCAAGAACAGCAATCTGGGCAAGAATCGCCAGGGCTAAGAGGATATTAACGACCCACATTTTGCGGTACCGCTGTACTTTCAATACTGCTATAGCCCCTAATGCAGCGGCGCCTAGAGCGGCAAACATTACCTGACGGGTTACCTGCGAGAAAGGGGACATTCCCTGTGAAATCATGCTCACAGATGATGCAGACAGTACCATGATCACGCCAAAAACTGTGAGACCAGCGCATACTAAAAGAATCAGTCGCGGCACATCCGCTAAATCGCGCGATGCGGAACGCTTATAAAGAGACGAGATAGCGTTATACAGAAAAGAACCGAGCCTCGTTGAGCCGTTCCTGCCCTGGCGCTGTGCATGACTTACGCCTCCACGGGCCGACGAGTGAGTCTGACCGGGTGCATTACTCATGCGTTCTCCTCTTCTGTGTCTTAACACGACAAACTCAATAGATTTTTCCTACAGCAGAAAAGTCTACACGGCGTTTATCGTTTCAGAGCAATCAATATGCCTTCAGTTACCGACAATATGAGATTTGACCGCATCCACAAAAGCGTTACCACGAACGGCATAATTGTTAAATTGGTCCATCGAAGCAGCGGCAGGTGCCATGAGCACTGTATCACCCTCAGTGGCTAGCTCTTCTGCTTTGACTACGGCAGCTTCCATAACAGTAACCCCGTCAGAGGGATCATTCGCCGAAGCCGTCATATTATAGGTAGGAACATGGCTTGCATACTTCGCCAAAGATGTTTTAAGTCCCGCCGTATCAGTGCCAATGATTAATACTGCTTTCAAACGTGAAGCATGCTGAGCTATAAGATCATCATACTCCACCCCTTTAGAAAGACCTCCAGCAATCCAAATCAGCGAAGGATAAGCGCTCATTGAAGCGTTAGCGGCATGTGGGTTAGTAGCCTTAGAATCGTTGACCCACTGGATTCCATCGCGGTAAAGCACCGTCTGATTACGATGCGCACCAGGCTTATAAGAACGCAGTCCATCCCGCACAGCCTCAGGAGCAATATTTGCAGCACGACATAATGCGGCAGCGGCTAGCGCATTCTCCACGGTGTGCTGTGCGGGAGCTTGACCGGGAACGGGCGCTAAATCTTCAAGAACACCAAGCTCAAGTGCCTCGCTGTATCGATTCTTCAAAAACGCACGGTCAACAATAATGTTTTCCGCCAAGCCCAACATGGAGACTGAGGGGATCTCGGTTGAGCTAATACCGATGGCACGGGCACCTTCTATAACATCTGCTTCTTCAACCATACGCAAAGTATCAGCATGATCGGTATTGAAGATACACGCTGCCTGAGTATTTTCGTACACACGTGCTTTATCGGACTTGTAAGCCTCAAAAGAACCGTGCCAATCGACGTGATCTTCCGCTACGTTAAGCACCACGGAAGCGTATGGCGACAGTGAAGAAGTCCAATGCAGCTGAAAGCTCGAAAGCTCTACCGCAAAAAATTCATAGGGTTCATCGTCGGCAACAGCGTAGACTGCTGGCATGCCCACGTTCCCAACCTGCAGAGATTTTTTACCGGCTGCTTTAAGAATCGAATCGACCATACCCACGGTCGTAGTTTTCCCATTGGTTCCCGTCAGGCACAGCCACTTTGGAGTAACCCGACCTTGACGTTGATTCAGACGCCATGCCAGTTCGATTTCACTCCAAATTTGGATACCCCGTTCATAAGCATCGAGCATGACCAGGCTATCTGGACGGATTCCTGGCGAAGTCACGATAACATCCGGGTCTTGATCATCGACACGAGGCACACATTCCATGTATTCCTCACCAAATAAACCCGCCACGTTTCCATAGGCTTCTTGGTAAATTCGGATGCGCTCTCGCTTTTCCTGCGTATCTTGCGCATCAATAGCGGTAATGTGGGCACCTTTCTGAGCCAGCACATCCACTGCAGCATCGCCGCTGGTGCCGAGGCCTATCACGACAACCTTCAGCCCCGCCCAAGGCCCGTCCCAGGTAGTGAGCTCAGCAAGCCGAGGATTATTGACGACTGGATTGACGGCGATAGCATCTGCATATTGGGCACGCTGTGCCTGATATTTGGAGGCCCGCTGCGAGTTCTTAGCGTCAGGCATTAGTGAATCACTCCAGACGTCTGTGAGAACCAATCTCCAAAGAAAATTGCAAGAGCAACCAGCACACAAAGCGCATTTGCAATCCACAGACGGAATACCGAGTTCACTTCACCACTGCTGACAGAGCCGGGGACAAGGCCCTTCTTATCTATGGAGTATCTTCCGTTTGCACCGGTTTTCTCAAGATGATGGTGGAAAGGAGTCATGCGGAAGAAACGGTAGGCATGAGGAATTTTATCGCCAACAGATACAGAACGTTTACGGCTAACTTTGAAGACAACTTTCTGCACAATCACCGAGAACACTTCCAGAACCGGCACAAGCGCGATAATGGGAAGCAGAAGCTCGGTACGGGTGAAAATAGCAAAGGAAACCAGCGCGCCTCCCAAAGCAAGAGAACCAGAGTCTCCCATAAAGATTTGTGCCTTAGAAACGTTCCACCATAGGAACCCGGCGAGGGAACCAACAAGTGCGGCTGCAATAAGCGCCAGCGACCCTGGATCCCGCACATCATAGCATGCGTTTCCCGCCCCGCCGCTGCAGGCATGTACGTATTGCCAGATAGTCATGGCAAGGTATCCAGTAAAGATGGTCATCGTTGCGCCACCCGCAAGTCCATCGAGACCATCAGTGAAATTCACGGCGTTAGTGCCCGAAAGAGAAATCAGGGTAATCCACAACACCATGAGAATAGTACCGCCTATAGCCCCGGCAGCCATGAAGTCGAACGGAAGATCACGCACAAACGAAATCGCCGTCGAGGCGGGGGTCACTCCCGCCGCATTAGGAAATTGAAACACCAAATACGCAAAAGGAAGAGTCACCGCCAGCAGACCAATAGTCTTCTGGTTCTCGGTAAGTCCTTCGTTCCCCTGGTTGCGGAACTTCATAATATCGTCGGCGGCCCCGACTCCGAGCATTCCTAGTGTAAACCCGAGGGTCAATAAAGCCGTCGCACTAGGAACCGGCGAGGTTCCAAAAACTGCAGCGTTAATCAGCAACGCAAGCAAGTAGGCAACAACGGCGGCTGGGATAAAAATAAGACCTGCCATCGTGGGCGTCCCCGCCTTATGCTGATGCGCGGCGGGGCCTTCTTCACGAATCAGCTGCCCCAACTTGAGCTTCTGCATCTGCTTGATGAAGAGCGGTATTGCTGAGAAGGAGATAATAAACCCTAGGATTCCAGCAATAAGCACAGTAATCATGGTTAATGTGTTCCTTCGTGAAGATGGCTACGGTCTAGGGCGGTCGTCGAGGTTTGCGCTGCAGAACTACCAGTTGATACCGTGCTCAGAGCGGCGCCCGTTAAATCCGTTACCTCAACAAAATCGCCAGCACTCAGCCAAGCTGGAGCCTGTTCTTGAGCCTCGCCAAAGGTTTCGGTGCAGAAGGCAACCTCATCGCCCAAAGAACCTAGTTTAGCGCCATTTGAAGATTTAAACAGCACGATATCGCCAGAACGTAACTCTGCACGCAAAATATTTAGTGCTTCTTGCGGTGTCTCTACCCAGGTAGCTTCGTTACCCCATGAACCTTCAAGATGCGCGGCGTTGTAGGCTGGTTTCGCCTCATTACCAACCGCAATAAGCTTTGATATATTCATGCGTACCACCAGACGACCGAGTCGATCGTGCTCCTCCAAAGAGGCCTCGCCCAGTTCGAGCATGGCCCCCAAAACTGCCCAAGTCCGTCGTGGCTTCGCGCCTCGTCCCAGTTGGGCCAAAGTGCGTAAAGCGGCTGTCATTGACTCGGGATTAGCATTATAGGCATCGTTGATAACAGTCACGCCGTCTGCACGGTCTGTGCGAGCCATCCTCCATTTAGACAGCGCACCGGTGTTATTAAGGGCATGCGCAATAGCGTCTCCAGGAACACCAGCGTTATAGGCTACCGTAGCAGCCGCCAGAATATTGCATACATGATGCTCACCAATGAGTTTGGAGGAAATCTCATATTCGCTGGCGTCGGGAAGGCGAAGAGTAAATTCCGGACAACCAGCATCATTAGTATGCAGCCCCAAAGCGGCAACATAGCGTTCGTACTGCGGTTTCTCCCCCACCCCAAAGTAGGTTACCGGCACACTTGCACGAGCTGACATGCGTGCAACACGCTCATCATCAGCATTGAGGACCAAGGTTCCGCCAGTATGAATACCTTCGGCAAGCTCCCCTTTAGTACGTTCGATGTTGTCGACCCCGCCAAACTCGCCAGCATGTGCGGTGCCAACTTTAAGAATCACACCATGGTCAGGGTGCACAATATTTGCCAGGTATTCGATATTCCCCACATGATCGGCACCCATCTCAATCACAAGGTAGCGAGTACTTTCGTCAGCGCGGAATACAGTCAAAGGTACGCCAACTTCGCCGTTGTACGAACCTACAGGGGCTATAGTTTCGCCCTGAGAACTTAGGATCGCTGCTAATAAATCTTTTGTGGTAGTCTTCCCCGCAGAACCGGTAATACCAATAACCGTAAGATCGCCTAGAGACCGCATCTTTTCAATAGCATACTGTGCGATCTTACCCATGGCGAGAACCACATCATCAACCTGGATGCTGGGGTACAGAATACCCCGCTCATCTTTAACAGGGCGTTCGACAAGCGCTAAGACAGCACCTTTGTCGAAGGCTCCTGACACGAAGTTGTGTCCGTCGGTCACCTCACCTGGCTTAGCAACAAATAGGGTGCCTGGTATAACCTCACGCGAATCGGTGGTCGCGAAGGTAGCACCTAGCTCGCTCTCACGCCCGGCTAAGCCGAGCGGTGAGCCGCCTGTTGCCGTAATAATTTCGGCGGCGGAAAGCTTAATCATCTATGCTCCTTATGCTTCTTCAAGCATGCGTCGATAATCCGGAAGAATTTCGAAGTCGTTGAAGACAAGCGCTTTCGCGGTCTCCACGCGGTCGTCAAGTTGCACATCGGTACCGGCAACATCCTGTGCCGTTTCATGTCCACGACCGGCGATAAGAATAGCATCTCTCGCATCTGCGAGTTCAATTGCCCGAGCAATCGCCACTTCTCGCGGAGCAAGATTAAGGATTTGGGATGCTCGCGCACCTTCGGCATTAGCTCGTTCAGCCCCGGCAACAACAGCCTCACGAATTGGGGCGGGGTCTTCACCGTGCGGATCGTCATCGGTCACAATCACAATATCGGCGTGCTGTGCAGCAATTTCTCCCATTAGGGGACGTTTGAGATGATCGCGTTCACCTGTTGCCCCGAAAACAATAATGACTCGCCCACCACCTGGTCGGTCCATGGCTTCAAGCGCCCGAGTGAGCCCGTCAGGGTTGTGGGCAAAATCGACAATAGTATGCGGTGCCAGAGAAATAAGCTGCATACGCCCGGGCACTATAGGGGTTAGTGCCGTGCCATCAGCTAGGGCAGGTCGTAGGATAATGCGTTCTTCCTCAGAAGCACCAATATATACCATCAGCGCGGCGAGCGCGGCGTTTGAGACATTGAAATCTGCCGGAAGATGGGTACAACAGGGAATAGTGTCTCCCGCGCCGTTAGCCAACGTAAAACGATGCCCTAACCCATCACGTTCAACGTTGATTACCGCCCAATCAAGCGGACCGAACTCAGCTGGAACCTCGGCTAGACCCATGCCGTACTCAGTAACAAGCCGAACAGCATTACCGGTCCCCAGCTGAATCTGGGCGTGGCGAAGCATCTTCTCGCCCCACTCGTCATCGGCAGTGATGACAGCGCGCTCAGTCCGCTCGGGCGTAAAAAGCTGTGCTTTAGAATCAAAATAATTCTGCATGGTGCCGTGCAAATCTAAATGATCCTGGGTGAGGTTTGTAAACCCAGAAACCTTATAAACTACACCATCCACGCGGTGATAGTCGATAGCATGCGAGGAAACTTCCATTGCTGCATGAGACACACCGCGCTCCCCCATAATCGCAAGGAGCGAATGAACGTGAACAGACTCTGGGGTGGTTAGAGCTGAAGGAACGCTCACACCATCAACAAGAATTTGGATAGTACCGATAAGACCGGTTTTAGCGTTGAGAGCAGTTCGGAATACCGACTCCAGCATGTAGGTAGTCGTCGTTTTTCCATTGGTTCCTGTGACAGCGTAGCGATTCAGACCCTTGTAATCTTGTGACCCATAGATCAAAGCGGCGAGTGATCCTATAACAGGACGTAAAGAGTCACAGACCAGCAGGGAGCACCCATCTAAAGAAAGATTTGCCTCCCGAATCATCCGAGCGCCTGCAGTATCCGTGAGGATAGCGTGAGCCTGGGCCTCCAGCACTTTTTGCGCGAATTGTGCACCATGAGCTTTCGCGCCTGGAAGAGCAACATATAGGTCTGCAAGACGAACCGCGCGAGAATCCATGCTGATCCCTCGCACATCTTCTTCAGAGCCTTGATGTTCTAGAACAGGATGCGCGCCTAAGGCCTCTAGATACTCCACGAGCTCAGTAACCGTGCTCCCTCGTGGGTTCCGAGGTCGCAGACTCTGCGCATCGCCGCCCAAGTGCGGGGTGCGACGAGCGTCTTGAGCCAAGCGCGTTTCGCTGTCCATTATCCTTCTTTCCTGACGGTCATACGCATTTCTTGCCGCCGAGATTTTTATTGTTATCGTCCTCGATCAACGCCAAGGTACGTTCCTATTGTAATAAGTTCTGCACAGTCGGGTGACCGCATGTGACTTACCCGTTAGATTTCCCATCCGCAAAAATAGGAATTTTTACTGGATCTGTGGTGGATTTAGGCACGTTATACGTGTGCAGTACTTTCTCCATGATCTGTGAGAACTGGCTTGTTGCTCCCACACTACGCACATCACCCTGAGGGCGCTGCAGAGTAACGCTTACGAGAAACTGCGGGTTGTCTATAGGCGCAAGCCCTATAAAGGATGTGGTGTATCCGTCATATCCGCCTTTATCGCTGGGAGCTTCAGCTGTACCCGTCTTACCGCCGACTCGGTAGCCTTCGACCGAGGCTGTTTTCGCATGGCTTTGAAGTACAACATTCTCCATTAGTTCTCGACATTGTTCAGCAGTTTTTTCGCTCACCATCCTGGTGCCGGGTTCCACATCGCGTTTATGCACCGTACCATCGGCATCAATCAAAGCGTCAACGATGCGCGGTTTAAGCTTCACACCGTTATTGCCGAGTGCCTGAAAAATCATGGCGGTTTGTAGAGGGGTCTGGGCAATACCCTGCCCGAAGAAAACTGTGTATTCCTGACGACCGTCCCACTCATGCCAATCAGTTACTAACCCCTGCTGTTCGCCAGTCAGCTCAATACCCGTATAATCCCCCATACCGTATTTTTTGAGCCAGTTATAGCGGTCTTCCTTGGGGAGTTTCTGCCCGACAAGTACCGTTCCGGTATTCATTGAATCGGTGATAATACCTGAAAAAGTCCGGCGCTGTGCGGGGTGGTCAAAGGCGTCCGTGAATGTTTGCCCGTTGATCACTAAACGTTCCGGAACATCATACGCCGAGGTAGGGGTCGTAATGCCGCTTTCGATCAAAGCTGATGCAGTCAGAATCTTCTCAGTCGAGCCAGGCTCAACAACCTGGGAAATAGCGCGTGGGCTTGTATCCTGCTCGTTCTTAACTTTCTCAGCGCCGGGATCCATCATCGTAGAATCGGCCATCGCCAAAATCGAGGCATCCCGCACATCCATAACGATAGCGGTGCCCCATTCCGCTTTGAGCTCGTCCACACGCGCTTTGACAATCTGCTGCGCGAAATACTGGATGTCCTGGTTAATGGTCAAACGTACGTTCTTCCCATTTTCTACATCGGTCGCCTCTTCTTTAGTAACAGGAATACGCACACCATCGGCACTAATTTCGTAGGTACGCTGACCGTCCACGCCCGCAAGATCTTTTTCAAAGACGCGCTCAATACCTACAGATAAATTCTTCTTGATCGTCTCGTTCTCGTTACCGGTTGCCTCATCAACAATGCGGTAACGGCCCACAACAGAGCCACCCACGGGTCCGTTTGGGTACAGGCGCTCAGAGATGGCTTCCCCATAAAGGAACGGGGCTCCTAGAGCATCAATACGGCGAAATATCTCAGGGGTGACATTTGATTTCACGACGGCATATTTTGAGTCTCCGTCAAGCTTAGACTTGATAAACTCATCGGTAATCGTAGGGTCAACGGTATGCAGAATGTCGGTTAGCTCATACACCAACTGTTCTGGAGTGATTTCACTCTTAGTATCGCGATCATTATCGTAGCGCTTATACGAAGCAACAATAGTCTGATCCGCGATAATGTTGTACCGCTGCACGCTTCGAGCAAGCACCACTCCGTTAATATCGAGAATCTGACCTCGAACCGCTGGAACAGTCTGAGAGCGCATGCGTTTCTCACGCGATTTCTCGGCAGTATGCTGTGGATCAAACCCCTGTAGATAGAGAAGCCGTGCACCCACGGCGGCCAAGCCGCCAGTAGCCAAAGCACCCACTACAAACCCGCGACGCCCAAGCTGTTGAGGCTCGGGCGGCACGGGCGCATTCTCATGAAAGCTCAAAGGTGTCCTTTCAAACTCTTAAACAGTTCGTTCCAGTCTCCACCAATATACTATCGTTGAGATGCTGAAGGGTTAGTGGATGCCGAGGGTTTTGCAGACGCCGACGATGAAGCAGACGCACTCGAAGCCGGCTGCTGTTTATCTGCCGATGCAGACGGTGCTGCACTCGGTGTTGCAGATGTCGAAGCGCGGCTCCCCTGACTGGGAACGGCGGGGGCATCCACGAGGTTGCGAGCGCCCGGGGCATCATCTTTAGGCTTCGCTACAGGAGTAGCCGTGCCGTTAATCTGCCCGCTGTTGATATCCAAAGTTGCCGGAATATCCGTCGCATGCATACCCAGTGAGCTTGCACGGTTCGCCAAGTTTTGCGGGGCCTGTTGGTACCCAATTTCTTGTTGCAGGGCTTGGTTCTCTTGGGTCAGTGTTTGCTCTTGGGTACGCAAGTCCACAAGGTCGTATTGACGGGTTGCGATCAAGATATTGAGCATCAAGATAAAGACCAAGGTCAACGGGATAGCAACAAATACACCCACCAACGCCACAGGACTCCAGCTTCGCGGACGTACCAGTGACAGGGCAAGCGGTACACGACGAGTCTCCCGAGCCTGAGCTTTTACTCGTGAGCTCTTAGCCGCAATCGAACGAGCTGGGTATGCAGATTTCGCCGGGTATCCGATAGTACGCGGATGCTGAGCACCGCCAGTGCGCGGACCAGCGTATGCGGTTACATGTTCCGACAACCGGTTCTGCGCACGATGAGCAATTCGAGCGTGCGTATCAGAAGTTACAGAAGTACGTGGAACCTGGATTTGAGAAACACGGCTTTTCACATTTGACGCAGGTTTATTCCGCCCTGGTACACCCCGGCGCGTTGGGTGTTTTTGAGCAGGTTTATGCTCAGGGATAATACGCAAATTAGCGTTCCGAGTTCCCCTGCGCTGAGTGGCAGTGCGGGGCGTCTCCTCTACGCCGGTTACAGTCGGCGCTTCGGGAGTGGTAACGCTCGGAGAGTGTTGCGGAGGGGTCATATCCTGCTCTTTCAAGTCTGTATCTGTTGTTATGCCAATTAGGTAGATGTGCCGGGAGAGTTAAATTAAGCTGTCTTAGAGATGTCAGCTGGATACTTTGATTTTTTCTCCGGCACGCAGTTTAGCGCTTGCTGCACGCGGGTTTTCGGCGATTTCAGCCTCTGTAGGCGGCTCTGCACCGCGGGTGATAACTCTTATCGTCGGCTGATGTTCGTCAAGCTCCACGGGAAAGCCTTTAGGGGCCTTCGACGTAGCAGCCTCGGTCAAAGCACGTTTGACGATTTTGTCTTCAAGGCTGTGATAGCTCATAGCGACAAAACGACCGCCGAGTCTCAGAGCATCCAAAGCCGCAGGAACCGCCCGTTCAAGAGCTTCTAGCTCATGATTAACCTCGATACGCAAAGCCTGGAAAGTTCTCTTAGCCGGATGACCGCCCTTGCGCTGTGCTGCAGCGGGTACAGCCTTCTGAATGGCAGCTACCAGTTCCCCAGTCGTGGTGAAGGGTGTGTGCCTTCGCTGTTCCACAATATGCTGGGCAATACGGGCAGCGAATTTCTCTTCACCCCAGTTTTTGATGATGCGACGCAGCTGATTCTCGCTGTACTCATTGACAACGATGCGGGCAGTTAGCTCATCATCACCGTTCATGCGCATGTCCAAAGGTGCATCATAGGAATACGCGAACCCACGGGAACGTTCGTCCAGCTGCATCGAAGACACGCCTAGATCTAGAAGAACGCCATCTACAGAGGTGACTCCCGCCGCAGACATCGCATCTTCTATATGGTCATATACGGTGTGCACAGGCACGAAGCGATCTCCAAAACGCGCCAGACGTTCGGCAGCAATAGCATGCGCCTGTGCATCACGGTCTATGCCGATAACCGTTAGGTTGGAGAACCTTTCAAGCATTGCTTCTGTATGGCCCCCCATGCCCAAAGTCCCGTCAATGACAACCGCATCCTGGCGCGAAATAGCGGGTTCCAACAGCTCCAGGCAACGATCGAGCATAACCGGAACATGGCGTTCCTGTGCCTGTCGTTGTGAAAGCTGCCCCAAAAGCCCTTCCCGATATCCAGGGTCGCCAGATACAGCATTGGGGGATGTCGAAACATCGTGCGTTGGGGCAACCACGCCGGTAAGTGAGTGAGACTCGGCGTTCATGATGCTCCTTCCCATAGCTCTAGCGGTCGTTCACAGCGGATCACAGGTTACGTTTGGGGCAACAAAACTGTGTGGTGACATAGTCATTACAGAATCGGGGCGAAAGGATCTTCGTCCAACGACGCAAATTCTGCTTCTGTCTGTGCCATATATTCTTCCCATGCTTTGGAGTCCCAGATTTCCGCACGGCTTCCTGAACCAATCACAGTCAGCTCTTGCGACAGACCTGCATACTCACGCAGCACAGGCGGGATCGTTACACGTCCCTGCTTATCAGGCACCTCATCAGAAGCTCCCGAAAGGAACATGCGCATAAAGTCACGTGCTTGCCGCCCAGGAAGCGGAGAGCTTCGCATCGTTTCGTGGATACGCTCAAACTCGGCGACAGGAAACACGTATAGGCAGCGTTCCTGACCGCGTGTTAGCACGAGACCAGCTGATAGCTCATCGCGAAATTTCGCTGGCAGGATGATGCGCCCCTTGGTGTCCAGGCGGGGTGTATATGTTCCAAGAAACATGCGGCACCCCTTTCCTGACAAGCGGAATACCCGCGACTCCAATTAGGCATGTCTACCCCTGAAACTATCTTCCCCTCCACTTTACTCCATTTTGCTCCACTATTCCTACCTCATGAGGATTTTTCTCAGGAAGAACACAGCTTTTCCTTAGTTTTAAGCGCCAAAGAGGGCGAGTGGTTTATCAAAAACCACTCGCCCTCTCGGACGTTTCTTTAAACTTATTAGTAAAATTTAAATCATCAAAAGTTAGTTTTCACCACGGTTACGATCGTCCCAACGCTCTTCGAGGCGAGACATGAACTTCGACTGCTTTGTAGATTTTTCAGAAGAACCCGCACCTTCCTGGCGAGCTTGGGTTGCTCCCTGCGCCTTGTCTCCTAAGAACGAATCCACCGGAGTCTTCTTACTTGTTGTCGCCAAATAAACACCACCGGCAGCAATAATAAATCCAATAATGCCCAGCCATATCATCTTTGAGGCAACGGCACCGATAATAATACCCAACCCAGCTAACACGCCCAAAATGCCGAGAGCCATGTGTCGGGCACTAAATACGGGAGCTGTATTACCCGTTGATGACATTGATGACGCAAAATGTGGATCCTCAGCGCTCATCAGTTCTTCGAGCTGGTCGAGAACCTTCTGTTCACGCTCAGAAAGTGCCATTTCATTCTCCTTGAACGAACCGGTGACATGAGTGCTTATTCGTCTATCCTAAACCTACAACACTCCGTTGCTTTTATACTACCCCGCAATCCTTTTTTAAGATACCTACCGCTCGCTCGCGTGAAAATTTTCTTCTCTAACCAAATATGGTCTTGTTTACGCTCTTTATGGGAAGATTCACCTCAGGACAGATTTTTCTACCCCAGATTCTTCGATCCCCTCCACTTTTTACTCCCCTATACTCCAGAGCGCTCCCCTAAGAAGTTTTCTGTTTTTCTGGGCTGCTCTTGTGAATATATGAAAGATCAGAAGCACTAGAAACAGCTGCATCAGTAAACTTCTGACGGATACTATCGAGAGCATGTTCCACTGCGCTCCAGTCAGGAGCATTGCGGATTCCATTCCAAGCACCAGGCCTGAATCTATCATCACCCACAGTATCTTCAAGATGTTTAGAACCTGCCTCTAAATCTAACAGTATTGCATCGTCGAAGAGTGGATACTGCACTCCGAGCTCACTACGTTCAAGTTTTTCGGCGCGAACACCAATGAGGCGAATAGCGCGTGTCGCATACTCCTGAGACTGCTCAGCAGAAAAGGCCAAAAGCCCCATCCCGCGCAGTGCAGCATGAGATGCCCGATAAATTTCCATACCTGAATCGCAAGAAACTGACAACGGCACAGATTTCGTATGAGTCTCAAATCCTTCATACCGAATTTTGAGGCTGAGAGAACCTGCCAGCTTACGTGCACGGCGCAAACGTATACCCACTTTAAACGAAAGCGAGCGCAAAGCATCTGTAATCTCATACCCCGACGTAGTATCAGTCCCGAATGTGTGCTCAGCGCCTATACTTTTCTCTTCACGATAGGGCACAACATCACGGCTATCGATCCCACGAGATGTAGCCCAAAGGTGTTCTCCAGCAGCTCGTCCGAACCGTGCACGCAGCCAGCTTATGTCGAGTTCGCGTAAACCAGCAATTGTTGTAATACCGTATTTACCGAGGGCTGCAGCACTTTTAGACCCTACACCCCAGAGCTTTGAGACAGGAAGTGGATCTAAAAACTCACGGACTTTTGCGGGAGGAACCACCCATAGCCCGTTAGGTTTACTACCGGTCGAAGCCATCTTGGCAATAAGTTTATTGACGGAAATCCCTGCCGAGCTTGGTAGATGAAGTTCCTCCGCAATTCGTGAACGCACACGCTGAGCGATATCTACAGGACTCGTTCCATGGATAACTGCACCCGTGAGATCCACAAAAGCTTCGTCCACGCTTACCTGTTCTACCAACGGGCTTTCTGCACGCAAAATATCCATAACAGCCTGCGAATAATACCTATAGTTACCGCGAAGAGGCATGACCACAGCAGCAGGACATAGAGAAAGAGCTCGTGAAAGGGGCATACCAGAACGAACTCCATATATGCGAGCCTCATACGAGGAAGAACACACCACGGCGCGAGGCCCCTGTGGAGCAACGATAATAGGTGCACCCTGTAATTCGGGGCTCTCCAGAAGCTCCACATTAACGAAAAAAGCGTCCATATCAAGATGCATAACAACGCGTCCCTGCTGCTGGTTCATACCCCTCCTTCCCAATTCACAATATAATAGCATATATATTCTATAATTAGTACTTGTATTCTACATTATAGAAACCTCAGACCTTAGGAAGGTTATAATATTCGCAAATATCGACCGGTGCTTTACTCTAGAGGAGTATTCGCGCGCACTCCCCTAAGGAACACAAACATGGCAGAACAGCCGAAACCTGAAAATCTCAGCGACGGCGTTAAGTCTGAGCAAGAAGCTTACCTACGCGCAGTCGAAGCTACTATGTCAGAATTTTTCGCACAACAACGCACTCTGCTGACCGCTATATCTCACGATGCACTGCCCCTTCTTGAAGCTATCGAGTCGCTCTCTTCCGGGGGGAAACGTCTCCGGGCTCTTCTGAGCTATTGGGGATGGCGAGGTGCTGGAGGAGACTCCATACTCGAAGGGTCGGCTCCTGCCCCTATTATTCGAGCAGGGGCTGCCCTTGAGCTCTTTCAATCAGCGGCTCTTATTCACGACGATATTATCGATCGCTCTGATACACGCCGCGGAAAGCCCTCAGTACATAAAAAGTTTGAAACGCAGCACATCCAGAACTCATGGGTGGGCGATACTTTCAACTACGGCCTAACCGGTGGAATCATCGCGGGCGATCTGTGCCTTTCGTGGTCGGAACAGATGTTCTCATCCATCGGAGAAGGTGCTTTATCCGGCACCGAAGCGCGAAACATCTTCGATACTATGCGTACCGAAGTTATGGCTGGCCAATACCTTGATGTGCTTTCCGAAGTTATTCCAGCAGAGACTCCTGAGAACGCCCTCGCTCGTGCTCACCGTGTTATTCAATACAAATCCGCAAAGTACTCCTGTGAGCACCCACTCGTCTTAGGAGGGGCTTTAGCACTCACCGCAATCGCGCATCAAGACCACCCGATTCTTGGGAAATATCGTGCTTTCGGACTTCCGCTGGGAGAAGGATTTCAGCTTCGTGATGATGAACTTGGTGTCTTTGGAGAACCTAGCGCCACAGGCAAACCCGCCGGAGATGATATTCGTGAGGGAAAACGCACCGTTCTCATAGCGCTAACAACACAAAATATCTCTGCTGAAGACCGCAGGATGCTTGAAGGCGCCTTAGGGAACCCGGAACTCACAAACCAGCAAATCTCTAAAATCCGAGAGCTTATGATAGGCTCTGGGGCTCTAGAGCATGTCGAAGAGCTTATCGCTCAGAAGTCAGAAGCTGTAGATACTGCTCTTCATGCGCTGCCGGTATCCGAGCCGATACGCTGCGCGCTCAGCGCGATAGCGGCTAAGGCGCTGCACCGTAAAGCTTAGAGAGGATGGTGATGCGGCGCATCCAAGCTGTTAGATGCGCCGCATAACTATATATTTTTCGGGTACCGTTGGAACTCGATCTTGATAAAAACTCTTCTTAGTTTTGTTTTACCAGGCAAGCGCCTGCGCGCGACGGCGGATCTCTGTCTTGCGTCCGTCTTTCAAAGCATCAATAGGGCGCCCAGGAAGAGAGTCATCATCCGTGTACAGCCAGACGATTGCTTCTTCATCGCTGAACCCTGAGTCTTTGAGTACGACTAGAGTTCCCTTTAAAGATTCCAAGACGCGGTTCCCATTCAAAAAGAGTGCGGGGACTTTACGCACGTTGGTTTCGGGATCGCGCAAGGCTATCAAAGACCCGTCAGAAAGAAGATTATGTATGCGAGTGATCTTCAGATCGAGGATCTCAGAGATCTCTGGAATAGTGACCCACTCGCCTACAAGGGCAAAGGTCTGAGCAATATTTTCGTTAGTCACCCTTTAAGAGTGCCAGAGAGCCTAATCAATTACCACTTATTCCGTACCGCAAGCTGGTGTGTTGCAAGTAGCGTGCTCATCTAGCCTACGACTAAATCACAGGTATACACCTTTCCTGAAAATCTGCTGAGGGTTAGGTTCCGACATGACAAATAGGGTCGCATCATTCAAATGCATCGCCTAAAATTTTTATCACTATGAGTCATACTCCACAGCCTAATTCCGGTTCCTCTGTGCCCGGTCCTGCTCCCCAAACGAATCATAAGCAGCCGCTGCGGTTAACCGGTCAAGTGCTCGAAAAGCACTACCTCATGGGACGAATGATAGCCCGCGGAGGCATGAGTGAAGTCTATTACGCTTCTGACTTGTGGTCGAATAATCCCGTAGCTATTAAAGTGCTTACGCCCGAACTTGCCGAACAAGCGGAGAACAGGCAAAAATTCCATCGTGAGGAAAGCTCTCTGCGTAAAATTGGCGGGGGTCACACAGTAGGTGTGTTGTCTTCAGGTACCGAGTATCTTCAGGGGCAGCGCATTATGTATATCGCTTTGGAGTACGTTTATGGGTGTACGCTCAGCCAGCTCCTTCGCTCTCGCCAAGCGCTGTCTATGGGGGAAGGTCTTGAAATTTTGCTTCCCGTTGTTGAGGGGCTTTCAGAGGTGCATGCGCATCGGTATGTTCACCTCGATATGAAGCCGGGGAATATTCTTTTAGATACTCAGCGGCGCATTAAGTTAGCAGATTTTGGTCTTACGCGCCGCAATGACCAATATGACTCTGGGGTTCTTATGGGTACCCCCGCCTATGTGGCGCCCGAAATTTTAGACCCGCAAGGACGTGTTGGTGCTCCAGCGGATATTTTCGCGCTGGGCGTTATGATGTACCGTATTTTCTCCGGTCGTTTACCGTTTACCGGTTTACACAACGATCAACAGGTTCTCTACCACAACGCCAACATTGAGATGCCTCCAATTACGGAAGTAGCTCCGGGAATCGACCCCGATATAGCGGGGATTATCAGGTGGTGCACACGTAAACAAGCGGATGCACGCCCCGAGGACGCCACGGAACTTTTCACTGCTTTATCCGAGATAGCCCAGCGGCTGAATCCTAAAGATCGTGCATGGCGTTCCCCGCATCTTGAACCTCCCGAGCTTGCGCTTTGGGATGAGGTGGGTGATATTGCTGAGCGCAGCGGCATGGCGCAAATGGTGCGTGATACTCCTATTAGCGCGTACGGCAGCGCGGTAGATTTGATTCTCGACGTAGATGCAGAGAATTCGGTAATTGACGATTTTGGTGTCCCTCTCTCCCCTGCTGTCCATGAACAAGGGCATATCGGTATTGGTCCAGAACCACATGGTCCCGACGAGAGCCTAATATCTCCCCCATCTTCAACCCCTAGTGCACCAGCGAATCTCCATAACGCGCTACAACCAGAGCCATCGCCAGTACCACGATCAGAATCACCTTCCACTCAGCACGTTCCTCAGCAAGAAAAGTCTATGTCCAAAGAGCAGCTGGATGATGAATCATTCTCTGCCTATGCAGATCCGCAACGAATATATGATCGCCGGAATTCAAGTGTTCCTGTCCAAGCAAACCAGGAGCAAAATTCCTCTCTAGACTCTGAACAAAGCTGGATTTCTCAAACGCAGGAGCGCGAACGTCGGCACATTCTTGATCCTCGATTCCCTACCGAGTCTCTTGCCGAACCACCTTCAGCTACAGCGTGGAGCCTCGCTGCATTAGTGGTGGTCGTTCTCTTTATGGCGGCTGGTTTTACGGGCTGGATGCTCGCCACATCAGTGCTGCAGGCCGCCTGGTGGCAAGATTTTTCCAGGCTTTTCGGCGGATTATAGAGTAATCCCATATGCGAAGGTCGCATAGAAACTCTGTAAAGTTCTATGCGACCTTCAGCATAAAGCTAAAACTAGATTGCTTATCGGTTCCTGAGATACTCGGATACCAAGAACGCGATTTCAAGCGACTGCGAGTGATTCAGCCGGGGATCGCAAAGAGATTCATAACGATCAGCTAGGGCTTCTTCATCAATAGCGTCTGAGCCACCTAGGCATTCAGTAACGTCATCCCCGGTCATCTCAACGTGAATACCGCCAGGGAATGAGCCGAGAGCATCATGTACCTCGAAGAAACCGCGAACTTCATCGAGTACATCGTCAAAACGGCGGGTCTTATAGCCGGAAGGAACGGAAATTGTGTTACCGTGCATAGGATCGGTTACCCAGATAACCTGTGCACCAGCAGCTTGTACCCCTGCGACGATAGGAGGCAGCTTCTCTCGAATATTCTTAGCCCCCATACGGGTAATAAAAGTGAGGCGACCGGGTTCACGATTCGGGTCAAGTTTATCGATAAGGGCCAGTGCATCTTCGGCGGTGGTTGTGGGACCGAGTTTTACGCCGATGGGGTTACGCACTTTAGAGAGGAAATCCACGTGCGCATCATCAATCCCACGAGTTCGCTCACCAATCCACAAGAAATGGGCTGAGGTGTCATAGGGCAAGTCGGTTCGTGAATCGATGCGGGTGAGGGACCTTTCATAGTCAAGGACTAAAGCCTCGTGCCCCACATACATATCGGTAGTTTTGAGCGCATCAAAATCAACTCCACAGGCTTCCATGAATTTGAGGGCGCGGCCGATTTCATCAGCTGTTTGTTCGTATCGCTCATGCGCTGGGTTTGAAGTAAACCCACGGTTCCATTGATGTACTGCGCGTAGATCTGCAAAGCCACCTTTTGTAAAAGCACGCACAAGGTTAAGGGTGGCGGAACTGGTGTGGTAGCCGCGCAGCATACGTTTAGGATCATGCTCACGAGCTTCAGGCGTGAACTCAAAACCGTTGACGGTTTCGCCCCGGAAGGAAGGCAAAGTAACATCGCCACGTGTTTCCGTATCCGAGGAACGTGGCTTTGAGAACTGGCCAGCCATACGACCCATCTTCACCACAGGCATCGAAGCGCCGTAGGTAAGAACCGCCGCCATCTGGAGAAGAGTTTTGATGCGACCAGAGATTTTGTAGGCTGTGGCACCTTCAAAAGTTTCGGCACAGTCACCGCCCTGTAGCAAGAACGCACGTCCTTCGGCTACTTCCGCCAGCTGTTCGCGCATAGAATCTACCTCACCAGCAAAAACTAGCGGGGGCAGAGAGCTCAGCTCGGCAACAGTTGCGTCAAAATCAGCGTGATTTGCCCATGTAGGCTGCTGATCTATATGCAGATTCCGCCAGGTATCCAACCCGTAATCTGCGCCAAGCTGGTGGTTATGGTTCGCGTTGCTCATGGGTGTGTACTCCAGAATTTCTGTATGGTTCAGCACGCTGACGCGGCGTTACAAGGATAAAGATTATTGTACCTTCCTAAAATGCCGTATCTGAGCATATGGCGCAGTCTTAGATAAGTTTATGGGCACTCTGCACACAGACGGTTTACAGCCTGTTCGGCGGTTAAGCTGTCGGACGCCATGAGTTTTTTCACCGCATCCGCGTACACATCAACATATTCTTGCCCGCTAAGCTCACGAATAGCTACACCTACACGATCCGCAATCTCACGCTGTACGGAGAAAAGATGCGCTTCGTGACTTCTGCTGGAGAAATCTAGCGGCTTTCCAAAAATTGTACGGATTGTTATCTTTTGTCCGCGATTGCGCAGGTGCGGCCTGTTTGTTCCCAGCGGCTGCACCAGGTCCGTACCAATCTGCCCTACTGGTACAACAGAAACTCCAGATTCAAGGGCTAACCTTGCTACTCCAACTTTCGGACGGTAGCCACGCCCGTCAGGACTGCGGGTGCCTTCGGGATAGATCCCCAGTATGCCGCCTGATTCTAGCACCCGAAGGCCTCTGGCAAGAGATTCTTGACTTTTGACCCCACCGGAACGATCCATGGGAAGCTGACCCATGCTTGTAAAAAATTTAGCCATAGCGCGACCTTTGACACCGGATGTTGTGAAGTAATCACTTTTCGCCAAGAAATTAATAGGGCGATCGAGCGCAAGAGGTATAAAAACTGAATCGCAAAATGCTAGGTGGTTACTTGCAATAATGACCGGTCCCTGGGGTATGTTCTCAAGCCCGATAATCTCATGCCGATAGAGACTATGCAGAATGGGCGTACTAAGAAATTTGAGGGTGCTGTAGGCGAGGGTCATAACTCTTCCGTCATAAAACAATAAATGCGGGATAGGCACGCGTACCCGTATATGACGGATGTGGTTAGCGAGCACATATCACGAGAGGACGGCAACAATGCGAAACCTCTACGTGATTAGATTGTAACGGTTTTAGCAGTACCGTGCCGAAATCCCCTCTTTCCCGACGCCAAGGTGACTTTTGTCTGATAGTTATCTGTGAATATTATCGTTTTCGCGCTCTTAGCGTAGCTCAGACGGTGTTATCCCAGAGCTGTAGGTAATAATTGACCACGAACCTATTCAGCTCTTGAACGGTTCCAAGTCTCAAAGTGAGAGCGTACTGTTGAAAGGAAGCCATGAATATTTTCGAGAATGCAGGTGAACCGTTGCGCCGCATCCGCCGTCAGGCACGTCAGCGTCGTGAGCTTGCCATCCAGCCCTCAATAATGCGTGCGCAAAGCTCTTTAGAGTCGGAGTTCAACCACGATCCTATTTCCCATCCGGCTGACCGTGAACTCTATGAGGGTGATGTTGGCATTCTCATCATTCATGGCTTCACAGGATCCCCGCACAGTATGCGACCTATAGCAGATCACTTTATTAAGCTCGGCTACCCTGTTGAGATGCCTCGTCTTGCTGGGCATGGCACACACTGGCGAGACATGGTGGCGACCGAGTATAAAGAGTGGGTTGATGGTGTCGATGAAGGATATTGGAAACTCCTCAATGCAGGCTATCGGGTTATCGTAATCGGTATTTCTATGGGCGGGTGCATTGCTGCCAATTTAGCGGCTCGGCATGATGTTCTAGGCATGGTGCTCATTAACCCCTATTTTGTGGATGTAAACCCCATGATGAAAGTGGCACACCGAGTTGCCCCTATATTTCCTTCGCTCAAGTCTGTTGGATCTGACATTGCCCGTCCTGGAGTTGATGAAGGTGCATATCCGCGAACTCCTACCGTTTCTGTACGGCAGCTTCACCTTTTGGGCCGAGAGACTCGTGAGCTGATACCCTTGCTACGAGCTCCGGTGCTTTATCTGCGTTCCCTCCACGATCATGTTGTCTCAGATAGTTCGCACCGCTATTTTCTAGAACACTGCTCAGCACCGGTAAACTTTAAATGGTTGACTCACAGTTACCATGTGCCGACTCTAGACTACGACGCGGAACTTGTCTTATCCGTGATACAAGATTTTGTCGTTGACTGTGAAGCATAATCCAAGCTACAGCGTTGAAAGGCCTTGTATGCAAATTGTCTCCGTACCCGCAGAAGCTATGGTAGATCCAGCGTTGAATCTCACCAGTATTGTGGAACGCCATGCCTCCGACACCTCAAATCCCGTGCTGTATCGGTGGCAGATGTCGCCTGGCAATTGGCAGGACATTCACGCACATCAGTTTCATGACATGGTAGTTTCCGTAGCCAAGGGACTCATTGCGCATGGCGTTAAACCTGGTGATCGCGTAGGTATTATGAGCCGCACTCGCTTTGAGTGGGCTGTAATAGATTTTGCTATCTGGTATGCCGGAGCCATATCGGTACCTATCTACGAGACGAACGCACCCGCACAAGTTGCCTGGGCCTTATCGCATTCTGAGGCACAAGCAATTTTTGTGGAGAACGATAAACTGGTTCAGATTACTGATAAGGCGCATAAATTTCACCCGCTCAATATTAAAAATCGTTGGGTTATTGAAGATGGGGATTTGGATATGCTCATCAGAGCAGGTTTAGATGTCTCCGATGCCGAACTTGAAGCGGCCCGCACACATGCCCATGCCGATTCGCTTGCAACCATCGTCTACACGTCTGGAACAACAGGTAAGCCTAAAGGATGTGCGCTCACGCACGGAAACTTTCTTAATCTGAGTCTTAACACGCGCATCGCGGAGCCGGAGATCGCTAATCCGCGTAGTTCTTCCCTTATTTTCTTACCTTTAGCGCATGTTCTGGCAAGGTTTATTCAGGTTCTTGCTTTGGATTCCGGGGTTGTTGTTGGGCACTCCCCTACCATCAAGAATCTTGCGGCTGATCTGGATAGTTTTAAGCCCACCATGTTGCTGGTGGTACCGCGTGTCTTTGAAAAGATTTATGAGGGAGCATTGGCTAAGGCGGCTCGTGGCGGAACCATAAACGAAAATCTTTTTAAGCGAGCGGTTAAGGTCGCCATCGCTTGGTCTGAGGCTAAAGTTTCTGGACGACTCCCCCTCAAGTTGGCGGCACAATATGCACTCTACGATAAGCTAGTTTACACAAAATTGCGCGCCGCTATGGGCGGTAAATTACGTTACGCAGTCTGCGGAGGCGGGCCTCTCTCCCCACGGTTGAATCATTTCTACCATGCGGTAGGAGTCCGAGTGGTTGAGGGTTATGGTCTCACGGAAACATGTGCGCCGATTGCTGCCGGGCGCATCAGCAATTTTCAGATCGGGGCTATTGGTCCGCTTCTGCCAGGTTCTCAAGGCCGTCTTGCCGAAGATGGCGAGCTTGAACTGCGTGGAATCGGCGTGATGAAGGAATACTACAAAAACCCCGCTGAAAATGCCCAGTCTTTCACTGACGATGGATGGTTCAAGAGCGGTGATCTAGCCCGTTTCGATGATCAAGGGCTCCTCAAAATTGTGGGGCGCAAAAAAGAAATCATCGTGACGGCCGGGGGCAAGAATGTTATTCCGGGCACTGCGGAGAACCATCTACGAACTTCTCCCTTGGTATCTCAGGCTATGCTCGTGGGAGATCAGAAACCCTTTATTGCGGCTTTAGTTACTCTCGATCCCGATACTCTCCCCGATCAGCTTGAACATTTGGGGCTTCCGCGTTCCCTTTCCATGCCGGAGGCCGCCGTGCATCCTGCCGTGCGTGCCGCGATCCAGCGCATTATTGACGAGGCTAATCAACTGGTATCTCGCGCAGAAGCTATCCGCGAATTCCGCATTATGGGTAAGGATTTGACGGAGGCGGACGGCTATTTAACACCTTCTCAAAAGCTCAAACGGGCTAAGATTCTGCAGGATTTTTCTGCTTATGTGGATGACATCTATAGCCGTGTTTCGGAAAGCGCTAATAATAAACTCGAACGTCTGCAAAGCTACGCCGAGCAAGCTTCTGATAGGCTCCATGAGTTCAAAACAGAGAAGACAGAAAAACTTCATGATCTAAAGGTCGAAGCGACTGAACGCCTTGAAGAGTTTAAAGGACAAGCGGCAGAAAAGTTATCTCAGCATCAGCCAGTCCGAGCCACACCTTCAGATGAAGAGCGTACATACCCTGATGGTAAAGAGCACGTGCGCGGAGATTTAGAAAACAACAAAAAGCTCCACGAATCTCTTCGGAAGAATCGTAGCTCTTGAACGCGAAAAGAGGCTAAAAGCTGTGGAGGCTCTCACCAAGATTGGTGAGAGCCTCCACAGCTTTATATATGAAAACTAGTTATCTACATCTAGCCCAAGAAGAGCATTTTCTATAACTTCAGTCAAAGCAGGGTGAATCCAATACTGACCACGGGCCATGTCTTTCACACCCAATCCGAAGCTCATGGCTTGAATAAGCGGCTGAATCAGTACTGAGGCTTCTTCCCCTACAAGGTGGGCGCCTAAGAGCTGTCCTGTGTCCTTACGGGCAATAAGTTTCGCCAGTCCCACGGAATCTTCCATAGCCCATCCATAAGCGGTATCGCCGTAGTTCTGGCTCTTCACTGTAACTTTGAAGCCCTCACGCTCTCCCAGCTTCCGAGCGTTCTCTTCCGAGAGCCCTACAGTTGCTATCTGCGGATTACTGAAAACCGCAGCAGGGACAAAACGATGATCGCTGGCAACGAAGCTATCGGGATGGCTAAGGTTATGTTGAACGGTCCGTGCCTCATGGTTTGCCACATGCTTGAGTTGGAACGGCGAGGAGACATCACCTAGCGCGAATACTCCAGGTACGGGAGAACCGTTATACAGTACGCGCTGGTATTTATCGGTTCCAATAAACCCGCGGCTATCGACGTCAAAGAAACTGGATGCCTTAAGAGTATCGCTATTGGAACGACGACCAGTTGCGGCAAGTACGGCATCCGCAACAATCTCCTCTACCTCACCATCGTGTTCAACTACGACGGTAACGGTTCCATCGCCGTTCTCGCGAATCTCAACAAGAGAGCGTTCCAGGAGAATGTTCCACTGGTGAGATGCGGCTTCCACGAACCGGTCTACAACTTCTTTATCTACCTCACGGAGAATACGGTTAGAACGAACAACTTGATAAACCTGTGCCCCCAAAGCAGAGAATACATGCGAAAACTCGGCGGCGACAACCCCGCCGCCAAGCACCACAAGACGTTGAGGGAACTCTTCCAAACGCATAATCGTGTCGTTTGTATGAACCTGTGGTAAGTCAATACCGGGAACCGCAGGAAGAACCGCCCGCGAACCCGCAGCAATTACAACCTGGTGACCATAAAGTTTCTGCCCGGACTCTGTCTGCACTGTATGAGCATCAACAAAATGAACGTATTCGGGATAGTAATCCACGTTAGGCAGACCAGCGCGCCAGTCACGCCCACCAGCAGAAATCTTATCGATGCGCTGAGGGAAAATACGATCGCGTATCTGTGCCCAGTTAATCGCAGTAATTTCAGCCTCAATACCTAACTTATTGAGCTCACGTGCTTTCTGCGCAGTAGTTGCCGGGTACACAAACATTTTCGTGGGGATGCACCCAACGTTCAGGCACGTTCCGCCGAAAGTACCACCGTCTATAAGCGCTACTTTCTTGTTATCCCATTCCGGTCCTATCAGGGTGTTCCCCGATCCCGAGCCGATGACGATAAGGTCGTACTGTGCTACGCCATCAATAATTTCGAGCTCTTTGATACTCATAGTCCCTCACATGCAATAAAGATTACTGAGTCTTAATACGTACGTTACAACGCTATACCCCGGGTTTTATTCCGGGGACAGGACATCCGTCTCTAGGCTCTACAGTGCTGCCATGAGTCCGGCAAGCAGACGTGTAAATCGTATGGAGGGTTCCACAGCTTCTTCGTCGGGCCAGAAGTGAATCGGATGTGCTGCCCCAAGAGCACGCTGAATAACAGCTTCCTCGTTGAACGTAGGCTCAGCAACAAGCTGCCCGAAGAGTGCCTTCAATTCTTCGTACCGATAGCTGTGCTCGGGATCGTCGGCACGTAATTTATTCACGACAACGGCAGCAGCCTCAACAGAACTATTCTCGTCCTTCTGGAACCTAACAATCGCACGGAGGGTACGCTCAGTACCCGCCACGGAGAAAAGTGAAGGCTCCGCAATCGAAAGCACTCGCTGACTTGCGCCCCATCCAGTTGCTGTAAGGGTCCCTAAAAACGGTGGGCAGTCGATGAGGACTAGGTCGTATGTGCTCCCAGTATTTTCGATAAGGTTCTGCAACCGTTCAATGAAGGGTGCGGGCTCTTTCGTATCGAGAAGGGCCGAACGCGCCGAACCACGAGCTACATGAATTTCGCCGCCCTCTATAGGATTGCTCGTGAGCAGCGTAGGTGTACCCACCAGGTTATTCCAAGCTGACGGGCTCACAAGGCGGGTGAGCGCATCGGTGTCATGGGTAAGCAGGATAGAGGCAATGTCCGGGCACCCACCTTCTGCGGCAAGTCCGGTACTAGCATCCCCGTGGGGATCGAGATCTATGACAAGGGTTTTGAGCCCACCGTGCAACGCTGCTGATGCAAGACCTAACACAATGGAGGTCTTACCCACGCCACCTTTGAGGCTACTAACACTGACAATTCTAGGCATGGCGCTCCGAAGTTATAAGTTCAACAATTGAATGAGTGCACTCTTATTTTATCGAAATTACTTGCGTTCGATAACTCTCGATCGCAAGTTTTCCCAATAATCTTTACACTCGTGTATATCACGCATATGTGGTGCCACAGCGTATGTCTTTAAAACCACTCTACTAGAGTATTGAGGTTTTAGTGCACGTCAGGCTTTACGGGCGCGGCGTGCGGCAAGTTCGTCTTCCGCGTCCGATACCGTCTGCATCTCTTCACCAGGTTGCCCATTCAGATTCGCTTCAATCTCACGCCAGACTCGCCCAATAGCAATTCCGAAGACACCCTGGCCAGCCTGTACGAGATCAATAACTTCGCTCGGCGACGTACACTCATAAACGGTGGTTCCATCGCTCATCAGGGTGATTCCTGCAAGGTCCTCGATCCCCCGAGTATGAAGATGGTCAATAGAGGTACGAATCTGTTGTAAAGATACTCCGGTATCGAGAAGGCGCTTAACGATCTTGAGAACCAATACATCGCGGAAACTATAGAGCCGTTGAGTCCCAGACCCTGAGGCGGAGCGCACAGTAGGCACCACAAGCTCCGTACGAGCCCAGTAGTCAAGCTGCCGATAGCTAATCCCGGCAGCTTTCCTGGCAACAGACCCGCGGTACCCTAGGTTCTCGTCGACGATTGATACAGGATCTTTAAAAAGAACCCCCTGTTCACCACGCGGAGGCGGTTCCATCGGAAGAAGAACTTCAAACCCTTCTAGCTGCTCGGCTGTACCATGCATATCATGGTAAGCCTCAGAAGAACGAGATCCAGTTTTTGAGGTATTCCCTGGTGTGGTCTTGTCACCGACGCCGTATCGCGCCATTGGCAATACCTCCTTCTTATCCGATGTCCGTAGCCGAACGGGTTACTTCTGTTTGTTATCCTACCTTGTTACCCGTTCAAATGCACGGAAATACCGGGCACTAAGCTCCAGCAGTTTTTACACGTTTAGAGAGCAAATACATTACGGGATAAAAAGAGGAACCGCGCCTTCTGAAAGCTACGGCAGCCTTTATAGTTTAACCTATCTCTCCCTTTAGCATAAAACTTGCACATCTTCAGGGTGGGAGTTGAGCTTTAGTAGATTATTCTCCGCCCATACAACGTCTAAGCGCGCCTAGAATACGGTCATAGAAACAGGTAAACCTCACTCATATTGAGCACTATATCCGCAACAAACCATTAAAAATGGATGCGCAAAAGCGATCAAACTTTCACGCATCCAACACTGAGATTGAGTGATATTTTTCTTGGCAGGACTAGCCCCTACTTCGTAGACAGACGCAGAAGCCAGCGCAAGTTTCTAACTACATGCGCGCAGAAAGCCCTAGTTATACGTCGGCATTGCAGACTCTACAAGGGTTGCATGCAACTGCAGACAAAGTTTGCGAATCTTATCGGCTCGCTCTTGAGCCTGCGTCTGAGAAGCTGCGTCACGGCGCGAAGCTAAAGGAGCTACCGCGATCTCAACAAGAGAGATTTCACGGTCTGCTGCAGATTTGAAAGCTCTCAGATGACGGGGCTGAATGCCATGTCCCATAAGTTCAGCGCTAGCTCGGGCAATAAGCACATCATATTCAGTATATTTCGCATTTGCCTCGTCATCCAGAAGGCCGAAGTCAATAAGCTCACGAATAAGCTCAACGGGCGCACCCGAGTACTCTGCGAGTTCACGAATACTGTATGTACGCCCTTCCGCAACGTTGGTGGATCCTAAAACCTGATCCAACATCTCGTCCGAAACGGGTGCAGGTACAGAGTTAATGGCGCGCCCCGCCTCAAGATCGTCAAGATGCTGACGAATAACCTTGAGCGGCATGTAGTAGTCGCGTTGCATCGTCAAGATATACCGCAGGCGCTCGATGTCGGTTTGGGAGTACTTTCGATACCCAGTATCGGTACGTTTGGGGTGGACCAAACCACGCTCCTCCAAAAAACGAATCTTAGAGGCGCTGATCCCCGGAAAATCAAGATCCAGTTGACTTAAAACCTGTCCTATAGTGCGGCTCTTAATATCTCGGGGGTCACGACTATCTTTGCCACGTTCAGCGCTCTCTACTAGAGCCTCTGCCCGAGCGAGATTGTCATCAATGCGGGAGTTCATAGTATTCCTTTGAGAAATTGTGCTCGTCAAAGTTACGCCGATGCGCAGACCGCCTCGGCGTGCTGCATAGTACCTAATCGGCTTCTTCGCAGACGGCGTTACTTGTTCTTTTGTATTGTGAGTGAGTGAGGTTCAGATAATTTATCACAAAATGATAAACACTGAACCTTTGAGTCAATCTTATAGTGTTCCGTCTCAGAATTCCATTAGAAAACCGCCGAATAACGGCATTTTCGATGCCGAAAGATTACAAAACTTTAACCATCAAGTAGTAAAACAATACCAATTCATCCAAAAACCCTTATTTTTCCACGCGATATATAAGTATAGGTATTGATAAATTTTTAGAATTATTTGTATTTATTTTTCGTCACATTTTACAAAATTATCCGGTGATTACCGTCTTTTTGGCGGTAATCACCGGATATATCTACGCCTAGGTACCAGTAATTAGTCCAACTCAGCCTGATAAGCCTCCGCTGAAAGAAGCTTTGCCACATCATCAGCATTTTCAGGACGAAGTTCGATAAGCCAGCCTTCGCCGTAAGGATCGGAGTTCACCTGTGCAGGGTCATCAGCCAGCGCCTCATTGACGGCGACAACCTCACCAGCAACTGGTGACAGAAGATCGGATACGGACTTCGTGGACTCAATCTCGCCAAAGCTACCCTCAGCATCGAGGGAGTCACCGACAGAGGGCAGGTCTACATAAACCACGTCACCCAGCGCATCCTGCGCGTGATCGGTAATACCGACGCGAACAGTACCTTCAGCCGAAAGGGGGGAAACCCACTCATGATCAGATGTGTACAGAAGTTCTGCGGGAACGTTGCTCATAGCAGCGATTTCCTTTCAGTGTGTTCTTGCTACGCACGGTTCTGTGCGAACCTCTCACGGTGTGGGATACGAGAGGCAATACACAAATTATCTCATAGATACGTAATGTTGAGCACGTTTTTTCCGAATCGTGTCATGGGTTCTTAGAAGCAATTTCTATAAGGTTGAAAACGTACCTCATTAAAACTTCACACTCTGAAAACCAGACAGAATATAGTGAGATGCCTCGCCTCTACGTATAGCAGAGACGAGGCATCTCATTCTATTTAGCCCAACTCAGGCTAGAACCTCACTTATCGAGAGGAGATAACACTCTCTGAGAAGGGGTTCGGGTTACCGAAGCGGTGTGCGGTAATCGAAACGGCCTGTTCACGCAGGAAGGGGAGCATCTCGATACGACCAGCCTCGGTCACGGGGTGGAAGTACACAGCAACATCGGGACGACCACCCAGGGCCGTGTACACGGACTTGACGTCATCACCGATGTAACGGATACGAGTACCTTCAAGCGGAGTACCAGCCAGAGCGCGAACCGGAGTCTTAGCGTTAGAAGCCAAGTATGTGCGCCATGCTTCATCGGACTCGACCAAGTACTTGATGCCTTTGTTTTCGAGAATACCGCGTACAGCGACCGGCAGATCCTTGCCCACAGACAGAGCCATCGGCGCACCCGCAGCCAAGCCAGCAAGAACCACACGAACAGCATCTGCCACAGAGGCGGATTCGTCAGCACGTACCAGAACCTGAGTGGGAACGTAACGCAGAATGTTACGCTCAACGCCAAGCTTCGAGGGATCGTAGCCGTAACCAAACTCGCTCTCCCAAGCTTCAGCATCCGAGGATGCCGAACGGGTCAGGAAGGCGAAATCTTCTGCGGTGCACAAATCGGCATTATCTGCTGTTGCCAGAACTTCACGTACAGCAACTGACTGAGGAACAGCGGTTGCGGTAGCCTCGGTGCGTTCCCAGTCGGACAGTGCAATGAGATAGCTAGGACCGCCTGCCTTGGTACCAGAACCAACAGTGGATTTCTTCCATCCGCCAAAGGGCTGACGGCGAACGATAGCGCCGGTAATACCACGGTTCACATAGACGTTACCTGCCTGCACCTTGGAGAGCCAGAGCTCAAGCTCCTCTGCATCCAGCGAATGCAGACCAGCGGTGAGGCCGTAATCCGGTGCGTTCTGAAGCTCAATAGCTTCTTCCAAAGTATCCGCGGTCATGATGCCCAGGATCGGACCAAAATACTCGGTCATATGGTACTCAGATCCAGGCTTAACACCTTCACGAACACCAGGGCTCCATAGGCGACCGGTATCGTCAAGTTCCTTAGGCTGAATGAGCCAGCGCTCCCCCGGCCCTAGAGTAGTCAAACCACGCAGAAGCTTCTCTTCAGGCTTCTGTGCAACAGGTCCCATCTGAGCTTCAATATCCTGCGGATGTGCCACGTGCAGAGAGTTGACGGAGTCAAGAAGCTGACGACGGAAACGCTCGGACTGTGCGGCAGCGCCTACCAAGATGACGGTAGAGCCTGCGGAGCACTTCTGACCTGCGTGTCCAAATGCCGAGTATACAACATCCTTGACAGCAAGATCGATGTCAGCGTTGGGGGTCACGATGATAGAGTTTTTACCGGAGGTCTCACCAAATAGCGGAAGATCATCGCGCCAGGAGCGGAAGAGCTCTGCCGTCTCGTAACCACCGGTGAGGATCAGACGATCAACCTCGGGGTGAGAGATCAAAACCTTGCCAGCCTCACGGTCAACAACCTTGACGAGCTTCAGAACGTCCTTGGGAACGCCTGCTTTCCACATGATCTCAGCAATCAGAGCACCAGTACGTGCAGTAATAGTTGCAGGCTTGAAGATAACAGCCGAACCTGCAGCCAGACCGGCAAGAACACCACCGGCGGGAATAGCCGTCGGGAAGTTCCACGGCGGAACAACCACGGTCAAATCAACCGACTGTACCTGAGCACCGTCAATCTTTTCCAAGTCTTCAGCAAGCATTGCGTAGTAGTAGGCAAAGTCGATAGCTTCAGAAACCTCGGTATCACCCTGATCCAGAGTCTTGCCAGCCTCAGCAGCCATAACTTCCAGAAGCTCGGCACGGTGCAGGGCGATTTCCTTACCAACGTTACGCAGTACAGCAGCACGCTCAGCGCCAGAGAGACGACCCCAAACCTTACCCGATGCTTCAGCATCAGCAACAAGCTGTTCAGCCTCAGCGGCAGAAGTTAGCTCGTTTTCCTTCAAAGTAGCAATACCGATTTGAGTGGTCTTGGAACGCTCAAGGATTGCGCGACCCCACTCACGGTTGCCAGACAGCGATGGGTCGGTATCGGGTGTGTTCTCAAAACGACCTGCGGGTACGAAGACGTTATCTGCGTTCTCAGTCTGACGGTTCTGATGGCGTTTGCCTTCCGGAACCTCATCAGTGACCGAGTTCAGTGAGCGCATAAAGCGGTCTTCTTCGCGCTTGAAGATTTCTTCGTCAGTTGCGAGATCAAAAATACCCGACATGAAGTTTTCGGAAGATGCATTCTCTTCTAGGCGACGAATCAGGTATGCAATAGCAACGTCGAATTCCTTGGGGTTCACCACGGGCACATACAGAAGCAGGTGTCCTACACGACGGCGAATGATTTCTGCCTGCTGCTCGGCCATGCCGATCAGCATCTCGAACTCCACGCGATCCTTAACGCCGCGGTCTTCAGCCAAAAGCAACGCAAACGCAACGTCAAAGAGGTTGTGCCCGGCAACGCCTAGGCGGATGTTCTTCGCATGCTCGGGACGCAGTGCGTAATCGAGGATGCGCTTGTAGTTGGTGTCTGCAGCCTGCTTGGTGTCCCAGGTGGTGACAGGCCAACCATGCATAACACCTTCCACGATTTCCATGGAGAGGTTGGCACCTTTAACCAGACGAACCTTGATGGAAGAACCGCCGTTAGCAACGCGCTCCGCTGCCCACGCCTGCAACCGCTGCATTGCGGCGAGAGTATCGGGCAGGTATGCCTGAAGCACGATGCCTGCTTCAAGATCCTTCAGATGAGGCTGATCCAGAATCTTGGTAAAGACCTCAATGGTCATATCGAGGTCTTTGTACTCTTCCATGTCCAGGTTAATGAACTTCTTGGGGGAAGAGGATGCGGCCAGCTCATACAGCGGAGTCAAACGTCGAACTGCTTCTTCGACAACTTCGTCAAATGCCCAGTGCTGATGAGGACCAGAGACAGCAGATACCTTAATAGAAACATAATCAACGTCGTCACGAGCGAGCAGACGCTTAGTCTCAGAGAGACGATGCTCGGCTTCATTATCACCCAACACTGCCTCACCCAGCAGGTTAACGTTCAAACGGTTACCACTCTTGGTAAGTTCTGCGATGGCATCTCCCAGTTTCTCTTCGGAAGCATCGACGATCAGGTGACCTACCATTTCGCGCAATACGCGACGCGCCACAGGAACGGTAGGCCACGACACCTTACCGGCCAGCTTACCGCCGAAGCCAACGGCGGACTTCATGTACCACGGCAAGAAGGAAGGAGCTAGACCAGAAATACGAGATAGGTTACGACCCGAAACGTTGTCGTCCTCAGGGCGAATGACGCCATCGACAAATCCAACGGTAAAGGGCAGACCCTTTGGGTCTTTCAAAACACCAGCCAGTTGCTTGGCAGCATAAGTTGGCTTAATGGACTGAGACTCAGTCACCCATTGACGAACGAGTGCACGAGCGTCCTGAGCCAATTTCTGGTAATGCTCAGATGCGAAAGGATGCGTCATCCTTGACTCCTAACTAACTACGGTGTGCTATAAGCACACGAAGCGTATTGATGTCTCTATTTCACCACAAAAGGGTATTGAATACCTCATTAGAAAAACTGAATGTTTTTGCCAATAATGTTTTAGAATATCTAAATATTTTTGACGGCCGCAAATCCCCACTAAACCCCATGAAATAGGCGGAAGGGCATGAGCGCACTACAAGCCAAACAACTACCATCCAACCCCACCTCATCCAACATTCAACAAGCACTTTAAATCTTAAAGATTTACGGCCTTAAACCCGACTTGTTTGCAATCAAAATACAGTACTTAGTACTGGACAAAACGAACAGAGTTCATTTATTACAAGAGAATGACATCCCAAAATGTTTATGAAAACTTTATCGTTGCGTCCGTCGTTTCTGCGACACAGAAAGTACCTATTTCGATACCATGAAGAAAAGCTTAAGGTGGTTTAAGATACCGCATCAGGCAGCCTAGTACTCCGCAAAATGAGAGGCAGCAAGACCTATGCGAACAGCGCACCCTTACTCCACTAAACCAACCACGACCGCGCTAATTTAAGGAGACTTTATGTCTGTATCTGATATCCGGCGTATGCAAATGCTTCTGGAGATTCACGAACGCGGCACCATTATCGCTGCTGCGGATGCTCTCAGCTTGACCCCATCTGCTGTGTCACAGCAAATTGCAAACCTCGAAAAAGATACAGGTACAGCATTATTACAACGTGTTGGGCGGCGCGTTCAGCTCACGAACGCCGGTCTTGTCATGGTCGATAGTGCTCGTACTATATTGCGCGAGATAGACCGCATGCAGACAGCAGTAGCAAACCTTGCAGGAGAACCAGCAGGAACCGTGCGCTTGGCGATCTTCCAATCCGCTTCCTTTGCGCTTCTGCCCCGCGCTATCAAATACCTCGAAGAACATGCACCGCGTCTAATTCTGCACGTTCTACAGATCGACCCAGAGACGGGAACTTCACTCACTCGAAGCCGCGAGTACGACATGGTTCTTTCAGAGGCTTATCCGCACCACCCTATCCCCGAGTATCCAGACCTGCACTCTGAGCTTTTGGTAGAGGATCCCCTGAGTCTTATCGTTCCCGAAGATTCCAGCATCAAATCTCTCAAAGAGGCTAACGAATTGCCTTGGGTTCTTGAGATGGAGCAGAATACATCGCGCCAATGGGCTATCAATCAGTGCCGCACTGTAGGGTTCGAACCAGATATTCGGTACAGCGCAAACGACATGATCACTAATGCAAACTTGGTGCGTTCAGGATGCGCAACCACTATAGTGCCAGGATTCGTACTCTCAAGCCTATCTAACACAAAGGGTATTCGCACAGTAGATCTTCCGGGTAAGCCTTCACGCAAGATCTTTACCGCAGTGCGCACAGAGTCCGCGAAGAATCCGGCCCTAGTAATGGTTCGTGATGCGCTTCAGCACGCCGTTAAAGAAGCGTTCGGCTCATAACAAGAAACCTAAACACTATTTCTCCATCACGGCTCGGGCGAGTTTTTCGTCGAGCACCAGGTCTGTAATAGCGCCCGTACGCAGCGCTCCTCTTAGCGCTGCCGCACGGTGCGTTCCGGAGGCTACGCATATACGACGAGGAATGCGGGAAAGCTCTTGAGGGCTGGGGCCGGATGCTCGGCGGTTAATCTCAAGGTCATTCCAGCTTCCGTCCTCCCGCAGAAGCACCGTACAGATATCGCCGACCACTCCCTGCTCACGCAGTAAGCGTTGTTCAGCCGCATCAAAGTACCCGCCCGAGTACACATGTGAGGGAATAGCACCTCCAAAAGCACCAATACCGAACACCGCTACATCAACCCGGCTTTGTACCTGCAGTGTCGCCTGGATGCTCCGCTCGCGCCACATCGCAGCTTTGGTATCGGCAAAGTCAAAGAATGCGGGCACCGGAAAATGAATCATATAAGCATCGTAAGCGCTTACCATGCGTCCCAGTAGCGTGCCTAAATATGGTATTCCAGAATGATGCGCATTCCCTGCCCCATTTAATTGCACCACGCTCACTCCCTCTAGTGGTCGTTTAGGTAGATGCCGCGAAACCTCTGTCAGGGTTGCTCCCCAGGCCACCCCAATACTCGTGCCGTTATCGACTAGCGAATCAAGAATTTGCGCGGCAGAACGCGCAACCTGGCTCATCCTAGCGATTGGGGTAGCGTCCTGCTTGGTATTCACAAGAGTAACGCGAACTTTGTACCGCTCCCCCAACCGTTTTTCGAGCTCATGTCGGGTTCTATACGAGTCGTCGAGGCGAATCTGCACCATGCCTGTCTCGCGCGCATTTTTGAGTAAACGCGAGATAGTTGCGCGTGAAACTCCTAGGCGGGATGCAATAGTATCCATTGTGAGATTTTGGATGTAATACAGCTGCGCGACCTCATAGGTTTGACTGAGTCGTTCGTTCATTCGTTCCTAACCTTAAGTGAAAATCCGTTCACTCCACTTGGTAATTATTTCATCACTAAGTTTTACTTGAGAGCAATACGTCCTCGGTTCGGCAGGTAGTCCGGCCTCCATACTCACAAGAAGAAAGATACCTATGAGCTCTCAACAATTTGCGCAACTCTCGCACCTAACAACAGAATCCCGTGCACGTGCCCTAGCTGAGATGAGCAGCGGTACTGAACTTGATGTTCTGGTAATTGGCGGCGGCATTACTGGTGCCGGTATTGCCCTTGATGCGGCGACTCGCGGCCTACGTACGGGTATTGTGGAGGCCGGAGACTGGGCTGCGGGCACCAGCGCTTGGTCCTCAAAACTTATTCACGGTGGCCTACGTTACCTCTATAACCTAGATTTCAAACTCGTAACCGAGGCTCTCAAGGAACGCGGTCTGTTGCTCGAAAAAATTGCACCTCATCTTGTGCGCGCGCAGCCCTTTTTGTGGCCATTGAAGACGCCGGTCATTGAGCGCTCCTATTCCGCTATCGGCATTGGCATGTACGATGCTCTCGCATATTTCGGTTCGCGTGGTAAAAAGGGAGTTCCTTCGCAGCGTCACTTTACAAAAAAGGGCACCAAAACAGTCTTCCCAGATATCAAAGACTCCGCTTTTACTGGCGCTATTCAGTTCTACGATGCCCGTGTAGATGATGCCCGCTTGGTGGTTGATGTTGTTCGCACCGCCAGCGGTTATGGTGCCCTGGCTGCCTCACGCACCCAAGTGGTAGGCATCGATAAAGATGCCTCCGGTAAGGTAGTGGGCGCGCGACTGGTCGATCTTGAAAGCGGGCAGGAACTCACAGTCAAAGCTAAGCATATTATTAATGCCACCGGAGTCTGGACCGAAGAATCCGAATCTCTGGCTAACCCGGATGCTGGCCTTGAAGTGCTCGCTTCTAAGGGTATTCATATTGTGGTGCCGCGTGATCGCATCCACGCTACCAGCGGTATTTTCACGAAGACCGAAAAATCAGTGCTTTTCATTATCCCGTGGCAGCGCTACTGGATTATTGGTACGACCGATACCCCATATACCGAGGATCGCGAGCGCCCTGTAGCAACGCGTCAGGATATTGATTATGTGCTGGAGCAGGCGAATAAGCTGATTGCTAATCCACTGACCCACGACGACATCATCGGTACCTATTCGGGGCTGCGCCCCCTCTTGCAGCCGAAGGTTAAGGGTGATAGCGCACAGTCCACCAAGGTGTCTCGTGAACATACTGTCACGGAGGTTGCCCCCGGTATGAGTGCCATTGCTGGCGGCAAGCTGACTACCTACCGCGTAATGGCGGCGGATGCGGTTGATTTTGCACTCGGTGATCGTGCACAGGAACGTCCGTCAGTGACAGAGACTATCGCGCTGGTGGGTGCCGAGGGATATCGCGCTATTGAGGCGGGCCGTGACCGTTACGCGCAACGCTATGGTTGGGATGAAGACCGTATTACCCATCTTCTGGAACGCTATGGCGCGCAGATTGAAGATCTTGGTGCGCTTATTGATGCTGATCCGGATCTTGGCAAACCTCTTAAACATGCACCGCAGTTCTTACGCGCCGACGTTGTATTCGCTGTTCGCTACGAAGGCGCCCTGCACCTCGAGGATGTACTGGTTCGCCGCGTGCGTCTTGACCTCGAACAACGTGATCGCGGGTTGGCTGCTGCCCCCGAAATCCTTGAGATTATGCGATCCGAGCTCAACTGGGATGATGCGAAGGTCGCGCGCGAACTTGCGCTCTACACCGAACGGGTAAAAGCTATTCGCGAGGCAGAGTCCACTTCTACCGATGCTGAGGCGTCTGCCAAGATTGTGGCTGTAGACCCGGTGGCTCCCCGCAGGAAGCTCAACGTGCAGCACCACTAAAACTTGTGCGAAGCTCAGAGTTTCGCTCAATACTGCCGCAGGATACGGCATTTATCGTTGCCGTATCCTGCATGGTATGCCTGTTTGATTTAGTATTTTTCCAGCAGGCACACCACCCATAATTTTGGAATCCTACGATATGTTGTATTCCGTGAGATTCCTCTACCTCACAAACGCACCGTCATGGCGCATCCGCAATGGCGCGACCGGACTACCCGGTAACGTGTCCTAGGGCGGATGTCTTGTACGGCGACGAAAGGAAAAATATGTCTCTCTTGGCTGCAACCATTCCCGTACAGGCGGTAAGCCTGCTGGTGGGAGATAATGGTGTTGCTACACATCTTGGGCTTTTTGCTTCCGAGCTCTTTGGAACGTTCATTTTGATTCTTCTGGGCGCTGGCGTGGTCGCCGGTGTCTCACTCCCCAAATCATATGCGAAGGACGCCGGATGGGTTGTCATTACTTTTGCTTGGGGATTTGCGGTTTTTGCGGCCGTTTATCTTTCCGGGCCTTCGGGTGCGCATCTTAACCCGGCGGTTACGCTTGGTTTAACGGCGGCCGGTAAAGATTTGACCAAGGGTGTTCCAGCAACTCCGGAAAACATTGCGATCTATATTGTGGCGCAGATTCTTGGTGCTTTCCTAGGTGCTGTTGCCGCGTTCTTGGCCTATAAGAAGCACTTTGATGAAGAGCCCGGTAATCGTCTGGGTATCTTTGCGACCGGTCCCGCGATCAAGTCTTATGGTTGGAACCTGGTAACGGAGATTCTGGGTACATTCGTACTTGTTGGCTGGGTTGTTGCCTCCGGACAGACTCCTTCCGGCTTGGGTCCACTGGCCGTGGCACTTATTGTAGTAGCTGTCGGCATGAGTCTAGGTGGACCTACCGGGTACGCTATTAACCCTGCGCGTGATCTTGGCCCTCGTATGGCCCATGCTGTTCTGCCTATTCGCGGTAAGGGCGGCTCGAATTGGGCATATTCTTGGGTTCCGATTCTGGGCCCCATCATCGGTGGCGTATTGGCTGGCTTGATCGTGCCTGCAGTCTTGGGATTTTAGAAACCACTACACGGTTTAAAGATATTTTGGTGAGCGGGCATCACCCATTATTCCTTGTTATGGCGCGGTCATGCGCCCCCCCAACCATTTAAGTGAGGTTACTCATGACTACTTCCTTGCATTCGGCAACTTTGGATGTTGAACGTAAATACGTTATGTCTATCGACCAGGGCACCACCAGTTCCCGAGCTATCCTTTTCGATAAGGCGGGCAAGATCGTTTCTGTGGGTCAGCTTGAGCACGAGCAGATTTTCCCCAAGGCAGGCTGGGTTGAGCACAACCCCGTTGAGATTTGGGATAACGTGCGTAAAGCCACTGCAATGGCGATGGCAAACGGTGAGGTAAACCATCACGAGATTGCTGCAGTGGGCATCACTAATCAACGCGAGACCACGGTGGTGTGGGATAAGAACACTGGTGAGCCGGTCTATAACGCAATTGTCTGGCAGGATACCCGCACCCAAGAGATTGTCGATGAACTTGCTGGCGATAATGGCGTGGGTAAGTACCACGATGTTGTGGGTCTGAATCTTTCAACCTACTTCTCAGGACCCAAGATTAAGTGGATTCTTGATAACATTCCCGGCGCTCGTGAGCGTGCCGAACGCGGTGATCTGCTTTTTGGCAACACCGACAGCTGGGTAGTGTGGAACCTAACCGGCGGCGTTGATGGCGGTGTACATGTAACCGATGTTACGAATGCATCCCGCACGTTGCTTATGAACATTCGTACTCTTGAGTGGGATCCGCAGATCGCTGCCGATATGGGTATTCCCATGAGTATGCTCCCCGAAATCAAGTCTTCATCTGAGGTCTACGGCTATGGTCGCCCCACCGGTCTGATGCGCGGCACACCCATTGCCGGTATTCTGGGCGATCAGCAGGCGGCAACCTTCGGGCAAGCTTGCTTTGAGAAGGGCATGGCGAAGAACACCTACGGCACCGGTAACTTCATGCTGATGAACACCGGAAATGAGCCCGTGTTCTCAGATAACGGCCTTCTTACGACCGTGGCGTACAAGATTGGGGAAGCTGACCCCGTTTATGCCCTAGAGGGTTCGGTTGCGATGAGCGGTTCGCTGATTCAGTGGCTCCGCGATAACCTGGGCATGCTCACCAACGCCTCTGATTCCGAAGCACTAGCAACCTCGGTTGAGGATTCGGGTGGTTGCTATGTGGTTCCTGCATTCTCGGGTCTGTTTGCACCGCACTGGCGTTCGGACGCGCGCGGCGTGATCGTGGGCTTAACCCGCTATGTAAACAAGGCGCATATTGTGCGCGCGGCGTTGGAGGCAACCGCTTTCCAGACCCGCGAGGTGTTGGATGCGATGAACGCCGATTCCGGTGTGAAGCTTTCCGAGCTGCGTGTGGATGGCGGTATGACCGCGAACGAGTTCCTGATGCAGTTCCAGGCAGATATTCTAGGGGTTCCGGTGATTCGTCCGAAGGTTATTGAGACTACTGCGTTGGGTGCCGCCTACGCAGCCGGTATTGCGGTCGGTTTCTGGGACGGCGAGAAAGACGTTGTCGAAAACTGGGCTGAGGATAAGCGGTGGCTGCCTGCCATGGAGCAGTCCGAGGTAGACCGCCAGTACCGCCTCTGGAAGAAAGCCGTGGCACGTACCCTCGACTGGGTGGATGAGGACGTGCCGACTTCCTAAGAATTTTCTTCGTACATAAAGTCCGCACTCTTTTGCGTAAAACGCACAGCATCGCTGTTCGAGACATGCAAAAGAGTGCGGGTTTTATATTTTTACTGCATCCCGTACATTTCGCCGCATATCGTACGCTTCTACCCTACGAAATTACCGGAAAATGTACGGGGTAATTACAGCACGTGTCTATATCAGGTATGAGAACAACCCTAGTTACCAGCAATGGCAGGCCAATAGATTTGCCATCCTCCCGCGGTTCGGGCCGCTTTGCCTGCTTGGACGATTAGCCCATGTAACAGTGCATACTCTTCAACGCTCAATGCTTCAGAACGGATGCGTTCATCGCACGCTTTACGTGCTTGCGCATAGGTGGTGTAATCTCCCCACCCAGCCGCTGCGAGAAGCCTGCGCGCATAAGCATCGTAAATAAACACACCTCGGTGGTAGGCATACAGCAAAATGTCGTCAGCGGTTTCCTCACCTACGCCCTTCACCCCAAGCAGCGATACTCTCAACTGTGTATCACTCACAGATTCAGCAAGGGTATCGGTAGTGAGGAACCAATCGGTGATGGTTTGCAGATAGACGGTTTTAGTGCGCCAATATCCTGAGGGTCGGATCGCTTCTTGTACCACAGCCGAATCAGCTGCAGCGAGTATTTCAGGATTGAGAAGATCAAGGGTACGCAAGTTTGCCAATGCGGTTTCGGTGTTCGTCCACGTGGTATTTTGCACCAATACTGCGCCTACCAGGATCTCGAATTTTGTTTCGGCTGGCCACCACACGCCCGCATCAGGAATCGCGCGCTGGAGCACCGTCATCATCTGGCGCATCGATTCCATAACAGACCCCTCCAATAGGTTTTCACGTCATCGCATAGTGCACCTGAAATCTTGACAGAGTTCAACTCCGGCACCATCACACTTGATATGGATATTTGAAAACCAGCAATCTCTATTCGGAATCTGAGCTCTCTTCTTAAAGCGTTGGCAGACTACGCCGTCGAGTAGTTGGGCGGCCCAAGACAAGATAAATGCTATTCGAGTTTTAAGAGACAAGTCTAGCCATCCAAGTACGAAGCATAGGAATTTCGTTCGGGGCAACGGTCGCGATAATACGTTCACAATCTGCGCTGGTTAAAGCTAAATAATCTTCTGGGACATGATATGCATCTCTGAGTTCTCCTGCATACACACCTGGGAAACCACCGCCCATCAGAAAAGGTGGCCTATTATCACCAATAAGCACGTGATCAGGATCAGTGTCTAACATGGTCAACGCACGGTCATAGAACTCATACCCACCAATAACAACGGTCTCTTGGCTGGTCTCAAACTGTATATCTATATAATAAAACCGGGGCAAAAAATAGCCGCTTGTGTTTACGAGCATCAGGACTGATACTCACGCGCATCGTCGAAAGCGGGAGAACCGGCACGCTCTGAGAATAGTCTCTGGCTTCCTGCTCGCTAGAAAAACGTATGGGCATCTACGCACTCCCTTCAGCACTGCGCATGTCTAGGGTATCAAACCTATCGAAAAATCAGTCAGCGTCTCAGATGATTAGGTGATACGCCTAGAAGGATAGAAATATCCCGTACACTTTGCCGCATCTTCGTAGGGTAAAAGCGTACGATATGCAGGAAAGTGTACGGGATACGAGTCTATCATCGCAGGATTCGCAGGGTTAACTAGAGATGCCCTCAGGTTCTTCAAGCATCTCTGCACGTAGTTTTGCATCACGTTTACGCACGCGACGAGCATTGTATTTATGCCCTACGGGGTAGAAAAAATAGAGTCCCACAAGCGTAAAGATAGAAATCATCATAATACTCGTGAATATTCCAGAGAAAACTCCAGCACTCCCCTTTTCTGCAATATCTTTTGCAATATTGTTCATGACCGATCCTGGCAGAGTCATTCCGCACAGAACGTAAAGACAAAATTGCCACCATTGGTAACGCACAAAATTTCTACGGAGAGCATAGGTAACAGCGGATTGCAATTCGGCATATCGCGTTCTGAGACTTTGCGACGCCTTCTGAATATCCCGGATGCGCCCCAGCGTCTTGGCTGCATCGAGAGCGGCCTCATAAGAGACAAAAACAGGCTTACCTTCAAACTCGATTGCGTGCGCCTCAGCAGCGCGCAAAAACAGGCTGGTCTGCGCATCAGTCAGAGAGGAATCGTCCTGCCCCTGCCGTCGCTTATGCGCGCTAACCGTCATGTTCTCAGCAGTATCGAATAACTTTGCGCGAGCCGATACATAGTTAGGTTCTAAGGGGTTCAACTCAATGAGTTCCCCATACCGATCGATCGCAGTTGCAATATGTCCCAGATCGACGGCAATAGCTGCTTCAAGTTCTAGAGCTTCCTCATAAGTTACGGGAAACCCGGAATTGTATGCCAACCGTCGACGTGCTTGGATAACATTAAAATATGCGGTATTAAGTTCCCCTCGATACCGTTGAGCGCAAGCTAGTCCATATAAACCTACCGGGTCTTCAGGTACTAAAACGTTGAGTTTTTGCGCAGCGAAATAAAGATTTATGTCATCACTATCATCAAGATAGTCAAGAACTAAATTACGCCAGTAATCTAGGTTTGGTACCGAATGTACGGTATGCGCGCCCACAGTTTTTTGCGGGTAAGTCAAGGAAGTCATCTTTGGGTCCCGAATTATATGAGTGAAAGAGTGAGTGTGTAAGTTTTATTTTACCCAAAATAACTAAAAAATTTAAAAACAACTATGTATTTTATATCATATTTTTATATAGTAATATGCAATGTAAAGTTTTTCTATGTCATGTTTTCGCGGCAGAGTTTATGATTAAGGAAGTAAAAACGCAAAGGAGCTGTCATGAGCGAGAAGAAACCTAAAGCACCACAAGAGCCCATTAACACCACAACAAAGCGCTGGCACAGCCTCATCGACAGCCCAGTAGGACACCTTTATCTTGCAGCAAGCTCCAAAGCTCTTACCGGGCTTTGGTATGAAGAACAGACACATTTTCCTATACCAGACGAGCTCGGTGAGTTTATTCCAGACCCCTCGGCAATCGCTGCAAACAGCGAGCCAGCGCCTGCAGCAAGCATCCTTAAGCACACCACTCGCGAACTGCAGGAGTATTTCGCCGGCAAACGTACAACCTTCACAATTCCTTTAGCGCCTGAGGGAACAGATTTTCAGCTCATGGTATGGGAATATTTATGTTCAGTCCCCTACGGATACACCACGACCTACGGAACCATTTCGCATGCCGTGGGACCGGGAGCACCCGCACAGGCGGTAGGACAAGCTGTTGGGCACAATAAAATTTCAATCATCATCCCTTGCCATCGCGTTTTGGGGTCTAATGGCAAGCTCACCGGCTACGCAGGCGGGCTCGACCGCAAACAGTTCCTTCTAAGCCTCGAAGAACCTGCAGAAATTCGCGAGGGCCGACTCTTTTAGACTCTCGACTATTTTACCGAAATAATATTCTATAGTTGCCTTCCAGCTGAATTTTTATATACTATACTAGTACATATTTACGATACTAGGAGGTAGTCATGGCGTCAGATAATTCTGCGAACGCTGTCGCTTCTGGCAAAGTCGAAACGAGTGCAGACCGAAAATATCCTGCTTGGGTACGTCATGACCTTGAACGCGACTACTACGATAAGGAGTGGGGCATACCTATCACCCATGAAACCGGGATGCTTGAACGGGTTTGTCTCGAAGGGTTTCAGGCCGGTCTTTCATGGTACACAGTCTTAGTCAAAAGGCCAGTGTTTCGGGAAGTCTTTGCCAACTTTCTTCCTGAAAAGCTTGCAGCGTTTACAGACGATGACGTTGAGCGATTGCTCCACGATAAACGTATCATTCGGAATAACCTCAAGATTCGTGCCACTATCTCAAATGCGCGCCTAACTCTTGACCTACGCGAGCGTGCAGCTGCTGGAGACGAGTCATTAGCAGGTTTTTACCTCCCAAACGGGTTATGGGTTGAACCTGGTTTACCCGCTTTTATCTGGTCTTTCCTTCCCGAAAGCACTATTACTCCAAGCACCCTTGAGGAGGTTCCTACACAAAACGACGTCTCTGTAACCATGTCGAAAGCATTCAAGAAGCTCGGAGGCAAATTTCTAGGTCCAACCAGCTGTTACGCCTTAATGTGTGCCATTGGTATGGTGGATGCGCACCTAGTAGACTCACACCGGCGTGGGTCATCAGGCTTATTTACTCCCGAGGGAGAATTGCATCGGGGCTCATAGGTACAAAGGTTTTTGGTTAAAACGAAAAGATCCCTGCCCCGCCTACTGAAAGGCGAAAGCAGAAACCTCTATCATGTTGCAAGCTCGGTCTTATTTCGTGAAGCTCTGCGTTATGACACCATCGTGAAAAGCAGTACGAGAGATAGGATTGGCGGTACACACTGAATCAGCGCGGGTTTACGCTTATCCGGTGAGGTCGCGAAGAGATAAATTCCCGCGACGGCCATCGAACCTAGACCGGCAAACATGAGGGCGATGCCAACTTGAGGCAGACCACCAACCCAGAACGCTAACAGGCCGGTTGCTGCAATCCAGGCCAGCATGAGATTGTAGAGCCCTTGATTTGCAGCCATTTCTTTGGAGGCTTCGGCAAATTCTTCCGTGGTACCGAAGGTATTCCGACCCCGAGGTTTAGTCCACAGGAAAGTCTCAAGAATCCAGATATACACGTGAATAGCGATGGACACGAATGCGAAGACCGTGACGACGCTTGCCAAGGTAGACATTGTTATTTCCTCTTTCTCGAAGGTAGTCGGTAAATCAAGCACCAATTCTACTATCTCATCGTCATAATCCGTAAGACAGCCAAGGCTCAAGAATGAACAAGAGGAACCTCCTCCCACTTACATACAGAATACGCCAGCTCATACCTCGTTCGAGGCACAAGACTGGCGCATTCGGGGGTATGTGCTAGTGGACGACGAGCGACAGCAGGTATACCCACACGCAGGTCAGCACCAGCAAAATGGCGCTGTACTTGATCGCCATTGAGGTGATCTTCGACTCCTGCCCAGAGCTTTCCACAGATGCAGCCGCAATAGCGATAGACTGCGGCGAGACAATCTTCGCCATCACACCGCCGGCGGTATTTGATGCCACCAGCAGGGTTGGGTTCACGCTGATCTGGTGAGCGGTAGTCGATTGCAGACCCGCGAAGAGAATATTGTTGTTAACCACCGAACCGGTCACAAACACACCGATCCAGCCGATAATCGGTGAGAAGAATGGGAAGAACGTCCCTACCGTCGCAACGGCCAGTGCGATGGAAGAGATCATACCCGCATAGTTCATCACGTTAGCAACTGACATCACAAGGCAGATCATAATGATGGGCGTCTGCAGCTGTTTCCAAGCACCGCCCAGCTCTTCGAAAGCGGCCTTCCAGCTGATGGAGGAGAACAGCACGGTAATAATAACAGCCACAAGGATCGCGGTACCCGAGGCTCCCAGAATATTCCAGGTGAAGACGGCTTTCACAGGGGTCGGGTTTTTAGCGATAGGAGCCACCTGCTCGATCGCCCCATGAATACCAGGAACATTGACAAGGATATTAGTGAAACCTAGGGGTCCATCGCTCTCCCCTGCTTTAGCTGCTTTAGCGAATACCGGTTTTAGGACCGTAGACCAGAGCAGAATTGCGACGGACAGGTAGATGAATGGGCTCCAAGCCTTGAATATTTCACCGGAGGTATGCTTGGTCTCGCCTTGTGCTTGCACTTCCTCCAGGGAGGGAGCGGTAGGCTCACGGAAAATATGCTTGGGTTGCCATGCGCGCATGATGAGAGCCAAAACGATCAATGATAGAAGCGGCGGAATAATATCAACCAGCTCAGGGTTTCCCAAGGTCAGTAGCAGAAGGGATTGTCCGCCAGAGTAAACGGCACCAACGATCAGAGCCACCAAGCCGGTTTCGCGTAACCCACGTATCCCGTCTTGGATAACGACCATGAGCACTGGGATAAGCATCGCAAAAATCTGCAACACAGGAACCATATTTGCCGATAATTCGGCCAGAGGAATACTGCCTTTCTCGGCGCCGGTGCTGACCGGAATACCGATAGCACCGTATGCACCGGATGAAACGTTAGCAACCAGCGCGAACATTGCGGCCTTGAGCGGGTTAAACCCGAGGCTGACCAGCAAAGCCGCACAAATTGCGATCGGAATACCGAACCCTGCCGCGCCTTCGAGAAATCCACCGAAACAGAATGCGATCAGCAGCATCTGGATACGCTGGTCAGTGGAGATGGCCGAGATAGAGGAGCGAACAATGTCGAAGTGACCGGAACGCACTGTAATGCGGTATAGCCACACCGCCATGAGCACGATCCAGCCGATAGGCCATAGGCCAGCCAAGAAACCATAAAGGATTGAGCCCGCTCCAGCGCCTACTGGCAGCCCAAATACGAAGATTCCGATACCGAGTGCGAGTGCGAGAGAAATAATCGCCGCTTTGATACCGCTGAGTTTGAGAATGGTTAGTCCAAGGAGGAAGAAGACAATGGGGATTACCGCTACTAGTGCTGAGAGCATAGTGGAATTGAGCGGGTCATATACCTGCTGCCACATGGTTTTTCCTTTCCGCGACATACGCGGTTCTTAGTGGTCACTGCGTACCGCTAATGTGGATTAACGTGGGTTCATGAACTTTTACCCAAGATCCACGGCTGCGATTCTGTGGTTTTTGGCCATGAAAGCCAGTGTGTGCGGATGTTGCTTCCACACTGCGCTACCAGTACCTCTTTGTAGTGTCAAGGAATTTACCTTGGCAGACCAGCTGTAGACACCTCATCCACTCCAAAATATACCACTATCGACAGAATAATTCGCAAGTATTCCCACTCAAAGACAGGAACATCATAGTTGTACTTTCACCTAAAGCATATTCTTGCCTAGTGAAAGCCATAATACGCAAAGCATACGAATCGAGACAAAAACGATATTGATTCGCGAAATAATCTATCCAAGAAGGAGCTTGCAGCGACATCGCCCTCACAGATCTAAAGAATGTTCAGATGCGGTAAAAAAATACGAGAGTAGCAGCTCAATAACCAAGACGGGGATTACCCGTACCACGGCAGAGCTTAACAAAAAACGGCGTTGTAGACAGAAAACAGCGATATACGATAAACCCAATATAAAAACGCTCCAATCGATAGTTTTACCGATTAGAGCGTCTTCTGCGTCGGGTTGACAGGATTTGAACCTGCGACCCCTTGACCCCCAGTCAAGTGCGCTACCAAGCTGCGCCACAACCCGATGTACATCACACTATTATGTACCGTGTTTCCAGGAAATCCCTGCGAACACTCGAATAACTATACCCCAGGTTCTCACCCCGTGCAACTTAGAAAACGCGAAAATACTGGATTTTTCGCTGCCGCTCAATATATATTCCACGCAGACGACTAAGGGAACTTTGAGAACATAGCGTCTCTTCAGAATGCTTGGATTTCTGCCAAAGCCCTGCTTGCATATGGGCTACTGCGATGACAGTGTTAAAACACACTGACTCTTCACAGACGCTACAGATTTTTAGAGAGGGCATCATGAAAAACCTCATTATTTTCGATCATCCCTACACATCCGAGGCTTGGCGTAATATCCCCCATCAGCGGTCTTTTTGCGCTGCCCTGTGCAAGAATATAACCGATAAACTTGAGGCACGCGGCGACGAGGTCGATCTTCTTGATTTACATGCCGACGATTTCGACCCGGTCATGCGAGCAGAAGACCTTGCTAACTGGCGTCGCGGTAACCCTATCAATGGTCAGATAGCGGACTATCAAGCGCGCGTAAAATCCGCAGATCGCTTGATCTTCATCTTCCCCATCTGGTGGGATTCTATGCCCGCCATGACCAAGGGCTTTATCGATAAAGTCTACGCCAAAGATCTGCTGTACACACAGCCTAGCGAATACCGGCTTGTCACTACGCTGAATCACGATACCGAAATCGTTCTTGTAACCCCGCTCGGTATGCCCTTGCCCATATACAAATACATCATGCGAGCGCCCGCCGTCAGAATTTTCAAACAAAGTATTTTCCGGAAGACCGGGATCAAAAATTTCCGGTGGCTTCCTTATGCGCGGGTAGACAAAATGACAGCTGAGCAACGCGCCCAGTTACTCGCAAACGTACCTTTTTAGATGAGCGCGACGAATTAGCCAAGGGAAGCATAAGCACCCCACCAAAGATATAAAGGGTGGGGTGCTTATGCTCGTTCACGTTTGGGTAGCACGTTAGCGTTTGCGTGAGCCCTTGCCGCCCTTTTTTGCTTTGCTCCCCTGACGGTCCCCGAGAGAGCGGCGTTCGCGCACGCGCATCGAAATTTCGATCGGCGTACCTGTGAACTCAAATGTTTCACGCAGACGGCGCGTGATAAAACGCCGATACCCCGGGTCTAAGAACCCGGTTGTAAAGAGCACAAACTTCGGCGGGCGGGAAGACACCTGTGTACCGAATAGGATGCGCGGCTGCTTACCACCACGCAGCGGATGGGGATGCGCCGCCGCCAATTCACCTAAGAAAGCGTTCAGTCGCCCGGTTGGGATACGCGAATCCCAAGATTCCAGCGAGCGTTCCAGGGCGGGAACCAGCTTATCTTTATGCCAGCCGGTTTTTGCCGAGATATTCACGCGCGGAGCCCATTTCACATGTGCCAGGTCGCGGTCAATTTCGCGTTCGAGCATATCGCGGCGTTCCTCATCGAGGGTATCCCATTTGTTGAAAGCCAGCACCATGGCGCGACCGGAGTCGATCGTGGTCTGAATGATGCGCACATCCTGCTCGCTCAGCGGTTCAGAAACATCCAGAAGTACGACTGCGACTTCGGAGCGTTCCAGGGCTGTCTGAGTGCGGAGTGAGGAATAAAATTCGGCGCCTTTCGCCATATGCTGGCGACGGCGAATGCCTGCCGTATCGATGAATCGCCACGGGTAGCCGCCCAACTCAATAACCTCATCAATAGGGTCGCGTGTAGTACCCGCGAGATCGTTCACGACGGCACGTTCGGAACCCGCTAGTTTGTTCAGCAGCGAGGATTTACCCACGTTGGGACGGCCGATAAGTGCCACACGGCGCGGTCCGCCCGGAGCCTCCGGCTGCGCATACTGGGAGTGCTCGGGCATAACCTCTAGAAGCTCATCGAGGGCATCCGCCAGGCCACGACCGTGCAAACCCGAAACCGGGAAGGGCTGTCCCATACCCAGCGACCACAGGCTGTAGATTTCCGGTTCCAGGTGGGAATCGTCGATCTTATTTGCCATCAGAATGATAGGCTTCTTGACACGGCGAAGCATACGCACGATCTGTTCATCTGAGGCGGTAATTCCCACACGCGCATCCACAACGAGGATGACAACATCGGCCTGCTCAACCGCAATCTCTGCCTGATCCGCTACCTGCGCATCAATACCACGAGCATCGGACTCCCAGCCGCCGGTATCGACGAGGGTAAAGCGTTTGCCAACCCATTCGGCTTTATAGGAGACGCGGTCGCGAGTCACGCCCGGCTTATCTTCTACCACGGCTTCCCGACGCCCCAGAATGCGGTTAATAATGGTGGATTTTCCCACGTTGGGGCGCCCCACGATAGCTACTACAGGATCGGCGAATTGTTCGTCTTCTTCGTCAAAGTCGAAACCCCAAGCGCCAAGAAGGGCACGGTCTTCTTCATCAAGGTCATAGTCGTCGAGTCCTTCCAGAAGAGCCTGCGCACGCGCTTCTGCGGTTTCGTCGTCAATATCGGCTAAACGTTCGGTGAGGTCATCTTCTCCGCCGCCTAGGTATTTGTCTTCGTAGTCATCGCGGGTAGCGTCGTTCTCAGCCATGCGCCGTCCTTTCTTCTGCGCGAACGCCAGCTTAAGGCTTGTCCTAGCAGCTTTAATTTCTCACTAGTATGTTCGCTGTCTTTCAAGTATTTTATGCGGTCTCGGTCCCTGCAGAGGCATCCCGTGATGCCTGTCGTTTTGCCTTCACCTGTGCATTAACAGCATTAATAACTGCTGATACGGTCTCGTTAAAATCCAGATCCGAGCTGTCTACCAGGGCTACACCGGGGGCGGCTTCCATAAAATTGTTTACCTTAGAATCCTGGGTATCGCGTTCAGAGATCTGCTGCGTAAGGTCGCCGGACTCCCCTGATTTTTCGATGTTCTCTAGTCCACGGCGTGCCATGCGCACCTCTTCCGATGCGGTTAGCAGTATGCGCGCATCCGCATCCGGTACCACCACGGTTGTAATATCTCGTCCCTCCGCCACAATACCGTTGACCGCGTGGTTGATCGTCCAGCGTTGTAGCTCGATGAGGTATTCACGAACGGCAGGCACAGAGGCTACGGCAGAGACCGCACCAGAAATTCGTTCAGTGCGGATTTCCTCGCGAATATCGGTGGTGCCCATCAAAATTTCTTCTTCTTTGATATTGGTTCCGAAGACGAGCGGCATCTCTTGCACAGCTTTCCCGATAGCGTCTTGGTCAGCAAGATCAATATCGAGTTGAAGTACACGATAGGTTGCGGCACGATACATAGCGCCTGTGTCTAGATACGCTAACCCGAAATGACGTGCGACTTCTTTTGAGACCGATGATTTTCCAGAACCTGACGGTCCATCGATCGCGATCGTAAGTTTAGGGTTCTCATGCATAACATTACTTTCTGTCTGCGAGGGGTCCCGCATGTTGAGTGTCAAAATAATCTTGAATATCCAGGCTTACGGGGGGGGTAACTGCTGAAGAACGCCAGCTATTTTACGACTTTCCAGCCTCGTTCCGTAAGCCCGTCTACCAAATAGTCGTGTTTTGCCGGGTTTACCGAGACCTCAGCCATGCCGACGGGCGCGCCCGTGGAGTGCTCCAGCCGCAAATCTTCAAGGTTAATCCCCAAGTCGCCAATATCTGCCAGCATCCGTGCCAAAGTTCCGGGCTCATCATCAACCAAAACGGTGAGGGTCGCAAAAGCCGTCGGAACTCCGCCGTGTTTACCGGGGATGCGCGCCACACCGGCGTTGCCTTCGCTCATCAGCTGCGCAAGATCAAGCCTGGCGCCCGATGCCGAAGGATCTTCCAATGTTTCAATCAAACGGTTTAAATCTTCTCGCACACCATAGAGGCTCTTCACGATAGGCGCTGCGTTCGCCGCAAAAATCTGCACCCAGAGTGCGGGGTCGGAAGCAGCAATGCGGACCGTATCGCGAAGCCCTTGCCCCGCTAAACCAAGCGCATATAAGGGAGTTTCCTGCAGCCGAGTCGCTAGCAGGGAACTCATAGCCTGCGGCAGATGTGAAATCAACGCAACCGTTTCGTCGTGTTCTTCAGCGCTAAGAGTCGTCACGAAAGAGCCAAGCTCTACCGCAAGGGCGCGCACTAATCGCACGCACTCGATACGTGCATCGTCATGTTCGCAGATAATCCAGGGACGCGCCTGAAAAAGCTCCCCACGCGCCGCAACCGGGCCGGTCTTTTCACGCCCAGCCATCGGGTGCGAACCAACGTATCGTGAAGCATCAGCATCAGAGGCAAGCACCTGCTCTAAAGGCTGTACTTTAACGGAGGCAATGTCGGTCACGGTAGCACCCGCATATCCGGGGCTAGGCGCATACTCCCGCAATGCCTGTATGCAAAGCTTTCCGGCTATATCCGGCGGAGAAGCCACAACTACCAGCTGCGGGGTGAAAGACTCACGCTCATCGGGCTCAAGGGTATCGAGCCGGGTTCCTGCCCCAATATCTTCGGCGACGGCTTCAACGGTGGGCGAAATATCCTGCAGATAAACTTCAAGCCCCGCAGCACGCAAACCTAGCCCGATAGATGCGCCCAATAGGCCAGCCCCTACCACGAGGACCGGTCCTTCCAGCATGGGGGTCATAGTTGTTTCTGTCATTACATCTCCACCGAAGCAAGCAGATGCCCAATTTCGACTTTGGAAAGATTACGAACAGTCCCCTGCTTCTGCGATCCGATACGAATGGGACCCATCTGCACACGAACAAGTTTCTCCACAGGGTACCCCACGGCTTCAAAGAGGCGGCGCACAATACGGTTCTTGCCCGAGTGAATGGTCACTTCAATCAGCACATGGCCGGGCGCCGAATCCACAAGTTTAAAGGAGTCCACCCTCGATACGCCGTCTTCAAGGCGAATACCTTTCTTCAGCTCAGCGCCAATACCTGATTCTACTGGACCGCGCACCTGCACCAGATACGTTTTGGGTACCTCATACGAAGGATGTGTTAAACGGTTTGCGAGCTCGCCGTCGTTAGTAAGAAGCAGCAGACCCTCGGTTTCCACGTCTAATCGTCCCACATGGAAAACGCGCTCATTCATAGAGTCACGTAGAAAATCTTTAATGCAGGGGCGGCCATCGGGGTCTTCCATCGTGGAAACGACGCCAGCAGGTTTATTGAACGCCATGTAGATGAGCTTTTCGTTAGTCTGCACGGTCATACCATCAACCTGCACAATCACATCGGCAGGATTAACACGCACCCCCAGCTCGGTCACGACCTCACCGTTAACGGTCACTCGTCCTTCCGTGATCATCTCTTCACATACACGACGCGATGCAACACCTGCCTGCGCCATCAATTTTTGCAGGCGTACACCGTCGTGATCATAGAAATCAAAATGATCCACAGGCGCATTACGGGGACGGCGTGGGCGATGTGGCCCAGAGTAGTTATTTACCCTGTATTCGCCGCGCTCATGCGGGAAAGCTTCACCGGAACGATAGGGGCGATGCGGTGCCCGCCTATCCCACTTGGAAGCACCCGCACCGTGGCTACGCGCGGCGCGTGGAGACCCTGATGTACCGGCTTTAGGCTTTCCACCGCCTGAAGTTTTGCCGCTAAATTTACCGCCTCGGGTTGAGGAGCTAGCGCCCACGCCATTACGTTTCGCGCCGGGTCGAGGTTTCCGCGACCCGGGGTTTTTACCGCGAGAGTTTCCATATGTCATAGTCTTATTCCTTATGTCGTTCGTCTGAAGTTTTCACAAGATTTTGGTGCCCGCCGCTTCCTAGATTTAGTCCGCGGGCGGATAGGTTAGTTACGATTACCGTGTTCAGAGGGGCTGTCAGAGAGCACTGCTGCCTCGGTTTCATCAGGTAAAAGAGGCGCAAGCGCGGGAAGCTCTTCCAGAGAGTTGAGACCTAATTTTGTCAAGAAAAGTTCCGTAGTCTCGTAAAGAACCGCGCCGGTTCCCTCCTCTTTACCGGCCGCGCGCACGAGCTGGCGCTGTACAAGCTGACGTACCGATGCATCCGCGTTTGTTCCTCGGACTGCGGCTATTGCGGCACGCGTAACCGGCTGCCGGTAAGCGATAACTGCCAGGGTTTCATATGCGCTTTTGCTCAGGGTAGCGCTCTGTGAACGGGTCACAAACCTCGCTACCCAGGGAGCAAAATCGGCGCGAGAATACAACCGCCAACCACCGGCAACTTGGCGAAGCTCAAAACCACGCGGCTCGTGGGCGGGAGTGTCTTCACCATATTCCGAATCGTCACCGTTATATTCACGATAAAGCTCGTCAAGAGCGTGCTCAATACTGCGCTCATTGACAATCAGGGCGGCAGAGAGTTCGCGCACACTTACAGGAGTATCAGCAACAGCAAGAATAGCTTCAATAGCGCTTTTCACGCCCCCAGGAATAAGCTCAACGCGCGAGAATTCCTCTGCATCAGCGGCAACCGCCCGGGTTATCTTCGCGGGATGCCGAGCATCCGAAGACGTTATATTTTTGTCAGAATCGCCCTCAGTTTCGGCTTTGTGTTCCTGGTCAGTAGAAGTCTGCTCGGGTACCGAGGCATTTTTACGATCAGATTCTTCTCCGGATTCACTGTCTGTCTCAGTATCGGCACTAGGGTCCCAGTAGCCTAGGTTCACCATCGCTAAATCATTCTCGGTGAATTCATCCTCAAATCGGCTCCCCTGCTGCTGCACGGCTGTCTTACCAGCAGAGTCGAAGGATTCTTCGCTCATGCGGTCTCCTCCCCTGCGTTTTTAACGCTCTCTGAAAAGGTAAGATCATCCGCGCTATCGCGATGTTCTGGACTGTAGCCCTGCCTTGTATCATGTGCTGACACTGCCGGTTCAGCAGGAACAAAAGCACGCGCATATTCGGTAGCACGTACCGAAATCTCGGCAAGCGGCGCATCCTGATGTACGTCTACCGCGCCCTCTTTATACAGTTCTAAGAGCGCCAAGAAACGCACAACTGCGATGTCAAGTCCCTGAGCATCATGCACCAGTGCCGAAAATGTTACCGATGATACCGTCGGTTTACACGCAAGAAGTGCATCCAGAATATATTGTTCTTCGTGTGCAATCGTTGTTGAGGCGCCGTGAAGGTGCTCATTCAGTTCCTCAGCAACATCAGCCGGATTCGGTTCTAAATTAGTCGAAGGTTTCGGGGCAAATGCTTGCGCTGCAATACGCGCAAATTCCTCCACTCCCCCTTTGAAAACAAGCTCTGGAAGGGCCTTCACAAATACAGGTTCCAGCGCCACGGTCCGCGGAAAGCGCTGGGTCTCTTCGCGCCAACGATCAGCGAAAATAGCGGCTACCTCACGGTAGGCGCGGTACTGAAGCAACCGGGCAAAAAGCAAATCACGCGCTTCTAGAAGAGCCACATCCTGATCCAATGGCTCATGATTCTGCGGGAGTAGCCGGGCGGCTTTAAGCTCTAGCAGAGTCGCGGCCGTTACCAAAAAATCGCTTGCCTCGTCTAATGCGCGTTCGGTGCCCTGTGAATATAGGGCATGCAGATACTCCAGGAACTCGTCGGTTACTTCAGCAAGCGCAATGTCTGTGATATCGAGCTTACGACGTGTGATCAGTGTTAGGAGAAGGTCGAATGGGCCCTCAAAATTCGGTAAATTAAGCGTGAATCCAGCACCGTTCACCGGATTGGAGGCATCAGACGTCTCATGCGGTGTCGGTACCCTCACGGCAGCGACATTTTTGGTCATAGTTGACCGATTTCCTTTACTGGGGATTGCAGGATAACCTGCGAGATTATAAAAGATACGGGATGTACCGCCCATATTATACGTGCCTTGACACCATACCTTCAAGGTTTATAGGTGGTGTCAAGGCACATGGGATCCAGGATCTTATCGGGCTCCGCCCTTGTAAATAAGTTCACGGGCTACCTGCCGGTAAGCTTGAGCCCCGGTGTGGTTGCTGGCATATGAGAGGATAGGCTCTGCCGATACTGTAGCATCCGGGAATTTAACGGTTCGCTTAATCACGGTGTCAAATACTTTATCTCCGAAAGCGTCAATAATACGTGCAAGCACTTCTTTAGAATGGATGGTGCGGGCGTCAAACATGGTCGCAAGAACGCCGGTAATTTCTAGATCTGGGTTCAGGCGATCCTGCACTTTCTCGATAGAGTCCACGAGAAGCGCCACAGCTCGTAGGGCAAAGAATTCGCAGATAAGCGGGATGATAACGCCATGTGATGCTGTCAATGCGTTTACGGTTAGCAGGCCGAGCGAGGGCTGACAGTCAATCAGAATAACATCGTACTCATTCTGTACCTTACGTAGGGCTGAGGCGAGTACCTGCTCGCGAGCAACTTCGTTTACTAGCTGAACTTCAGCCGCAGAAAGGTCGATGTTTGCGGGAAGAAGGTCGATGTTCTCGATATCGGTCGGTAGAATAACGTCGTTAATATCGACCTTACGATCCATCATCACGTTGTACACGGTCAGCTCAAGCTCATGCGGATTTGTACCGAAACCAGCGGACAGGGCACCCTGAGGGTCAAAGTCTACAAGGAGCACTTTACGACCACACTCCGCAAGTGCAGCACCAAGATTTATGGTTGAGGTCGTCTTTCCTACGCCACCCTTCTGATTCACCATTGAGATGATGCGGGCGGGACCATGTTGGCTTATAGGCGCAGGGTCGGGGTATTCACGTAGGGGTCGGCCGGTTGGTCCGAGTTCTTGTGCCGGTGCTTCGGTCAACTTATCTTCACCTTCGTCAACGAATTTTCTCTTTATGTATAAGGTTACCCCACACACGCCCGCTCAGCAGGTTTGTGAGTTCGCTTTACGTACGAATTATGTTACATCGCGCTCTGTTCAGGTCTATAAACCAAATATTCGGGAATTCTAGAGACCCCGCTCACCATAAGCCACAGCGTTATGTAATTCTCATGCTAAATCAGATCTTGCAATATGCGGGAAGGCGCTTTCCCCTAGAAACAGATACACCTTCCCGCATACTTTAACTTATTGATCTTCCGGTAGCGTCACAGTATTTTTAATCTTTGGTTCAGCTACAACGGACATCTGTTTGGTGGGAGATTTTTGACTTACCGCATTATCCACGTATTGGTCACCGTGTAGTTCGCCGCCCATGGTGGATTCGTCAAAGGGGATCTCCCCTTTCAGCACCGCATGAACACGATCCATATCTACCTCTTTAACAATCTTCCCCATGAGTAACGTCGCCACTGCGTTGCCTGTGAAGTTAGTGACCGCACGTGCTTCAGACATGAAGCGATCGATTCCCACGATCAAACCTACACCATTAACAAGGTCGGGGCGGTGCGACTGCAAACCGCCTGCCAGGGTCGCCAACCCTGCGCCCGAAACACCGGCAGCTCCTTTCGAAGCAATGATCATGAAGACCAGCAGAGAAATCTGCTCGCCTAACGCAAGTGGAGTCCCCATAGCCTCCGCGACAAAGAGGGCGCTCATCGTCAGGTAAATTGCGGTGCCATCCAGGTTAAAGGAATACCCCGTAGGAACCACAACGCCTACGACAGGCTTCGAAACACCTAAGTGTTCCATTTTAGCGATAAGACGCGGCAGCGCCGCCTCCGACGAGGATGTTGAGAAGATGAGGAGATATTCGCGCGCCAGATATTTCAACAGGGTAAAGATATTCACACCGGTTACGAGCTTGAGAATAGTGCCCAGAACGATTACGACAAAGAGAATACAAGTGATATAGAATGCCACCATCAAAATAAACATTGAGGATATCGCACGGGAACCCGTAGAACCTACAACAGCTGCAATCGCACCAAGCGCACCAGCAGGCGCTAACCACATAATCATCATGAGCAGACGGAATACGAGCGCCTGACAGTAGGTCAGAAATTTGAGGATAGGAGCGCCAACCGGTCCCATCTTCTGCAAGGCAAAGCCGGTCAAAAGCGCCACGAAAAGGGTTTGCAGAATATTACCGCTTGTCAATGCCGAAAGCAAAGAAGTCGGCACGATGTTGAGCAGGAACGAGACAGTGCTATCACCGCCATGTCCTTCAGACGAATTCGGAAGCGTGTATTTCGTTGTTGCCGGGTCATAGTGCAGCGAGCTTCCCGGCTCGATAATATTACCTACAACCAGGCCAATTCCTAAGGCAAAGGTTGACATGAGTACGAAGTACAGCAGCGCCAATCCACCGACCTTGCCGACGGTTGCTGCCTTAGCAATAGACCCTACACCCAGCACAATCGTACAGAAAATTACAGGGGCGATCATCATCTTGATGAGAGCGATAAAACCAGTACCGATGGGCTGCAGCTCTTTTGCAAAATCGGGAACGGTCATTCCCAAGATACACCCAAGGATCACAGCGGCAATCACCGAGAGGTAGAGCATATGGGTTGGGTCTTTGTAGAACGGTTTCTTTGCGGATTCCGTACTCATTAATTCTTTCCTTTCGCGCCGGGGACGCACGGTGCTGTGTGTCTATACCGACCAGAACTTTATTGTTCCGGATTCAGGATGTTATACAGGCTACACCTACGGCAACATTAACGCGGGTGTTTTCTGACTAAAATATGCCATTGCAACAGAATATTTACATGTCTGTTACAAACAGCATAAATATTACATCTTTAGAGTGTAAATCGTATAAATAAGCTAAATTATAGTATCTTATTGGCGTATTTTCTCTTTAAACGCATATTTGTCGGCATAGCTATACAGACATAGTGTCGTCGTTCCGCGCAACTATTCCCCACAGTCTACTTCTACTAACCACCTACTAAGTACGCTCATGTGCACGAGGATGCGCCATACGGTAAACCTCCAGCATCCCTTCCGGAGTAACCTTGGTATACACCTGTGTAGTCGCAATCGAGGCGTGTCCCAATAGTTCCTGAACCACGCGAATATCGGCGCCGCCCTGTACAAGATGCGTCGCAAACGAATGTCGAATAGAGTGGGGCGAAAAATCAGAGCTCAGCCCTGCCTCCTCAGCTGCTTCTTTGAGGATAAGCCATGCTCCCTGTCGACCCAGCCGGCTCCCCCGCCCGTTGAGAAAAAGCGCAGCGGTGCCTTTACCGTGTGAAGCAAACATGGGGCGAGCGCGCACAATGTAGTCTTCCAGCGCCCTCTGCGCATAGGATCCCAAAGGTACTAAACGCTCTTTACCCCCTTTGCCGAAAAGACGCACATACCCAGGCACGGCAATAGATTCCCCGTTTTCATCGCGGGGTTTTTCGCCCAGGTGTATATCGTCCAGATCTGTTGCCAGCATCTCGCTCACGCGCGCACCGGTAGCATATAAGAACTCAAGTATCGCTCGATTACGCAGGCCGGTAGGAGTCTTAAGACTGGGAATGGCAAGGAGCTTTTGCATTTGCTCCACGGACACGGCTTTGGGCAATCGCTTCACATTTTTAGGCGGTTTCACGGCAGCGGCAGGATCGGTCTCCAGGATGCGCGAAGCATGCCAGAAACTATGCGCGCCACGAACTGCAGCCATGGTACGTGCAATTGAATTAGGACCCAGCGGCAGAGGCAGCGTGACATCACGCGTACTCGTTGAAGGAGCCTTTGTCTGATCCGAGGTGTAGAGGGAAACCGCCAAAGACTCCAGGGTATCTTCGAGTTCCTCTGCTCGGGTATCAGATTCAGATGGTTTTTCTCCCTGGCTTTTGCTGGGATGCCCCGAATCTCTGTTCTCCCCCGCACGCGGCAGTGACGGTTGGGCAAGTTCACGCATAAAGGCACGCACATCGGCAGTGCGAATTCGGTGGGCATCAATGATACCGCGTGACGCCATAAATTCCACATATCGTTTTAAATCGCGTGCATACGAAGCTATCGTATTCTCGCTGCTGCCTTTTTCAACTCGCAGGTGAATAAGATACTGATCAATATCCCGCTCAAGCGGACTTATACGATGTATTCCTTCGCTCAGGTGCTGAGAAACCATAGCGAATTATTCCTCGTGCTTAAAAGTTTCGGGTCGGATACGGCGCCCTCCCAAGTAAGGATGAAAATCCCAGGTATCGGCGGCATCTCGCAAGGGCAGTTGCTCTTGCCGAGCCTCGACTGCGCAATATGACGCGAGAATAGCCTGAATAGCCAAACCGTTATGTAGTCGGCCCGCGAGCACAAGGCGTACGGCCTGTTCAAGCGGAACCCACCGGTAGGTAATCTCCGCTTCTTCGTCCCTGCGTACTATACGGTCTGCTTCAGGAATCTCGTACAGGTCTTGGGCAAGGTATATACGGCCCGCTTCCGAAGCGGCTCCCGGAGTCGTGTAATAATCGACCAGGCTGCGCCAGCGATGAGCCCCAAGGTCGGTTTCTTCCGCGAGTTCGCGCTGGGCTGCATAAAGAGGGTCTTCACCAGTAATATCAAGAAGTCCTGCGGGAACCTCCCAGAGGTTCATACGCACGGGATGCCGATACTGACGCAGAAGCAGAATCTCATTCCAGTTGTTCAATGCGGCGACCGCAACGGAACCGGGCATGTCGATAACATCCCGCGTTAAAGTGGTACCGTGCCCGTCAAGATCATAGTGCTCCACGGCTGCTTGGAGAACATATCCGCTATACTGCACCTCACGGCTTAGGATTTCTCGCGTTGAGGGAGCATCGATCACATCAGCATACATAGGGTCTATTCGATGCGGATTCTTGTTCTCTGAAGTGTTCATATCCCTATTCTAATTTGCATACTTACGGTCGCCAGAATCAGAGCCTTAAGGACAGAGCTATCAGCTGACAGCGCTGACGTTTCTATTTTCCTTCGGCAGAGCAAAGTCGCGGACTACATCGGCAGTCCGCGACTTTTTATGAAGAAAGTTCTTACTCTTTACCGCTACGCTTGAGAGCTGCTTTCACCAGCCCCGCAAAAAGCGGATGCGGCCGCGTAGGACGCGAACGGTACTCCGGATGCGCCTGAGTCGCCACATAGTAAGGATGCACATCAGCGGGGAGCTCAACATACTCCACGAGCGAGGAATCCGGCGAAGTACCGGAGATAACTAAGCCAGCCTTCTCAAGCTGTTCACGGTACTCGTTATTAACTTCGTACCGGTGACGATGCCGTTCCGCCACTTCGGTCTCACCATAAGCCTGAGCAACCTGTGAACCGGGAACCAGATTAGCTGTGTACAGGCCCAAACGCATGGTTCCGCCCAAATCACCTGCGCCTTCCACAAACTGCTTTTGCTCTTCAATCGTGGCAATGACTGGCATTGATGTCTCCGGGTCAAACTCGGTTGAGGATGCGTCAGAAAGATTCAAAACGTTTCGAGCGTACTCAATCACCATGGACTGCAGCCCCAGGCAAATGCCCAGAGTAGGAATCTTATGTTCACGAGCATATTTCAATGCGCCGATCTTGCCGTCCAGACCGCGAATACCGAAACCGCCGGGTACTAAAATGGCATCCATATCGTGCAGCTGATGGTCTGCGTCTTCATCGGTGGCGCATAGGTCTGCAGCGACCCATTTGATATTGACCTTTGCATTATTCGCAAAGCCCCCGGCGCGCAGAGCCTCAGAAACCGAGAGGTATGCATCAGGAAGATCGATATACTTACCCACGAGGGCAATGTTAACGTCGGCGGAGGGGCGGTGCACCGCATCCAACAAACGATCCCACTGCGTGAAATCTGGCTCAGGGGCAGTCATGCCAAAGTAATCCAGAATATAATCGTCGAGCTTCTGGGAATGAAGGGTTTTGGGAATATCGTAGATGCTGGGGGCATCGGGACATGAGATAACGGCGGCAGTATCAACATCGCAGGCGTTACCGATTTTGGCGCGATGCGATTCCGGAACATCACGCTCACAACGCAGAATCAAGCCATCGGGCAGGATACCCAAACCACGTAATGCTGCAACGGAATGCTGAGTAGGCTTCGTTTTGAGTTCGCCGGAAGGGCCGATAAAGGGTACCAAAGATACATGGAGGAAAAACACGTTCTGGCGTCCAACGTCACGGCGTACTTGGCGTGCCGCTTCCATAAAGGGCAGCGATTCAATATCGCCTACCGTACCGCCGATTTCAGTGATGATGATATCGGGCGCGTTCTCGATTTCGGCGGCGTAACGCATACGTGCTTTGATTTCATCAGTGATATGAGGAATAACCTGCACAGTATCGCCCAGATATTCTCCGCGACGTTCTTTTGCGATAACGGTCGAGTACACCTGACCGGTTGTAACATTAGCGGATTGGTCAAGGTTCTCATCAAGAAAGCGTTCGTAATGCCCAATATCAAGGTCTGTTTCAGCACCATCGTCAGTTACAAAGACTTCGCCGTGCTGGAAAGGGTTCATGGTACCGGGGTCTACGTTAAGGTACGGGTCAAATTTCTGCATCGTGACCGATAGACCACGAGAACGTAAAATCTGACCGAGAGAAGAAGCTGAAAGACCTTTACCGAGAGAAGAAGCAACACCACCCGTAACAAAGATTTGGCGGGTTACCTTACCGTTAGCGGACGCGTTAAGAGCGTTATTATTTTCATTCACCACGGAATTCAAGCTTACCATTTTCTTTTCCCCTATCCAATAGAACACTAGCGGACGAGAGCGTTTCTCTTCCCTAGATTTAATGAGCTCTTTCCCGTATTTCGCGCAGTTTTTACGCCATAATAAACGCTTTATCTACCGCTGAATACCGTGTTGCACCACAACGGCCTCTAGAAATATCTGCGCCCCAACACTACCGAATATCCTTGGAATACTCCTCCAGATATATCAGCTATGACCATTGTCTTTTCAGCACCTGTTTACTCAAGCTGGCCCCCTGCGCGTAAAAGCTCTCGCGCGTGTTCTTGGGCTGCTTCCGACTGATCATGTCCGGCGAGCATACGAGCGAGTTCCACAACACGCTCTTGGTCAGAAAGCACCTGTACTTTCGATAACGATGCGTCATCATTTTTAAGGACCAGAATATGCTGATCCGCGAAAGCCGCAACCTGTGGTAGGTGAGTTACCACCAAAACTTGTACATGCTGGGCAAGCATTGCAAGCCTGCGACCAATCTCAATAGCAGCCTTACCGCCAACGCCCGAATCTACTTCGTCAAAGATAAAGGTAGGTACCGGATCCACTTCCGCCAACACAACCTCCAACGCAAGCATTACGCGTGAAAGCTCACCTCCAGAGGCGCCTTTCCCAAGTGGACGAGGGGTTGCCTCACGATGCGGAGCAAGCATAAAGGTCACTGTGTCACGACCATGAATTGAAAATTTATCTGCCTCGGCAACTTCAACAACAAGAGAAGCATTCGGCATGGCAAGCGCGGTTAGTTCTTCACTAACAGAATCCGCCAAACGCGAAGCGGCTTCTTGACGCGCTTTCATAAGCTGAGCTGCCTGCTCTCCTAAAGCCTGACGCAGGTCGGTGAGCTCTTGCTCTAGAGATTCCTGTCGCGCTGGATCATCAACAAGGTGAGTCAGGCGATCACGAGATTCTTCGGCCCACTCAAGGACTTCCGCAATATCTGCACCATATTTTCGCGTCAAATTTTTCAGCTGCGCACGACGCTCCTGTACCTGCGCTAGGCGTTCAGGCCCTTCAGAATCTAACGAGGTCGAATAGGTAGAAATATCGGTGGCAACATCAGTCGCCAGAACTAAAAGTTCGTTAACCCGTTGAGCTAAATTCTCTATATCGCTATCGGCATCGGCTTGTCCCAAAAGAGATGTATGTGCCGCGTCCAGAAGACTCAGTACATTTGCCTCTGTACCTTCCGTATATTCGCTGCCCGACAGCGCCGCCGCTGCGACACCGGTTGCGGTACGAAGCGCCTCAACATTCATCAGTTTGATGCTTTCATTCTTAAGCGCTTCGTCCTCGCCCGTCTGTGGGTTTACGGAGTCTATTTCTTCAAGCGCCCCCTGCAAGCTTTGCGCCTCTAATGCTCGTGCACGAGAATTCTCACGAACCTCTTTATATTCAGCGGCTGCGACTCGGTACCGCTCATAGGTATGCTGGTACTTCTCCAACAGGTCAAAAAGCTTTTCGCCCGCATAAAGGTCTAGTGCACGACGTTGCTCGCTGGCAGACTTGAGACGCAATTGATCCGACTGACCGTGCACAGCTACAAGAGTTTGCCCAATATCTGAAAGCTTACCGACAGGCGCGGTGCATCCTCCTACATGTGCTCGAGAACGCCCAGAAGCATTAACGGTGCGAGCTAAGAGAAGTTCGCTTGTTTTTTCATCTACCGGGTCAACTGTTCCGCCCACTTCTTCCGCGAGGGTCAAAGCCTTATGTTCTTGAGGTAGGCGCACAATGGCTTCCGCTAAGGCGCTCTTTGCCCCTTGACGCACACTTGCAGCATCACTACGCGCCCCGAGAAGCATACCAAGTGCCGTAACGACCATAGTTTTACCGGCACCAGTTTCACCTGTTAGAACCGACAGCCCGGGCTGCAAGGGTAATCGAGCATCAGTAATAATGCCCAAGTCCCGAATATGGATTTCTTCAATCACGATGCGTCTACCTTAAAGTCCTTACCGCATAGGGGCTGGAGCCGTGCCACATACGCAAGCTATGTGCGGCTCTATTGCACTGACCGACTTCCTGCTGGAGTGCCCAAACATTCGGTTTCCGTGTGAGTACCAGATATAAACTAATGAGGATCTTGCGAACTGTTTTTTTCACCGGCATCACACGCCTCACGCTCCTCCTCAGAGGTTGGGCCTCGCCATCCTCGAATAGGCAGAGCAAACTTACGAACCAGCCGTTCAGAGAACGGGGCGGGGTGGATACGTGCCAAAAGCACTGGTTTTTCAGATTTACGCACCTCAATGCGGGAACCGGGCAGCAGATCATTCATACGTCGTCCATCGCACCACAACACACCGGATGCACCATGAGCCATCATTTCAACAGCTACCATAGAAGACGGAGATGCTACTAGCGGTCGTGCAAAAAGGGCATGTGCTGAAAGCGGCACCAATAATATAGCTTCTACCTCGGGCCAGACTACCGGTCCCCCACCTGAAAATGCGTATGCGGTGGATCCCGTGGGCGTACCTATCACCACACCATCACAGCCAAATGTGCTTATTGGCTTACGATCTACCTCAATGATGACCTCAATCATCTTCTCGCGGTTGCCTTTTTCAACACTTACTTCATTAAGCGCCCAATCCGTGTGAACACGTTTCTCCTCGTGCCATACTTCAATGTCGATTGCCATACGCTCTTCGACCGCATACTCGCTCTTGACGATGCGGTCTACAGTTTCTTGCAGATCACTTTCTTCCGATTCCGCTAAGAATCCTACGTGTCCCAGATTCACGCCGATCAGCGGAATGCTTGTATGTCGCACCATTTCTGCAGCACGTAGGATAGAACCGTCACCGCCGAGGACCATACCAAGCTCAATATCAATAAGCGCAACACTCTCATGTACCACCTGCACAGGCACCGGATCGTCCCAATTTTCCGTCAAGGCTTCCAGATCAGAACGGTTCATCACGGGCACTAGACCTGCACTATGCAGCTGTTTACACGCCTGGCGGGCTGCATCCCGCGCTTCTTTGCGGCCAGTATGCGCAAAGACTAGAATTTTACGATTTTCCGTTACTGACACGTTCTACCCTCCTCACAGCAAGCATTATTTGCGAATTATCCCACGACTACTTCTTTAGTATAGCCGAATTCCCCATTATACTGGAACATATTTTCTAGAATATTATTTCGATAAAAAGGTTTGTTTGTTATTTCTGCTTCTTGCACCATAAGAAAAATTCGACGTTACCATCTTGCCCGGGTAAAGGGCTTTGCACAGTATCTATCACACGAAGACCACATGATTGAGCCGAGTCTTGCACCTTACGCACGGCGAAAGCATGTGCTTGAGGATCTGTAACCACTCCTGCACGCCCAATTTGATGTTTTCCTACTTCAAATTGTGGTTTCACCATGAGCACTAAGTCCCCATCTTCCTCGGTCACCTGCGCAAGAGCATCTATGACTAACGTCAACGAGATAAAAGAAAGGTCAGAGACAACTAGGGAAACTAAGCCCCCAATATCCTCTGGAGTTAGATAACGCACGTTAAGACCTTCATAAGCATCAACTCGAGGATCCATGCGCAAAGACTCAACAAGTTGACCGTGACCCACGTCAACTGCTGCAATATATGAAGCCCCACGGCGCAAGAGTACGTCGGTAAATCCTCCAGTAGAAGCACCTGCGTCCAGACAGCGACGACCGGCTACAGTTATGTGCGTAAAAATATCTAAGGCACCAGCAAGTTTATGCCCGGCACGACTCACATATTCTGTAAGAGGGCTTTCTTGTACCAGTACATCATCGTCACGATGTACAGGCTGCGATGCCTTATACACAATTTTCCCATTAACACTCACGCACCCGGCATCAATAAGTTTTGCCGCTAAAGTACGAGATGCAACAAGCCCATGCTCGGCAAGAAATTTATCGAGCCGCACCTAGGAGTTCTCCCCGGGTTCTCGGGAGAAACGTACATTATCTTCGAGATTATCAACTAAGGTTCCATAGGCCCGAATACGCTCTACAGGATCCATCGCTAAAACAGCCTGCAGCTGTGTTTCAAACTCCTGGTAGTCAGCTTCTTCAAGGGACTCATGGCTATCAGCATTTTCTGTAGAGTTTTGTTGTTTCTTACCCATAAGTTAAACCTCGGGAAGACCTTGAATATTCGGGGTCACTGCCTGCTCCGGATGCGCCGCCCACCAGGCAGCGCAGGCTACGCGCCAGGCTTCTGCTTCCGCATCGCTGCCGGAAAAGTCCTCTGGCGCGAAAGAGCCTTGGACGGTTAAATAGAGATTGTTTCCCTGTACCTTGGCAGTCCATGATGGTCCATGCGCTGTAATCGCGTGGTCCTCATGGAGAATTTCGATCTGTGGATATGGTTCGAAAAAGTCATCAAGAGTGCGCAAAATATATGTGGGACGTTGTTCAGGGACCGCCGATATAACATCCTGATAGGTCTGCACGCCGGTCAGCACAAGTGCACCCGCCATATGAGCTTTGTTGGCTCCCAGAATATCGGTGTCAAGGCGGTCCCCTACAATAACGGGCTTTGAGGCTTTTACTGATTGAGCCGCAGTCTCAAAAATAGCGGCTTCAGGTTTCCCTGCGACTATCGGAGTACGGCGTGCTGCGATGCCTACCGCCGCTACTAGAGTACCGTTACCGGGCGCTTGCCCTCGTTCCTTAGGAATAGTTTGGTCTGTGTTCGTGGCAACCCATAAGACGTTCTGATCAGCGAGAGTGTACGCTGCCTCTGCCAAATCTTCCCAGCTGAGTTGCGGGTTAAAACCCTGAACCACGGCAACAGGGTTGTCGGACTGTGATGATACAGGTTCCAGCCCAACGGCACGTAGACAATCTGCTAAAGCTTCAGTACCGGTAACCAGAATTTTAGACCCGGCGGGCACATGTTGAGCCAATAAAGCAGCACCAGCCTGGGCAGAACTGACAACACGTTCCGCCTGCGTGCGCACGCCTAAATCTTGCAGGTGAGCCGCTACAGATTCTACGGAGCGCGAGGCATTATTAGTCACAAAGACGACGGGAACCCCACTGCTTTCAGCGCGGTTCAAGGCTTCTGGCGCTCCCTCAATAGCGTAGGGTCCAGCGTATACTACCCCGTCGAGATCTGAAAGTAAGGCATCGTACTGAGCTAGTAGGGGTTCGCTCGTCATAATGTTCAATTCTTTCTGGTTATAGACAAAACAAGTAGCCTCAGGCGAGGAACAGATAGTTTCTACTGCTCTGTTTCATTTTGGGAAGGCTTCGTTTCATATTCAGAAGATGCAACCGCCAAGTTCTTTGACTTGTCAGAACTATATGCCTCTTCCTTCTCTGGCTGTGTTCCCTCGTCAGTATTGCTTTGTTGTTCGAGGTCTTCTAGCACAGGTTCCTCAGGTTCAAAGAGCTCGGATTCACCATAAATATCGAAAATCTCAGGCTCGGCGAACTCACCCTGTCCCAAAGCGGCTTCGGCCCTGAATGCGAGGCGTGCCCACTGCTCTGCTTCCTGGCTTCGTCCTGCATTATCTAGAGCCTCGGAATATGCTGTGAAGAGTCGAGGGCTGTATTCGAAAGCCCGTTTTGGGTTTAGCTGCGGAATTTGGAGAGCCGATATCGCTTGCGATTTTTTGCCCTGATCTGCATATATCCCAGATTCAACAATGGCGAGTTCAACGCGAACCGGGGCAGGAAGTTCTTCACGTTTAGCTTCCTCTATCATGTCAAGAGCTTTAGAAATACGGTTAAGAGCGCGCTCACAGTCTACGAGGAGCGCAAGATGATCCAGAGAACCGCTTATGCGACGATGCGTACGTAATTCACGTAATGCTAGTTCGTAATCTTCAGCGACATATGCGGCGACACCTACAGCCTCACGTACCGCAGAAATACGTCCTGCGCTTCGAGACGCAGCAACAGCATGCTCAAGCGCGAACTGGGGATCAAGCTCCAGATATCGTCCAGTCATAACAAGATGTTTTGCAACGGTAGCAGCATTCCTAGGCTCAAGCGCGCGAAGCTGACGGCTTGTAGCATTGTCTAACTCACGACCTGTTACATCACTGTCAATCTCAGGCGCCTTTGGCTTGGCAGGACGATAACCCGCTCGACCGTCAACAGATCGCACGTTCTCCCGAGACTCTGTCTTATACGCGTGCTGCCTAGGTGACTTACTCCGAAAACCGAAACGATGCGATTTATTCGGGTTTTTCAAGTCGTTTCGGCGTCCTCCATCGCTATCCTTATGATTTGCCCCAGCCCCATCAGAATGTTGAGCGTTACTGTGGTAGTTGCTCTTCTGGGAGTTTTTCGCAGTGGAAGCACCAATAGCACCCTGCTTATTTTTAGACTGGGGGGTCTCAGACATGAATCTCCTCAAAGGGGAAGGCGGGATCAAACACAGAATCTTCGCTACAAATTTTGGAAGATAATCTCAGGGTGCTAAATGCACCTTTTATATTCTAGTACAGGTTGGCATAGACCGATACCCTAGAGATACTAGATCACAAAATAGCTTTGTCTACTGCATCCGCTCGTAGAAGGCGGGCTAGTAGGTTGGGGTTGTTTAGTAAAAACCGCCATTAAACACAAAAAAGCATGGGCGAAAGCTCCCCA